>NZ_JBALHR010000010.1:0-141199 GCF_036964905.1 Gemmobacter denitrificans
CGACCCGTGGCTTGCCATGGCTCTTTGGAAAGAACGGTCTCAGCCGCTCCATCTGCGCGTCCGTCAACCAGAATAGATTACTCATGAACACCCCCGTAGCTCAGGGGCCTTGAATCACGCAGCGGCGGCGGCCTCAAGCAATTCAATGGGTCCTGACCCTAGATAAGGCTAGTGAAGAGATCAGTGAAAAGGCGAAACTTGAAAACCGATCCTGTATTATCCGTCGGGCCAAGGCCGTAGACAAGATCGGTTTTCTCGGAATATGGAATGATAAGGAAACCTATCGCACTCTTTTTGCGTACGTAGATGGCACTATTTACACAGCCAATCTAGACAGAGGCGCACCATAATGAATGTTAGTTTGGATAATCTGTCTGAAGGCCGCAAACGTCTTTCCAGGGTTCTCTGTGCTATAGTCGCGGTCTGCTTGGCCCTGACGGGAACTGCGCCGTCTGCAAGCGCCGAAACCGACCGCTACACCCCGCGTATCGAATGTGGACCCGAGGTGCCGAAAGGAAAGCGCCTGCACAGGGGAAAGAACCACATCGAAATTGAAAGCAAGGTGAAAGAAACACATACCTCTAGATTTGGTGGTAGCCCCTATTTTATGGTACAACGCTATGCGCTCATCAAGCGCAGCGACTGCTGGGTATCATTTTGGGCATATAGTGGTGAAGAAGACAAGGCCGAGTATCACGAACGCATGACGGCTTCTTTTTCTGAGGCTGCAGTTTACCTGGAGAAGATTGGTCGACCAAGCAGCCCATATAGGATTCCAAGGGCTTTAATCGGCGAGTTTACAGTTTGGGACATGTTGGTACTTGTCGATGGCGAGGCCGCCATGTGCAAAAATGATCTCGAGCAAATTAGACGGTCTTTGCCAAGACCGATAAAGAGCGACTCTGACTTTGCTATCAACCATAGAGCGAATGGGGAAATGAGCGCATGCATGATTCGTCGTGCCAGAGCTCTGGATGCTTCCGGGTTCTTTGGCATCTGGGATGATATGGACGAACCTAAACGTGCGTTCGCATATGTTGATGGAAAGCTATACACCTTGAACCTGAGCAAAGGAGATGTTTTGCCGTGAGCGGGCAATCGCGGCGTGGACCTCTCATCTTCCCCGCCCATCCCCTCCGCCATAGCCCATTGACGCCCCTTGCCCCGCCCTGTTGCTTGCGGCAAAACCGCTGCCATGACCCAGACCTTCCCCACCCCCCGCGGCACCTTGACCCCGAACCGGACCCTGTCCGATCTGACATGGCTGCGCGTGGGCGGGCCTGCGGATTGGTTGTTCCAGCCTGCGGATGCCGAAGATCTGGCCGCGCTGCTGGCCGGGTTGCCCGCCGACGTGGCGGTGTTTCCCATGGGGGTCGGGTCGAACCTGATCGTGCGCGATGGGGGGATCCGCGCGCTGGTCGTGCGTCTGGGCCGGGGCTTCAACGGTATCGAGATCGCGGGCGACCGGGTCATTGCCGGGGCTGCCGCGCTGGATGCCCATGTCGCGCGCAAGGCGGCCGAGGCCGGGCTTGACCTGACCTTCCTGCGCACCATCCCGGGCAGTATCGGCGGGGCCGTGCGGATGAATGCGGGCTGTTACGGCCATTATGTTGCGGATGTGCTGGAGGAAATCCAGATCATCACCCGCGCGGGCCAGACCGAAACCCTGCCCGCTGCCGCATTGAACCTGCGCTATCGCCAATCCGATCTGCCCGAAGGGGCCGTGGTCACCCGCGCCACCTTTCGCGCGCCCAAGGGCGACCCGGCGGTGCTGGAGGCCCGGATGGCCGACCAACTGGCCAAGCGCGACGCCAGCCAACCCACCCGCGACCGCAGCGCCGGGTCCACCTTTCGCAATCCGGTGGGGCATTCCTCTACCGGGCGGGCGGATGACAGCCACGAGCTGAAGGCCTGGAAGGTGATCGACGACGCCGGAATGCGCGGCGCCCGCCTGGGCGGCGCGCAGATGAGCGAGATGCATTCCAACTTTCTGATCAATGCCGGTGGCGCAACTGCCGCCGATCTGGAAAATCTGGGCGAAGAGGTGCGAAAAAGGGTTTTCCAAAACAGCGGGATCACGCTAGAATGGGAAATCATGCGTGTCGGGGAACCGGCGGCAAAATAACAAGAATTCGGGGCAAAGACCCCGGTGAGGCAGTACGATGGCGGGCATGTCGGGCAAGGCAGGCTCCCGTGTGGCAGTATTGATGGGTGGCCCTTCCGCCGAGCGGGAGGTGTCTCTGTCATCCGGGCGTGAATGCGCCAATGCCCTGCGGGAAGCCGGATTTCAGGTGATCGAGGTCGATGCCGGCCCCGATCTGGCCGCACGCCTGCAAGACCTTCGCCCCGATGTGGTGTTCAACGCCCTGCATGGCCGCTGGGGCGAGGATGGCTGCGTGCAGGGGCTGCTGGAATGGCTGCGCATCCCCTATACCCATTCCGGGGTGCTGGCTTCGGCCTTGGCCATGGACAAGCAGCGCACCAAGGATGTGTTCCGCGCCGCGGGCCTGCCGGTGGTGGACAGCGTGCTGGCCAGCCGCGAAGAGGTCAGCCAATCCCATGTCCTGCCGCCGCCCTATGTGGTGAAGCCCAATAACGAAGGGTCGTCCGTCGGCGTCTATATCGTGCGCCCGGGATCGAACGCGCCCCGTCTTGCCGCGACGATGCCCGCCATGGTGATGGTGGAAACCTATGCCCCGGGCCGGGAAATGACCTGCACCGTGATGGGCGACCGGGCGCTTGCGGTGACCGATATCATCACCTCGGGCTGGTATGATTACGAGGCGAAGTATTCGGTCGGCGGGTCGCGCCACGAGGTTCCGGCGAACATCCCGGCCGAGATCGAGGCCGCCTGCAAGGATTATGCCCTGCGCGCCCACAAGGCGCTTGGGTGCCGGGGGCTGAGCCGGACCGATTTCCGCTGGGATGAATCGCGCGGTCTGACAGGGCTGATCCTGCTGGAAACCAATACCCAGCCGGGCATGACCCCCACATCGCTTGCCCCCGAACAGGCCGCCTATTGCGGGATGAGCTTTCCCGAACTGTGCCGCTGGATCGTGGAGGATGCCTCTTGCGACCGCTGACCGCCGATCGCCGCTTTGCCGATACGGCCCCCGCAGCCCCTCGCGCCACGGTGCGGGTGGGGCAGGGGCCTGCACGTCGCGATCCGGCGCCGACGCGAATGGCCTATCGGATGCAGCGGCTTTGGCTGACCCCGCTGTTTCGCATCGCGATGCGGGTGGGTGTACCGGTCCTGCTGATTTCCGGCGCTGTCGCGCTGTGGCTGGGCGATGATGCGCGGCGGGCTGCGGTGATCGCCAAGGTCGAAGAATTGCGCACTGCCGTTGAACAGCGCCCGGAATTCATGGTGTCGGTCCTGCAGATCACCGGCGCGTCGCCAGCGCTGGATACGGCGATCCGTGATCTGCTGGCGATCCGCCTGCCGCAATCGAGCTTTGATCTCGATCTGGAGGCCGCCCGCGCCCGCATTTCGGCACTGGACGCGGTGGCATCGGTGTCGGTGCAGGTGAAATCGGGCGGTGTTCTGGCCGTGGGGATCACCGAACGCCAACCCGCGCTGATTTGGCGCAAGGGCGATGAACTGGATCTGCTGGATGCCACGGGCCGCCGGGTCGCGCAGATCCTGACCCGCGCCGACCGGCCCGATCTGCCGGTGGTCACCGGCGAAGGCGCAAGCCTTGCAGCGGCCGAGGCGCTGCAGATCGTGGCGGCGGCTGGCCCCCTGACCCCGCGGCTGCGCGGTCTGGTACGGGTGGGCGAACGGCGTTGGGATCTTGTGCTTGACCGTGACCAGCGCATCCTGTTGCCCGCGGCGGCACCTGTGCGGGCGCTGGAACGTCTGTTGGCCTTCGACAAGGCCGAAGACCTGCTGAACCGAGATATTCTGACCGTTGACCTGCGTCATCCGACGCGCCCGACCCTGCGGCTTGCGCCCTTCGCCCTGAAGGAAATGCGCCGCGCGCTCGGGATCGAAACCGTGGAGAACGACCTGTGACCGATCTCTATCAATCCCAGCGTGCCATGCGGAACATGCGCCGCGCCGCGATGCAGCGGGGTGTGGTGGCGATCCTTGATATTGGCACCAGCAAGATTGCCTGCCTGGTGCTGCGCTTTGACGGGCCGGAACGGCGGCGCGATGCCGATGGTGTCGGTTCCATGGCGGGCCAGTCGCAGTTTCGCATCATCGGTGCGGCGACCACCCGGTCGCGCGGGGTGCGCTTTGGCGAAATCTCGGTGATGAGCGAAACCGAAAGCGCCATTCGCACTGCCGTTCAGGCCGCGCAGAAGATGGCCAATGTACGGGTCGATCATGTGATTGCCACCTTCTCGGGGGCCGAGCCGCGCAGCTATGGCCTGGCGGGCGAATGGGAATTGCAGGACAGCGTTGTCACCGAACAGGATGTCGCCCGGGTTCTGGCCGCCTGCGACATGCCCGATATCGGCCATGGTCGCGAGGTGCTGCATGCCCAGCCGGTGAATTTCGCGCTGGATCATCGCACCGGCCTTGGCGATCCGCGTGGCCAGATCGGCAACCGGCTGGCCTGCGACATGCATCTTCTGTCGGTCGATGCCAGTGTGGTGCAGAACCTCTTCTACTGCATCCGGCGCTGTGATCTGGAACTGGCCGGGATCGCGAATTCGGCCTATGTCTCGGGCATGTCGAGCCTTGTGGAAGACGAGCAGGAACTGGGTGCGGCCTGCATCGACATGGGCGGCGGGTCAACCGGCATTTCGATCTTCATCAAGAAACACATGATCTTTGCCGATGCGGTGCGCATGGGGGGCGATCACGTCACTTCGGATATCTCCAAGGGGCTGCAGGTGCCGATGGCGCTGGCCGAACGCATCAAGACTAAGCATGGCGGCGTTTATGCCACCAGCATGGATGATCGCGAGATGATCGAACTGGGCGGCGACAGCGGCGATTGGGAAAAGGATCGCCGTCAGGTCAGCCGGACCGAACTGATCGGGATCATGCGCCCCCGGGTCGAGGAAATTCTGGAAGAGACGCGCGCCCGGCTGGATGCCGCAGGCTTCGACAGCCTGCCCAGCCAGCAAATCGTGCTGACCGGCGGAGCCAGCCAGATCCCGGGGCTGGACATGCTGGCCGCGCGGATACTGGGCCAGCGCATCCGGCTGGGGCGTCCGCTGCGCATTCAGGGCCTGCCACAGGCGGTGACCGGACCCGCCTTTTCGGGCGCGGTGGGGCTTTGCCTCTTTGCCACCCATCCCCAGGATGAATGGTGGGATTTCGACATCCCGACCGAGAAATACCCTGCGAGGTCGCTCAAGAGGGCCTTCAAATGGTTCAAGGACAACTGGTAATCCGCAACATCCTGCGGTACAGGCAAAATCCCGCTTGGTTTGCTGTGTAAAACCCCATATTTTGTGGGGGAAACCATGTTTTTTTGGTGACGGCGCTGCCCAGTGTGGATAGAATTGAGGATAAATCAGGATTCAGCGCCTTGGGACGGGTGCCTCCAACATCCTGAAACACAACTGGCGGCCCAAAAAAAGCAGGCGGATTTGCAATGGCACTGAATCTGATGATGACCTCCCAGCGTGAAGAGTTGAAGCCGCGCATCACGGTCTTTGGCGTGGGGGGCGCAGGCGGCAACGCGGTCAACAACATGATCGACAAGCAGCTTGAGGGGGTGGAATTCGTCGTCGCCAATACCGACGCCCAGGCCCTGCACCAAAGCCGCGCCGAGGCGCGCATCCAGATGGGGCCGAAGGTTACCGAAGGTCTGGGGGCAGGGGCGCGTCCGCAGGTCGGGGCCGCCGCCGCCGAAGAAACCATTGAATCCATCGTTGACCATCTGGCTGGTGTGCATATGTGCTTCATCACCGCCGGGATGGGCGGCGGCACCGGCACCGGCGCTGCCCCGATCATCGCGCAGGCCGCGCGTGAACTGGGTGTGCTGACCGTCGGTGTGGTGACCAAGCCCTTCCAGTTCGAAGGCAACAAGCGGATGCGTCAGGCCGAAGAGGGCATCGAAGCCCTGCAGAAGGTGGTCGATACGCTGATCATCATCCCGAACCAGAACCTGTTCCGGCTGGCCAACGAACGCACCACCTTTACCGAAGCCTTCGCCATGGCCGATGACGTGCTGTATCAGGGCGTCAAGGGCGTGACCGATCTGATGGTGCGCCCGGGTCTCATCAACCTCGATTTCGCCGATGTTCGCGCCGTGATGGACGAGATGGGCAAGGCGATGATGGGCACGGGCGAAGCGTCGGGCGACGATCGTGCAGTTCAGGCGGCCGAGAAGGCGATTGCCAACCCGCTGCTGGATGAAATCAGCCTGAATGGCGCCAAGGGTGTGCTGATCAACATCACCGGCGGCTATGACCTGACCCTGTTCGAACTGGACGAGGCGGCGAACATCATCCGCGAAAAGGTCGATCCCGACGCAAATATCATCGTCGGTTCGACGCTGGATCCGTCGATGGAAGGCGCGCTGCGTGTCTCGGTCGTGGCGACCGGCATTGATGCCTCTGCCGCAAACCGGGCCGAGCCTTCGGGCCGTCGTCCGATTGGCAGTGCTGCGCCCAGCTTCACCCCGGCCCCGGTGGAAACCCGCCCTGAACCGCGTATCGAAGTGCGCGCGGCTGCGCCGGTGCAACCCGCTCCGGCGCCCGCACCCGCCCCTGCGCCGCAACCGGCGCCGACGTTGTTCGATGCACCCGCTGCCCCGCAGCATCACAGCTTTGATCCGGTCGAAGAGGTGCAAGAGCATCCGCAGGCCGATGATCTGCCGCCGCCGGCCTATCGTCCGCAGCCCGCCGCTGCGGCTGCGCCCCGGTCGCTTGCCGCGCATGATGAGGATGCCGCAAGCTTCGTGGCACCGCGTCCACGCGCCGCTGGTCAACCTTCGCCCGAAGCTCTGGCCCGTCTGCAGGCCGCCGTCAGCAAGAACCCGGCCACCCAGCAGCGCCCGCAACCGACGGCACAGCGCCCGGCCACGCCGGCTGCCCCGGCCCGTGCGCCAGAAAAGTCGCGCTTCGGGATCGGCTCGCTCATCAATCGGATGGCAGGCCATGCCGCCGAACCGACCGAGCGTCCGGCCCCCCGCCAGCAGCCGCAGGTTACGGCCTATGACGACGAACAGGAACTGTCTGCCGATCAGGAACGGATCGAAATTCCGGCATTCCTGCGCCGTCAGGCCAATTGATCCGGAACGGGCGACGTTAGGTCACAGTCACGGACAGATTTGAAAGGGCCCGGATTTCCGGGCTCTTTTTATTTTGATTTCAATGAGTTGGCGGGGGCTTGGCGGATTGCTGCAGGATTGTTTTGCTTCTGTTACATCCGGTTACAAAGAGTGAGTTGTTCAAATTTGTGTCCGGAATTACCTAAATTGCGCGGTAACCCGAAGTCTGGGTGCTGCGGATACTGGCCAATCTTCGGGGGCTGAACGTGCAAAATACCTTGATCTCTGCCGCGGTCTTTGACGGACTGGGCCTGCATTCGGGCAAACCGGTGCAGATGATCGTGCGCCCGGCAAAACCCGGTTTTGGCATCTGGTTCCGCCGCAGCGACCTGCCGGGCAGCGACCTGATCCCGGCGCGTTGGGATGCGGTGGTGCCGTCGCGGCTTTGCACCCTGGTGGCCAATGGGGCAGGGGATAGCGTTTCGACCATCGAGCATGTGATGGCTGCGCTGGCGGGCTGTGCCATTCACAATGCCTTGATCGATATCGACGGGCCGGAAGTGCCGATCCTTGATGGGTCAAGCGCACCTTTTGTCGAGCGTTTCCTGCAGGTGGGCATCGCGCCGCAATCGGTGCCGGTCCGGGCTATCCGCGTGCTCAAGACGGTCGAAGTCCGCGAAGGCGCGGCCATGGCGCGGCTGGAACCTTCCGACAATCTTGAAATCGACTTCCGCATCGAATTTGCCGAAGCGGCCATCGGCCGGCAGGAAAAGCATCTGTCGATGGCCAATGGTGCCTTTGTGCGGGAACTTTGCGACAGCCGCACCTTCTGCCTGCAGTCCGATGTCGATGCGATGCGGGCCAATGGGCTTGCGCTTGGTGGCACGCTGGAAAATGCGGTGGTCTTTGAAGATGGCGAAGTGCTGAGCCCGGGTGGTCTGCGCCACGAAGATGAACCTGTTCGCCACAAGATGCTGGATGCCATGGGCGATCTTTATCTGGCGGGGGGGCCGATCCTTGGCCGCTATACCGGGCTGCGTGCCGGTCATGCACTGACCAACCGGCTGCTGCATGCGCTGTTTGCCGACCCGTCGGCCTGGATGCTGGTGGATTGCACCAGCCAGACCGGGCGCAAGCTGCCGGGCATGGGTGTGCATCGCGGCGATCTGCCGCTGGCTTGCTGATCCGTTACTGCGGCAGCGAAAGGCGTTTTGCGCCCCGGTTTTTTCTGTGCTAGGACAAAGCGAACAGCACCGGCGGCCCTCCGCCGGGAACGATGCCTGCGGGCCCGAATTGCCCGCAAGGACCGGGATATGACGAGGCGGATGTGCGGAAGATGACAGGCGGAAAATCGGGCGCGGGCCTTGCCGGGGCGCTGCTGCTTGTTGCGGTGCTTGCGGGCTGCGGCGGCGGCGGCGCACAGGAAGTGCCCGTTGAATCGCTGAGCGCGGAGCAGATTTTCAAGAAGGGCGAAGTCGCGCTGGAAACTGACAACGACCCCGAAGAGGCCGTGCGCTTCTTCGCCGAGGTCGAACGGCTTTATCTCTATTCCGACTGGGCCCGTCGCGCGTTGATCATGCAGGCCTTCACCTATCACAAGGATGGGGATTACGAACAGGCGCGTGCCGCTGCCCAGCGGTTCCTGGATTTCTATCCGGGCGATGAAGATGCCGCTTATGCCAAGTATCTGATGGCGCTGTCTTATTACGATCAGATCGACGAAGTGGGCCGCGATCAGGGCCTGACGTTCCAGGCGCTGCAGGCCCTGCGCGAGGTGATCGAACAATATCCTGACAGCGAATATGCCCGGTCGGCCATTCTGAAATTTGATCTGGCCTTCGACCATCTGGCCGCCAAGGAAATGGAAATCGGCCGCTACTATCTGAAAAAGGGCCATTACACGGCGGCGATCAACCGCTTCAAGGTGGTGGTGCAGGATTTCCAGACCACGACCCACACGGCCGAGGCTCTGCTGCGTCTGGTCGAGGCCTATCTCGCGCTTGGCTTTGAAGACGAAGCCCAGACCGCTGCCGCCATTCTGGGCCATAACTATCAATCCAGCCCGTTCTATGATGACAGCTTCAAACTGCTGACGGCGCGGGGGCTGAGCCCCGAGGCCAAAGGCAACAGCTGGCTGGCGACCATCTATCGTCAGGTCATCAAGGGCGAATGGTTGTAAGGGCGTCGGGTTTCGGCCCGGCCTGCAGGTGCATGGATGCTGCGTTCGCTTGATATCCGCGACATGCTGATCATCGACCGGCTGTCGCTGGCGTTTCAGCCGGGGCTGAATGTGCTGACCGGCGAAACCGGTGCCGGCAAATCCATCTTGCTTGACAGTCTGGGGTTTGTTCTGGGTTGGCGCGGGCGTGCGGAACTGGTGCGCAGCGGGGCTGATAAGGGCGAGGTGACCGCCGTTTTTGATTTGCCTGCCGGGCATCCGGTGACCGAGGTTCTGGCCGAATACGAGATTGAGGCCGAGGATGAGTTGATCCTGCGCAGGGTCAACCACGCCGATGGCCGCAAGACCGCTTGGGTGAATGACCGCCGGGTGTCGGGTGAGGTGCTGCGCGCCCTGTCAGACCGCTTGGTGGAATTGCATGGCCAGCATGACGACCGGGGCTTGTTGAATCCGCGCGGGCACCGGCAGATGCTGGATGCCTTTGCCGGGGTCGATCTGGGCCCTGCGCGCCGGGCATGGGCAGAGCTTGGCAAGGCCCGCCGCGATCTGGCCACGGCGCAGGCCGCATTGGCCACCGTGCAGGCGGAAGAGGATTTCCTGCGCCATGCCGTGGCCGAGCTTGACAAGCTGATGCCCGAACCGGGCGAAGAGGCCACCCTGGATGCCCGGCGGCGCGCGATGCAGGCGGCTGAAAAGATCAGGACGGATGTCGCCAAATCGGCGGCCCTGCTGGGGGAGCAGGGGGCGGAACAGCTTTTGCTGGATGCGCTGCGTCGGATGGAGGCCGCCGCCGATCAGGCGGCAGGGGCGCTGGAACCTGCAATCTCGGCGCTGAACCGGGCTCTGCTGGAACTGTCTGAGGCGCAGCGGGGCGTCGATGACTGTCTGTCGGGCCTTGATGATGACCCGGGAACGCTGGAGGCGCTGGAGGAACGGCTGTTTGCCATTCGCGCGCTGGCCCGCAAACATTCGGTTCTGCCGGATGATCTGGGCAGTTTTGCCGATGGGTTGCGCGCGCGGCTGGCGGCATTGGATGGCGGAGCCAAGAATATCGCGGCGCTGACCCGCGCCGTGGCGCTGGCTGAAGATGCCTACGGGGCCGAAGCGCAGGCGCTGACGGCAGCGCGCAAGGCAGCGGCGGCGCGGTTGGATGCGGCCATGGCGGCAGAGCTTGCGCCGCTCAAGATGGAACGGGCGGTGTTCGCCACTGAAATCACTGCGGGCGAACCTGGGCCAGAGGGGCAGGACGCCGTGGCCTTTACTGTCGCAACCAATCCTGGTGCGCCGTCAGGCCCGCTGAACAAGATCGCGTCAGGCGGTGAACTCAGCCGTTTTCTGCTGGCGCTTAAGGTCTGTCTGACCGGCGATACGCCAGGGATGACGCTGATTTTCGATGAAATCGACCGCGGCGTCGGCGGCGCAACGGCGGATGCCGTCGGACGGCGATTGAAGGCGCTGGCCGAAGGGGCGCAGGTGCTGGTGGTGACCCACAGCCCGCAGGTGGCAGCCTTGGGCGCGCATCACTGGCGGGTGGAAAAGCGCGTCGCAGGGGGCATGACCACCTCGACCGTCACGCCGCTTTCGCCCCCGGAACGGGTGGAAGAGATCGGGCGGATGCTGGCAGGCGATACCGTCTCCGATGCCGCGCGGGCAGCAGCCCTTGCCCTGCTGGACGGCTGATTGCTGCGTTGCAGAAATCGCATGGTGCCACGGCGTTGTCGACGGTTTTCATGACAGCTATCCTGACTTAACTTTAACGTCAGGGAGGGCAACCATACGAGGTTTGCCATGTTGCACAATATCCAACGCCTGATCAGCGGCTTCCGCAGCCCAAGCATCGATGAACAGGAACGCGCCTATCTGGAAAGCGCGCGCGACCGGGTCGATCTGGAATACCGCCAGCACGAAATCGACATGGGCAAGTTCCGCCGGAACTTTGTCTACTACTACTGATCCAGCGGCACGACCTTGCCGGGGTTAAGGATGTTGCGCGGGTCAAGTGCGCGCTTGACCGCGCCCATCACAGCCCAACCGGCACCATGTTCGGCCTGCATATGGCCCAGCTTGCCAAAGCCCACGCCATGTTCGCCGGTGATGGTGCCACCCAGCCGCAAGGCCCGTTCCGCCATGCGGGCCGCCAGGCGCTTGGCTTCGGCACGGTCGTTTTTGCTGGTCGGGTCGATCAACAGGATGGCGTGAAAATTGCCATCCCCGACATGGCCCAGAATTGGCCCCGGGATCGAGCTGGCTGCAATGTCGGCAGCGGTTTCCTCTACTGCCCGCGGCAGTTGTGAAATCGGCACACAGACATCGGTCACCACTGCGGTTGCGCCGGGGCGGCTGGCCAGAATGGCGGGATAGGCATTGTGCCGCATTTTCCACAGGGCGCTGCGATCCTCCGCCCGGTCGGCCCAACGAAAGCCGGTGCAGCCATGTTCGGCGGCGATGTCGCCAAAACGCGCGGCCTGTTCGGCGACACTGGCCGGGCTGCCGTGAAATTCCACCATCAGTTGCGGGATCAACGGCAGATCAAGGCCCGCATGGGCATTGCAGGCCGCGACCGTGGCCGGGTCCAGAAACTCGATCCGCGCCATGGGCAGGCCGCTTTGCATGGTTTCAATCACGCAATCGACTGCCGCCCGCATATCGGCAAAGCCGCAGGTCGCCGCCGAAACCGCCTCGGGCTGGCCATGCAGGCGCAATGTCAGTTCGGTGATCAGACCCAGCGTGCCCTCTGACCCGACCATCAGCGCCGTCAGATCATAGCCCGCCGAGCTTTTCGGCGCGGCTGTTCCGGTGCGGATCACCGTCCCATCGGCCAGAACCACCTCCAGCCCCAGCACAGCGTCGCGCATCGTGCCATAGCGCACCGCCGCCGTGCCCGAGGCGCGGGTGGCCGCCATGCCACCGATCGTGGCGTTCGCGCCCGGATCGATTGGAAAGAACAGGCCGGTCGCCCGCAAGGCACGGTTCAGGTCTTCGCGCGTGATGCCGGGCTGAACCCGGGCCAGCATGTCCTCGGGGCGCACCTCGATCACCTGCGCCATCCGGGCAAAGTTCACCGTGATGCCGCCGTGCAGCGCGAGGGCGTGGCCTTCCAGCGATGTGCCCGCCCCCCAGGCCATCACCGGCACGCCATGGGCCTGGGCAAAGCGCAGGATCGCCGCCACTTCGGCCGTGCTTTCGGGCCAGCAGACCGCATCGGGCACGCCAGCGGTGATATGGGTTTCGCTTGCGCCATGCGCCGCGCGATGGGGCAGGGCGGTGCTGAACCTGTCGGCCAGCAGCGCGGCCAATGCGGCAAAATCGGTGGGGGTATGATCGGTCATGCCGCCAGCTTTGCGCTGTCCGGCGGCAAGGTCAAGCGGTTGCAACCCGGGTCATCTCGACCGCCAGATCGCCATAGCCGGTGAAACGCCGCTCATAGGCCAAGCCCAGCCGTGCCGCCGCATCGCGGGCCTTCGCATCCAGCATGTGGTCATCCGTCTGCGCCTGATAGACCAGTTTGGTATAATGGCCGAACATCATCGGGATCAGTTCCGGGTGACGGTCGAACCCCATGGGGCGCCAGACAAAGGCATCGAACTGGCGGCACAGGAAATCTGTCAGGTAGAAAGCGGTGATCTCCTCCTCGGCAATTTCCGCAAAGCGGGCATTGCCTTCGAAAAAGCTGTAGCAGTGGGGGCCTTGCAGCATTTCGACCCCCAGAGCCGCGCAGCGCGCGGCCAGAAGGCCCCCGGTGCCGCAATCGGCATAGAGAATGAACACCTTGTCGTAATCCTCGCGCCGTTCAATCACCGCCTGTTCCACCGCATCCGGGATACGGTCAGGCCAGAGATGCAGATTGGCGGGCAGGCACTGCAGATCCAGATGATCCCAGCCGCCACGCCGCTGGATCGCCAGAACCTCATGCGCCAGGGCACCACAGGCGATCAGCAGGATGCGCCCGCGGGCGGAGGGCGCCAGCCCTTCGGTCGTCAATTGCCGGTCATTGGGGGCATCGCCCAGGTCCGTCATCGCCGCAGTCTCAGCACGATTGTCGCGGCCAGTGCCACGAGAGCGAATACCATCATCGGCAGGCCTGCGGAATGGGCAAGCCAAACCGTCGCGCCGCCAAGCGCGATGACAGTTCCGATCAGCAGGGCAAGGGTCCGGGCGGGCATGAGACCAATATGGGGGCGGCAGGGCGCAGAAAAAAGGCCCCGGAAGTCCGGGGCCAAATCGGGAGCCATAAACGGATGCGGCGATCAGGCCGACATCTGGTTGTGCTTGCGCGCAACGAACTGCTTGGCGGTTTCGACCGCAACAGCCGCATCGCGGCAATAGGCATCGGCACCGATGGCCTTGCCGAATTCTTCGTTCAGCGGCGCACCGCCGACCAGAACGATGTAATCCTCGCGCATGCCCTTTTCCTTCATCGTGTCGATCACGACTTTCATATAGGGCATGGTGGTGGTCAGCAGGGCCGACATGCCAAGGATATCGGGCTTTTCAGCTTCCAGCGCTTCGAGATACTTCTCGACCGAGTTGTTGATGCCCAGATCCAGAACTTCGAAGCCCGCGCCTTCCATCATCATGCCGACAAGGTTCTTGCCGATATCGTGGATGTCGCCCTTCACGGTGCCGATGACCATCTTGCCCATGCGCGGCGCGCCGGTTTCGGCCAGCAGTGGCTTGAGGATGGCCATGCCGGCCTTCATGGCATTGGCGGCCAGCAGCACTTCGGGCACGAACAGGATACCATCGCGGAAGTCGGCGCCCACGATGGTCATCCCGGCGACCAGCGCCTTGGTCAGCACATCATAGGGGGTCCAGCCGCGTTCCAGAAGGATGTTCACCCCTTCTTCGATCTCTTCCTTGAGACCGTCATAGAGATCGTCATGCATCTGCATGACAAGCTCTTCGTCATTCAGTTCGGAAAGGATGATATCGTCTTCGTCGGCCATTGCCGGGCTCCTGCGGGGATAGGTTACAGCCTGAATGCGACGGAAGCGCCCCAGGCACTTTTCGCTTTGCGACATGGCCGCAGGCAAAGGCGACAGTCAAGGAAAAAGCCGCATTCTTCCTTGTGAATTGTTCTCATAATGTTCTATCATGGGCGTCATGACAGCGGATGTGACAGAACGTGACGGTGGCCTTGGCCCCGGGCTGCGGGTCCGGGGGCGGGGGGCGCTGGACAATGCCAGCGGGCGCTATGAACACACCCGTCGCAGCACGTTCGATGATGGCTGGGATCTACCGGAAGAGGCGCGGCTGCTCCGAACCGAGGTCCGGCTGGAAACCCCGCGCAGCGCACTGTCCTGGAACCGGTCGCCCGATCTGCCGTTTGACCGCAGTGTGAACCCCTATCGCGGCTGCGAACATGGATGTGTCTATTGCTTTGCCCGGCCCACTCATGCCTGGCTTGGCCTTTCGGCGGGGCTGGATTTCGAAACCCGGCTGGTGGCACGCCCCGGGATCGGTGCGGTGCTGGCGCGTGAAATCGGGCGCAAATCCTATCGGGTGGGGCCGGTCGCGCTTGGAACCAATACCGACCCCTATCAACCCTGCGAGGCGCAGCACCGTGTCATGCGCGAGGTGCTGGAGGTGCTGGCGGCCTGGAACCATCCGACCGCGATCACGACCAAGGGGGCGCTGATCGAGCGCGATCTTGATCTGCTGGCACCGATGGCGGCGCAGGGGCTGGTGCGGGTCGGGATATCCGTCACAACACTCGACCCCGATCTGTCGCGCAGTCTGGAACCGCGCTGCCCCTTGCCTGCGCGCCGGCTGGAGGTCATCCGGCGGTTGTCTGATGCGGGCGTGCCGGTGCGGGTGATGGTGTCGCCGGTGATCCCGGGGCTGACCGATCCCGAACTGGAGGCGATCCTCGCGGCGGCTCGTTCAGCGGGGGCGGTGGCGGCAAGCTGGATCATGCTGCGTCTGCCGCTGGAAGTTGCGCCGATGATGGAGGCGTGGTTGCGGGCGAAACAGCCGGGTCGGGCCGACAAGGTGCTGGCCCGCATCCGCGATGTGCATGGCGGGCGGGCCTATGATCCGCAATGGGGCAAGCGTATGCGCGGCCAGGGGCTGTGGTCGGACCTGATCGCCCAGCGGTTCGACAAGGCCATCGCCCGGCTGGGCCTGACGGTCGCCCAGCCGCCGCTGCGCTGCGATCTGTTCCGGCCGCCCGAAGCCCCGGGCGACCAGATGTCGCTGTTCTGATCAGCGCGCGCGGCGGCGCTCGCGCCGCGCGGGGCCGCCGTCATCGCCGGTGCCGTCGGAGGCCGACGAGAAGGCCCCCAACCGGCCCGAGATTTCATCGAGCGAGGGTCGCGGCCCTTTCGGGCGGTTTTCCAGCGCCTCGCGCATCGCGCGCAGATGCACTGGCATCGTGCCGCAGCAGCCCCCAATGATCCGCACCCCGGCATCGCGCGCCAGCACGGCATAATCGGCCATCAGCTCGGGCGTGCCGTCATAATGGATCGCGCCATCCTTGTATTTAGGGATACCGGCATTGCCCTTGGCGATGACCGGGCGCTCTGACCCCTGGGCGAAAAAGCCCAGAACCGTGCGCATCAGGTCCGACGAGCCCACGCCGCAATTGGCACCAAAGGCGATCGGTGGATTGGGCAGCTTTTCGACCACTGCCGCCAGATCGGCCGAGGTGACCCCCATCATGGTGCGGCCAGCCGTGTCAAAGCTCATGGTGCCGCACCAGGGCATGCCTGCGCGGGCTGCGGCTTCGGCTGCGGCGCGGAATTCCTCGGGGGCGGAAATGGTTTCGACCCACAGCACATCTGCGCCGCCCGCCTTCAACCCTTCGGCCTGTTCGTGGAACATCTCGACCGCGAGTTCATGCGTCAGGCTGCCCATCGGGGCCATGATCTCGCCCGTCGGGCCAACCGAACCGGCCACGATGACCGGGCGACCGGCAGCATCGGCAATTTCCCGCCCAAGCGCCGCGCCGACACGGTTGAGTTCCTGAACCCGCCCTTGCGCCCCATGCAGCTTCAACCGGCTGGCATTGCCGCCGAAGGTATTGGTCAGAAAGATGTCCGATCCGGCCTCGACCGCGCCGCGATACAGCGCACGGATATTGTCGGGCTGATCGGTGTTCCAGAATTCCGGCGCATCGCCTGAAGAAAGCCCCATGTTGAACAGGTTGGTGCCGGTGGCCCCATCGGCCATCAGCCAGTCACGGGTGGCAAGCAGGGTGGAAAGCGCGTCAGTCATCTGGCCTCACAGGCGGCTGGGGCGGCGCGCAACAGGCGCGGCCCGGTGGTCTTTTTCTTCCTCTGCCACGGTCAGCGGCGTGAGGCAAATTCATAATCTTCATGTCAATCTTGAAAAACCTGCGTATTCGCAATCACGGCGCGGGGCAATGCCTGCGGGCGATGGATGGCGCGGGTAAGATCGGCCAATGCGAGCGGCAGCAGCGCGGCATGGGGCAGGGCAAGGTAGAGCGGTGCCCAGTCGGGGGCGAAACCCTGCTTGAACTGGCGCAAGCCGGGCGGAGGGTGCAGCCCGATCCGCCGCAACGCCGGGCAATCCGGGCAGGCGGCCAAGGACAGGCGCGGCACCCCGGCGGCCGCCGCATCGTCGATGGCCGCGCAGATCAGCCGCTGCATGGTGCCTTCGGGCATATCATCGCCATGGCGCATCAGATCCAGCACCCATTCGCGCCGCCCGGCATGAAAGCTGACGAAACCCGCCAGACGGTCGCCCTGCCAAGCCAGATAGACCCGCTGCCCGGCCAGATAGTCCGGCGCGAAACGGCCGGTGGAAAATCCGCGTTCGCCGCCATGTTTCTGCGCCCAAGCCGCGTTCACCCTGGTCATTTGCGCAATCGGCAGATCAGGGCCCCCGCGTTCCACGCGCAGCCCGGCCCGGTCGGCCTGACGCAGCTTGCGCCGCAATCCGGCGCAGGCAGGGCTGGACAGATCAAAGTGCGCCGGAGCGATGCGTGCTTCGCTGGCCAGGCGCAGCACATGCCACCCCTGTCGCCGGGCGGCGATGGCGGTGCGCGCCCCGCATTTATAGATCACGGGTTGCCGGGATTCGGTCGCTGCCAGATCGGCCAGGGCCCGCAGATCGGTTGATCCGGCCAGCGGATCGAACAGCGCCACCAGAAATTCCGGTGTGCGCCCGGTCAGCCAATCGGCGCGGCCGGCTTCTTGCAACCGGTGTTCGCCCTGACGGTATAGCAGTGCCTCGCCCCGCGGAGCAGCCTCTGCCAGCCCGACGGGCAGATCGGGCAAGATGGGCGGTGCCTGTGGTGCCGGGCGAAGCAGAGCCAAAGCCCCAAGCCCGGCGGGCAGGGCGTAATAGACCAGACGAAACGCCAGAACCCCGGTCATCAACGGGGTTTCGGCCATGCCGGGCAGGGCGGTCAGCAGGGCAATTTCGAATACCCCCACACCCCCCGGTGCCCCGGACAGGAGCCCGGCCCCAAGGGCCAGCAGGAAGGCGGGCAGCAGATCCCAGAAGGGCGGTGCGCTGCCCAGCGGCAGCAGGAACCACAGGGCCAGCGCCGCTGTCACCAGATCCAGCACGGCCAGCCCGACCAGCCGGAACTGCGTCAGCAGATTGGGCCACCGGAACGGTAGCCAACGCAGGGCTGGCAGCGCCAGCAGCGCCGGAAGACAGGCCATGGCCAGCCCCTGCCAAGGGCCCGGTGTCACGAGCAGGACGACCCAGGCAATCGCGCCCCATGCCGCGAAAAAGGCCGCTGTCACCGCAGCTGTCATCCGGGCGGCCCCCCAGGCCCCCAGTTCCGGCAAGAGCCTCCAGCGCATCAGGCTGCCGGTCAGCAAACCCATGCCCAGCATTTGCGATACCGCGATGGAGGCCATGCCCGCCCGGGCTGCCTGTGCCGGAGCGAGGCCCGTCGCCAGATGCCGATGCATCACGACGTCGTATTGGCCCATTGCCCAGAAGCTGAGCGCCGTTGCCGCCAGCGCCCCAACCCATTGCAGCACACTCAGCCCGGCGACACCGCCCGCCACTGCGGCAGGGTCCAGCGTGGCAAGCCGCCCCGACAGAAGCCAGAGCGCAATTCCGGCCACAAGCAGCGAAAATCCGGCTCTGCCAAGGCCTTTTCGGCCCAAGCTGGCCGGGCCCGGCGGCCCTGTGCGCGCGGCGATGGCCGCCTCTGACTTGCCGCGCATTGCGCCTCTCCCTTGACCACAGGTTCAGCACTAGGGCAGGGGCGGCAAAGATATTCTTAATGATTGCAATGCAACGCAAATGAAATGGCCGCCCGAAGCGGGCGGCCATGCCTTGCGATCAGGTCAGGGATCAGACTTCGGTCATCAACTGGGCCTTGGCCACGGGCATCAATTCGGCCAGCTTGGCGCGGATGACCTCGGCCGAAGCCTTGTCGCCCAGATCGGCGGCCAGCTTACGCACCACGTCTTCGCTGCCGACTTCTTCGAAGTCTGCGGCAACGACGGACATGGCGTATTCCGCAGCTTCATCGCCGGTTTTACCCAGCAGCTCGGCGGCCCAGAGACCGGCCAGCTTGTTGCGGCGGGCCTCGGCCTTGAACTGCATCTCGGCATCATGGGCATATTTGTTTTCGAAGGCGTTTTCGCGTTCGTCGAAGGTGGTCATGGGCAGGCCCCCTGAATTTGGTTCCGGTTGCCCCTTCATATGCCCGCGAAGGCCCCGTGCCGCAAGGCCCGAGACGGCGCCGATGGCGCTAAACCTTGCGGTTCCGGCCCGGCCCGGCTATAGCCGCCCCGAAAGGGTGGTGGCTACGGCCAGCCGCCCATGGCCGATTCGGGAAGTTTCATGGCACGTCGCAAGAAGGTCTACGAAGGCAAGGCGAAGATCCTCTACGAAGGGCCGGAGCCGGGCACGCTGATCCAGTATTTCAAGGACGATGCCGCCGCTTCGGAACTGCCGCCGCAGGGCGGGCTTGAAGGCAAGGGCGTGCTGAACAACCGGTTGTCGGAATTCTTCATGGCCGGGCTGAATTCCATCGGCGTGCCGACCCACTTTATTCGTCGCATCAACATGCGCGAACAATTGGTCCGCATGGCCGAGATCCTGCCGGTCGAGGTGGTGGTGCGCAATTTCGCGGCCGGTGACATCTCGCAGCGGCTGGGCATCCCCGAAGGTGTGGCCCTGCCGCGCCCGATCGTGGAATACTATTACAAGGACGACAAGCTGGGCAGCCCGCTGGTGTCCGAGGAACATATCATCGCTTTTGGCTGGGCCAACCAGCAGGATCTGGATGACATGGTGGCGTTGGCGCTGCGGGTGAACGATTTCCTGTCGGGCGTGATGATGGGCGTGGGCATCCGGCTGATGGATTTCCGCATCGAAGTGGGTCGCATCTGGGAGGGCGATTTCATGCGCCTGATCGTCGCCGACGAAATCAGCCCCGACAATTGCCGCCTGTGGGACATGCGCGGGCTGGAAATTCCGGGCCGCGAAGGCCAGCAGCGCGAACCCGGACCGCTGGGCGATGTCTATACCGAACTGGCGCGGCGCCTTGGGGTGCTGCCATCCAATGTGACCCATACCACCAAGCCGACGCTGATCAACTGAAAGGCCCTGACCATGAAAGCCCGTGTGACCGTTATGCTGAAGACCGGAGTGCTGGATGTGCAGGGTGAAGCCGTGCGCCGCGCGCTTGGCACGCTGGGCTTTGAAGGCGTCGAGGCCGTGCGCCAGGGCAAGGTGATCGAACTGGACCTGACCGCAACCGACAAGGCCAAGGCCGAGGAAGAGGTGAAGGCCATGTGCGAAAAGCTGCTGGCCAATACCGTGATCGAGAAATATGCGGTCGAACTGATCTGATCCGCGCAGGATTATCGGAAACCTGTCGCCGCCGGGCTGGCCCCGGCGGCGATTTGCGTTTCTGATGGGGCAAACAGGGGAAAGGGGCGGCAATGCGCGCGGCGGTCTTGCGGGAATACAACGGCGATCTCAGCCTTCAGGATGTGCCCGATCCGGTCTGCCCGGCAGATGGCGTGGTGCTGAAGGTGCTGGCCTGCGGAATATGCCGCAGCGACTGGCATGGCTGGGTGGGCGAACATCCGAAGGTCAAGCCCGGCGACATTCCGGGCCACGAATATTGCGGCGAGGTGGTCGAGGCCGGACCACTGGCCAATTGGCGCGTGGGCGACCGGGTGATTGCCCCCTTCATCCTGTCTTGCGGTTCCTGCCCTGACTGCCGATCTGGCCACAGCAATAGCTGCGCGCATCAGCTGGTGCCCGGTTTCGGCAGGCCCGGCGCCTATGCCGAATATATCGCAGTGCCCCATGCCCATAATCTGACGCGCTTGCCTGATACGCTCAGCCCCGTGTTGGCAGCGGGGCTTGGCTGCCGGGTCACGACCGCCTGGCATGCTCTGACAGGCCGCGCGGCGTTGCAGGCGGGGGAATGGCTGGCCGTGCATGGCACGGGGGGAATCGGCCTTTCGGTGCTGCTATTGGGCCGGGCGCTTGGGGCGCGGGTCATCGTGGTGGATATCGTGCCCGAACGGCTGGAACACGCGCTGTCGCTGGGGGCCGAACTGGCCTTTGATGCCCGCGATGGTGACGTGGCGCAGCGCATCATCGCGGCCACGGGCCGTGGCGCGCATGTCAGCGTCGAGGCACTTGGCATTCCTGCCACCACCAACGCCTCGATCGAATGTCTGCGCCCGCTGGGGCGGCATGTGCAGGTCGGCCTGCCGACGGGCCATACCGCGACCATGCAGATCAACATGAATGCGGTCTACATGAAGCAGCTTGCCGTTTACGGCACCCGCGGCATGCCATCCTGGCGCTACCCGTCGCTTCTGGACCTGATCGAACGCGGGGTGGTGGATGTGCGGCCCATCGTGGCGCGCGAAGTCCCACTTTCGGCGGCCTCTGTGGAATTGCGGGCCTTTGGCGGGCCGATGCCGCCCGGTGTCGCGGTCATCTCTGAGTTTCGGGGCTGATCGGGGCCGATTCCGGTCTGGTATGGCTGCGGGCTTTGCGCTAAGGGCAGGGCATCCTTGGCCAGCCTGAAAGGATCGCCCCCATGAAAGCCGCTGTCGTCACCTTCCCCGGGTCCAATTGCGACCGTGATCTGGCTGTCGCCTTTGAACGTGCGGGGGCCGAGGTGGTGCGGGTCTGGCACAAGGACAGCGCCCTGCCGGAAGGCACCGACATTGTCGGCGTGCCGGGTGGCTTTTCCTTTGGCGATTACCTGCGCTGCGGTGCCATTGCCGCGCAATCGCCCATCGGCGTGGCGGTGCAGGCCCATGCGGCACGCGGCGGCTATGTGCTGGGCATCTGCAACGGATTTCAGGTGCTGACCGAAATGCGCCTGCTGCCAGGCGTTCTGATGCGCAATGCGGGGCTGAAGTTCATCTGCAAGCCGGTGGAGCTTGAGGTCGCCACGACCGACAGCGCCTATACCGCCGGTTATGCCAAGGGGCAGCGCATCACGGTGCCGGTTGCCCATCACGATGGCAACTATACCTGCGATGCCGAAACGCTGGCCCGGCTGCAGGGCGAAGACCGCGTGGCCTTCCGCTATGCCGCCAATCCGAATGGGTCGATGGGCGATATTGCGGGGATCCTGTCGGACAATCGTCGGGTGCTGGGCATGATGCCGCATCCCGAACGCGTTGTTGATCCGGCCCATGGTGGCGCGGATGGTGCGGCGCTCTTTGCCAGTCTGATCGGCAATTTGGCGCTGGCCTGAGCCGCGACGGGTTGAGGGCAGCTGCCCCCGGGCCTAGACTGCCGCCATGCAGAACGCCGATCACGATCATCGCAGCACCGCCGACCGGCAGCAGAAAGAGCCCGGCATCAGCTGGCGGCTGAAGCTTGTCGTGGCGCTGCTGGTGCTGGTCGCCGTGGTGGTCGTGCTGGTCACAAATCGCTGGCTTTCGGAACGTTTCACCGAGGTGACGCGCAACCGCGCCGAATTGCGGTTGGCGCTTTATTCCGGCAACATGATCTCTGAATTGCAGCGCACCTCGGTCGTGCCGCTGCTGCTGGCGCGCGATCCAGAATTGATCGGCGCGCTGGAGCGCAAGGAATATTCGCGCACCTCGGCCCGACTGATGTCGTTCCAAAGTGAAATCGGGGCTGCCTCGATCGTTCTGCTGGATGGGGAAGGGCGGATCGTCGGGGCCACCAACCGCACGCAACTGGGCATGAACCTGCGCAATGCCGCGCAATTCGTCGATGCGCAGCGGGTGATGGACACGGTGTTCACCGTGGCGGACCGCCCGTCTCCGGGCTTTGATTTCACCTATTCGCGGGCGATCCGGGTGGATAATCAACTGCTCGGCGTCATCGTGGTGGCGGTGGACCTGATGAAATACGAACGCGCCTGGTCGGGCCTGCAGGATGCCGTTCTGGTGACCGACAGTGCCGGCACGGTGCTGCTGGCCACCGAACCCAGCTGGCGCGGCCTGCCGCTGCAACAGGCATTGGAAGCACGCGACGCCCCGTCAGCCATCCGGCGCGCGCTGCGTGGCGCGGCGGATTGGGCGCAGGAACCGCCCGATGCCTATCTGTCGTGCGAGGCCGTGATGAAGACCGAAACCCGCGTGGCCTTTCGCGGTTGGCGGATGATCACCTATACCGCCTATGATTCGGTGCGCGAACGGGTCAACGGTGTATTGGCCTTGGAAATCATGGGCTTTGCGATCCTGCTGGCCGTCACCTTCTACATGCTGTCGCGACGGGCCTGGTCGCAAAGCATGACCTTCCAGCGCGAAAGTGCGGAACTGCGCCAGCTCAATGCCCGGCTGCAGCGCGAAATTGCCGAACGCGAAAGGGTGCAGAAGGATCTTGAGGTTGCGGAACTGACACTGGCGCAATCGTCGAAGCTGGCCGCCTTGGGCGAAATGTCGGCCGCTGTCAGCCACGAGCTGAACCAGCCCTTGGCCGCGATGAAAACCTATCTGGCGGGCGCGCGTCTTTTATTGCAACGCAAACGCCCTGAAGAGGCGCTGTCCAGCTTTCAGCGTATCGATGACCTGATCGAACGCATGGGGGCCATTACCCGGCAGTTGAAATCCTACGCCCGCAAAGGGGGCGAGGCGTTTGAACCGGTGGATTTCCGCGCCTCGGTCTCTTCGGCCCTGGCGATGATGGAGCCGCAGTTGAAAGCCCGCGTCGTGCGTATCACCCGTGTCGTGCCACGCGGGCCCGTCATGGTGATGGCGGACCGTATCCGGCTGGAACAGGTCATCATCAACCTGTTGCGCAATGCGCTGGATGCCGTGAAGGAAACCCGCAATCCGCAGATCGACCTGATTCTGTCCGCCGGCGAAACCGCCACGCTGACCGTGCGCGACAATGGCCATGGTATCAGCGATCTCGACAACCTGTTTGAACCTTTTTTCACCACAAAGAAACCCGGCGAGGGGGTGGGCCTTGGCCTTGCCATCTCGTCCGGCATCGTCACCGATCTTGGCGGCCGTCTGACCGCGCGCAATGGCGAAGGGGGCGGGGCTGTGTTCGAAGTCCAGCTTCCGATTTTCGACCGGCAAGCCAAGGCAGCAGAATGAGGACCATATGGCCCGTGCAATGAAAGTCGCCATTGTTGATGACGAGGCGGATATGCGCCAGTCCATCAGCCAGTGGCTGGCCCTTTCGGGGTTCGACACCGAAACCTATGGCAGCGCCGAAGAGGCGCTTGCCGCCATCGCCCCCGATTTCCCTGGGGTGGTGGTCAGTGACATCAAGATGCCCGGCATGGATGGCATGGCCTTTCTGAAACGGCTGATGGGCATGGATTCAGGGTTGCCGGTCATCATGATCACCGGCCATGGCGATGTGCCCATGGCGGTCGAGGCCATGCGTCTGGGCGCCTTCGACTTTCTGGAAAAGCCCTTCAACCCCGACCGGATGACCGAATTGGCGAAACGCGCGACCCAGTCGCGGCGGCTTACGCTGGACAACCGGGCGCTGCGCAAGGAACTGTCGGACGGCTCCACCCTGATGAAAAAGCTGATCGGGGCCAGCCCGGCGATGGAACGTCTGCGCGAGGATATTCTGGATCTGGGGCAGGCCGACAGCCATGTGCTGATTGATGGCGAAACCGGCACCGGCAAGACGCTGGTGGCCCATGCGCTGCATGCCGTGGGGCCGCGCGCCACCAAGAAGTTCGTGTCGGTCAGCTGCGCCGCCTGGTCCGAGGATCAGCTGGCCGCCAAGCTGTTCGGTCCGACCGAGGACGGTGTGCCGCTGGTGGAAGAGGCGCGGGGGGGCACCCTGTGTTTGGAAGATATCGAAAGTCTCAGCCATGCGCTGCAATCGCGGCTGCTGACCCTGATCAATGATCAGGGCACCCCGCCCGAAACCCGCATCATCGCCATCTGCAACGAACATGCGCCCGACAAGACGCTGGAACAGCTTTTGCGCCCTGATCTGTTCTATCGACTGGGGGCCATGACCATCGTGCTGCCGCCGCTGCGGTCGCGCGGCGAAGATATCCTGACGCTGTTCACCCGCATGTCGGATCAGTTCGCTGAGGAATATGGCTGCGACGCGCCGCAGGTGACTGCACAGGAGGCCGCGCAACTGCTGCAGGCGCCTTGGCCGGGCAATGTGCGCCAGTTGGTCAATATCGCCGAACGCGCGGTGCTGCAAAACCGGCGTGGATCGGGGTCGATTGCCAGCCTGCTGATGGCCGACAACGAAGCCTCGGGCCCTGCGCTGACCACTGAAGGCAAGCCGCTGAAGGATTATGTCGATGCCTTCGAACGCATGCTGATCGACAATACCATGCGCCGCCACAAGGGCAGCATCGTTGCGGTGATGGAAGAGCTGTGCCTGCCGCGCCGCACGCTGAACGAAAAGATGGCGAAATACGGGCTGCAGCGGTCGGATTATACCTGACCGCTACAGGATCAGATCATCGGCACCCAGGCCCGTCGCCCGGATGTCGATGGCCAGATCGGCGCGACCATCGCCGGACAGATCGGCCCGCAGCACCGTGCCCGCCCCATCTGTGACCAGCCAGACCGCGTCTGCCGCCGGGCCATCTGTCAGTGACAGGGACAAGGCAGACAGATCGATCCGGTCATGACCCGGAGTGAAGCCGGTCATCACGTCGCGGCCCGCGCCGGTCAGGCTGTCCGACGGGGCGCGAATGACAAAGACATCGGCGCCGGCCCCGCCGGTCAGAGTGTCAGACCCGGCCCCGCCGATCAGTGTATCGGCCCCCGCTCCACCCCGCAGCAGGTCATCCCCGGTGCCGCCCGACAGGTGGTCAGCCCCACGCCCGCCTGACAGATCGTCATCGCCCTGCGCGCCGCCCAGGCAGTCGGCCACCCTGCCGCCGCGGATCACATCGTTCCCGCGGGTTCCTGCCAGATCAAGGGCGATGCCCGCAACATTCCGCCCATCGACCATTGCCCCAAGCCGGACATCGGTTTGCCAGCCGGGAAACAGGCTTGGCGCGGCGTCGTCAAAGGCGGTTGTCGGATCAAGGTCGATCCCCACAACCTCCAGCACGGTGCGGATGAAGGAATTGCTGTTCTGGCTCAGCAGCAGATAATCCATGCCCGGCGCCCTGTCCTGCAGGCTGGCATGAACCTGGCCGATCAAGCGCCAGAGTTGTTCGGCGGTCTGGCCGTCGTGCAGAGGCAGGGCGATGCGGCCCACCGGCCCATCGGGCAGAACATGCGGCTGGCCGAACTGGCCGTAATCCCAGGCGGTGCCATCCGGTGTCGCGGGGCTTTGCACCTCGACTTCGGTCTGGCCGTTCGCGCTGCTGCGCACGATCTGCAAATGGCCATAAGGGCCGAAGACACGATTGGCGACGAGATGCAGTCGGATCATGGCGCTCTCCTGAAAACAGGGTCAGCATAGGCCCGGTCGGCTACGGGCCAAGCCAGAATCGTGCGGAATTTGTCATTGCCTTTCCCGTTTCAAGACCGCATTGTAAAAACTGCGGGACAGTTGCGGCATCAGCCGACGCTCCGCCTATCAGTTTCGCCGCCGGTCGCGCGGTTCGGGCCACAGGTCCGAATGCGCTGTATCATGCGGAAAATAGGGCCGAAAGGTCAGCCAATTGCCGGTTAACCCTTTGGGGTTGAGGGCTTTTCAACTTTGGTGCCCCTTGGGGTGCCGGGACATAGAACCGCGATGAGCCGCGCGCAGGAAGTGATGACGATCGACAGGGGCCTTCCGGGCCGCCCTGCGCCATCCGCGCTGCACGGCCACGCCCGAACAAGCCGCCATCTGCTGGATCGAACCTTTGCCGGGGCTTCCCCCGGAGGAGGCGCGGTGCGCCATGGCGCAATGGAACAACATGGCCAAGAAAATGCTCATCGACGCCACGCACCCGGAAGAAACCCGGGTTGTCGTGGTGGACGGAAACAAGGTTGAGGAATTCGACTTTGAAACGGTAAACAAGCGTCAACTGCAGGGGAACATCTACCTTGCCAAGGTGACCCGGGTTGAACCTTCGCTGCAGGCGGCGTTTGTGGACTACGGCGGCAACCGCCATGGCTTCCTCGCCTTTGCCGAAATCCACCCGGATTATTACCAGATCCCTGTCGCGGATCGCAAAGCCCTGCTGGAAGAGGAACGCGCCCTGGCGCGGGCCGAAGAAGAAGAGGAAAACCGGCCGCGCAATCGCCGCCCGGCCCCCAAGCCCAAGGCCCCGCGCGCAGAGGCGCAGGCCGAGGCGGTGGTTTCCGAAGATGCGGTGATCACGGGCGAAGTGCCTGCCCAGGCAGAGGCTGTTCACGCCGCACCTGCCGGTATGGATGTGGTCGATCTGGGCGAGGAAACCGGCGCGGATGCGCTGTTCATGCCCGCGCAGGACAGCCGGGCCGAACCGGCCCGCGATCCGCGCGCCGAACTGGCGTCGGAACGTGCCGAAGGATCGGGCTATGCGGCTGTCGATCACGCCTCTGATGTGGATGACGAGATCGAGTCGGTCGCCGAAGAGGATGTTTCCGAAGAAATCCGCGCGCCTCGCAAGCCGCGTGCGCGCCGCTACAAGATTCAGGAAGTCATCAAGGTGCGCCAGATCATGCTGGTGCAGGTGGTGAAGGAAGAACGTGGCAACAAGGGGGCCGCGCTGACCACCTATCTCAGCCTTGCGGGCCGCTATTGTGTCCTGATGCCCAATACCGCCCGGGGCGGCGGGATCAGCCGCAAGATCACCCAGGCTGCCGACCGCAAGAAGCTGAAGGAAATCGCCTCCGAGATGGAGGTGCCGGAAGGCGCCGGTCTCATCATCCGCACCGCGGGCGCCAAGCGCACCAAGGCGGAAATCAAGCGCGATTACGAATATCTGATGCGGCTGTGGGAACAGGTCCGCGAACTCACGCTGAAATCCATTGCCCCCGCCCCGATCTATGAAGAGGGCGATCTGATCAAACGGTCGATCCGCGATCTTTACAACCGCGAGATCGAGGAAATTCTGGTGGAAGGCGAAGCCGGTTATCGCACCGCCAAGGATTTCATGCGGATGATCATGCCCAACCACGCCCGCGTGGTGCAGCGATATCAGGGCGACATGCCGCTGTTTGCGCGCCATCAGGTGGAAAGCTATCTGGCCGGGATGTTCAACCCGGTCGTGCAGCTGAAATCCGGCGGCTATATCGTCATCGGCGTGACCGAGGCGCTGGTGGCCATTGACGTGAACTCGGGCCGTGCCACCAAGGAAGGCTCGATCGAGGATACCGCGCTCAAGACCAACCTTGAAGCGGCGGATGAAGTGGCCCGACAGCTGCGCCTGCGCGATCTGGCAGGCCTGATCGTGATCGACTTCATCGATATGGAAGAGCGGCGCAACAATGCTGCCGTTGAAAAGCGCCTGAAAGACAAGCTGAAAACCGATCGCGCCCGCATTCAGGTGGGCCGCATCTCGGGCTTTGGCCTGATGGAGATGAGCCGCCAGCGCCTGCGCCCCGGCATGCTGGAAAGCACCACCCAGCCTTGCCCGCATTGCCATGGCACCGGGTTGATCCGCTCGGATGACAGCCTTGCGCTGACCATCCTGCGCGCGCTGGAGGAAGAAGGCACCCGCAAGCGCAGCCGCGAAGTGCTGCTGCGTGCGCCGGTCGCGGTGATCAACTACCTCATCAACCAGAAGCGGGAACATGTCGCACTAATCGAAGGCCGCTATGGCATGGCAGTGCGGCTTGAGGCCGATCCGCAACTGGTCAGCCCGGATTACAGCATCGAAAAGTTCAAGACCGCCACGCGGGTTGTGCCGGAAAGCACGGTCATTTCAGCCAATGCTGCGCTGATGGGGGCCTTGATCGAGGAAGAGGACGATCCGGAACTGCCGCTGGAGGATGAGGAGGAGGATGAGGTTGTCGAAACCACTGCCGCCCCCAAGGCAGCAGTTGACCCCCAGCCCGAAGGCGAGGGGACCGGCAATGGATCTAAGAAGAAGCGCCGTCGTCGGCCCCGTCGCCGTGGTGGCGCGAAAGGGCAAGAGGGCGATGTCTCGACTGAGGATGGCGATGACAGCGCCGATGTCACCGAGCCGTCGGAGGATGCGGCCGTGGAAGATGCTGCTGCACCGGTTGAGGCGGCAGAGCCTGTCGTGACCGAAGGCCAGGCGGCGGATGCGGCGGAGACTCCGGCAGAGCCTGCGCCGAAGGCCAAGAGCTCGCGCTCGGGTGGCAAGTCGGCTAGCACGCGCGGCAAATCCAAGGCCAAGGCCGCCAGCGTGCCGGAAGCGGATAGCGCTGCGGTGGCAAGTGTCGAACAGGTGGCGGAAACCCCCGCCCCCGAAGGTGAAGCTGTGGCAGAGGCCCCGGCCAAGCCGAAAGCCAAACCGGCCTCCAGCCGGACGAAATCGGCATCCGGCAAAACCGGAGCGTCGAAATCGCGCAGCAAGGCTGTGGCCGAGCCCGATGGTGCTGCTGAGGCTGCGGCGCCCCAGCCAGCGATGCCTGCATCTGACGAGACCATCGCCGCGCCTGCCGAAATGGCACCCGCAGCCCCGGTGACCGAAGCCCCGGTAGCCGAAACTGTCGTGCCACCGGCACCGGTCCTGCAGGCCGATCCGGGTGACGTTCCTGTGGCCAGTGGTCTGACCGTTGACCCCGAGGCCTCCACGACAACCGAGGCTGACGAGTCGAAGCCGCGCCGCAAGGGCTGGTGGTCGATGGGGCGCTGACCCCCGCCGCTGAATGATTGGGCAAGGCCGGGCCATCGCGCCCGGCCTTTGTCATCCGCGCCGGATGAAATGGGCCGTGGCCAGTCCGAAGGGTTCTGACCCCAGATAGCTGTGGCCTTCGCCATCACAGAAATGCGGCAGGTCGATCATCGCCATGGCATCGGTGGCCCGCAGCCGCAGCACCTGACCGGGGGCCATGTCCATCAGCCGCTTGCGTGCCTTCAGCACGGGCAGGGGGCACAGCAGCCCTTCGCAATCCTGATCCACGTCATGATCCATGGCTGCCCCCTTAGCGCAGCGGTTGCCGACTGTCACGCCTTGCTCCCGCGACTGTGACCATCCTTCGCAGGGCAGGGGCGTGACCTGTGCCCTCTGCTGCGTTAGAAGCAAGGCTGAAGCCTGCCGGAGGATGCATGTTCGGGATCGATCTTTTTGACGCGGGCCTGCTGCCGGCGATGCTGGTGGCCCTGGCGGCGGGGGTCTTGTCGTTCCTGTCGCCCTGCGTCTTGCCCATCGTGCCGCCTTATCTGGCCTATATGGGCGGCATTTCTATGCCTGAACTTCGCGACGGGGGCAGCAAGGCGCGTCGGCGCATCCTGCTGCCTGCACTGTTCTTCGTGTTGGGCCTATCGACCGTCTTCCTGTTTCTGGGGTTTACCGCATCGGTCTTTGGCAGTCTGTTCCTGCAGTATCAGGGCGTATTGGCCAAGGTTTCCGGTGTGGTGGTGATCGTTCTGGGCCTGCATTTCCTGGGCCTGTTCCGCATCCCGCTTCTGGACCGCGAGGCGCGGATGGATGTGGGCGATCGCGGCGGGTCTGCGCTTGGGGCCTATCTGCTCGGTCTGGCCTTTGCCTTTGGCTGGACCCCGTGCATCGGCCCGCAACTGGGGGCAATCCTGTCGCTGGCGGCATCCGAGGCAAGCACCGTGCGTGGCACCACCCTGCTTGCGGTTTATGCCATCGGGCTGGGCCTGCCCTTCCTGTTGGCGGCGCTGTTCATTGAACGCGCGATGGGGGTGATGACCCGGCTCAAGCGCCATATGAAGCTGATCGAACGCAGCATGGGCCTGTTGCTGATCGTGGTCGGGCTTGCCCTGGTCACTGGGGCGCTGTCGGATTTTTCGTTCTTCCTGCTGGAAACCTTTCCGGTGCTTTCCACGCTTGGATGACCCCACCACCCGAATTTTGCCAGATTGACCCTGCATTCTGCGCAGATACTCTGGGGGCGTGATGCGGGATATGATGCACAGACCCGAAGACCCTGAACCGGCGCGGCCCTTTCGCCGCCGGGTCTTCTATATTCCGGGTTATGATCCCATCCATCCCCGCCGTTACCGCGAATTGTATCGCAAGGAAGGGGCGGCGCAGGCCGCCCTGTCGGGCTATCGGCTGGAGCTGAAGCCCAAACGCGTGGCTGGCCCCTATGGCTGGCAGGTCCGGGCCGAGATGGCGGGGCGGGTCTGCAATACGGATGTCGAGGTTCTGGTCTGGTCCGATATTGTGCGCGGATCCATGGGCCAATCCATCCCGGCGACCTATCTGCAGTTGCTGCGCACGGCATGGGCCTATATCGGCACCGGCTCCCTGTTCCGGCTGATGCGGTTGCGCAAGGGGCCGATCATCGCCGCGCTTTATCCAATTGTGGCGCTGACCCTGCAACTTCTGCTTGGTCTGGCACTGGCCGCCGTGCTGGTCTTCGCTGCCAAGGCGTTGGTGCCGGGTGTCTTGGGCGCGCTGCTTGGGGTGGGGGTGGGGCTTGCGGCACTGGTCGCGCTGCTGCGCTGGTTCAAGCGCAAGGATGGCAAGTTCTACGCCTATTACCTGATGCATGATTATGCCTATTCCGCACAGGCAGGCGGGGCCAATCCGCCCGAGCTTGAGGCGCGCATGGCGCAGTTTCGCCAGACCATCGCCGAGGCCCTGTCGGGGCCATATGACGAGGTTCTGGTGGTTGGCCATTCGTCGGGGGCGCATCTGGCGGTGTCGATCCTGGCCGATCTGATCCGCGCCGGGCTGCCTGATCAGAGGCCGGACCTATCGCTGCTGACCCTTGGTCAGGTGGTGCCGATGGTCAGTTTCCTGCCCCGGGCCAGCCGGCTGCGGGGCGATCTGACTTTTCTGTCGGCGCGGGCTGAACTGGTCTGGGTGGATGTTACGGCTCCGGGCGATGGCTGCGCCTTTGCGCTGTGCGATCCGGTCAGGGTTTCGGGTGTGGCCCCGCCAGATCAGCGGTGGCCGCTGGTGCTGTCGGCTGCCTTCAGCCAGACCCTGCGCCCTGAAACATGGGCCAGGATGAAGCGGCAGTACTTCCGGCTGCATTTTCAGTATCTGTGCGCTTTCGACAATCTGCCTGGCCATGACTGGGATTACGATTATTTCCGCATCACGGCGGGACCTCGTTCCCTGGCGGATCGTTTTGCGCAGCGCCCCCCGTCGAAAAGCCGCATTGACCGTGCCGTCAACCGCTATACCACTGTGGCATGACCCCGCCCAAGCCCGCCTCCCGGCCCGACAAGGTTTCGCTCTGGCGCTATCTGCAACTGTTCCGGCAGGATATCCTGTCGGCGCAACCCGCCCGGCTGTATCGCGCCTGGATGGCCGAGTTCCGTACCCCGTTCTTTCGCAGCTATATGTGCAATGATCCGGCGCTGGTCGATCTGGTGCTGAAGCAAAGGCCGCAGGATTTTCCGAAATCCGACCGTATCCGCGAAGGGCTGACGCTGCTCTTGGGCAATTCGGTCTTTGTCACCAACGGGGCCATTTGGGAACGCCAGCGCCGCATCATTGATCCGGCGTTCGAAGGCGGGCGGCTGCGCGATACCTTTCCGGCGATGTGGGCTGCAGGCAGGGCCATGCTGGACCGGCTGGCACCTTTGGCCGATGGACCGCCGGTGGAAATGGAATTCGAAACCAGCCATGCCGCTGCTGATGTGATCTTCCGTACGTTGTTTTCAATCCCGATCGAAGATTCCGTGGCGGGGGCGGTGTTCCATGAATTCCGCCGCCATCAGAAGGCGCAGCCTGTGGTCAATCTGGGGGCGTTGCTGCCGCTGCCACGATGGGTGCCGCGCTTTCATCGCCGCGAAACCCGCGCAACGGCGGCCCGCATCCGCGCGCTCATTACCCGGCTGACGGCAGAACGTGCCGCGTCCATTACGGCTGGCACCGCCCCCGATGATCTGGCCACCAAGATCATGACCTTCCCCGACCCGGAAACCGGCCAGCGCTTCGACACCGAAGAAATGGTCGATCAGGTGGCGATCTTCTTTCTGGCCGGTCATGAAACCTCGGCCTCGGCGCTGGCCTGGGCGCTGTATCTGCTGGCCACCCACCCCGAATGGCAGGACCGGCTGGCCGCAGAAGCGCAGGCAGAACTGACTGACAGTGCCGATTTCGCCGTGATCGGTCGGTTGAAGATCGCCCGCGCGGTGTTTCGCGAAACGCTGCGGCTTTATCCGCCCGTGCCGATGATGGTGCGCGAAGCGCGCTGCCCTGTCACGCTTCGCGACCGAAGGGCCCCGAAGGGGGCGCAGATCGTGCTGTCCCCCTGGCACCTGCACCGGCATGAAAGGCTGTGGGAAAATGCCGACAGCTTCGATCCTGCCCGGTTCGACAGTGAAAACGGACGGGCCTGTCTGCGGTCGGCCTATATTCCCTTTTCGGCCGGACAGCGCGTCTGCCCCGGTGCGGGATTTGCCATGGTCGAAGGGCCACTGCTGCTGGCCATGCTGGCACAACGGTTCCGCGTCGCTGCCTTGGCAGATCGCCCACCCGTGCCCGTGGCGCATCTGACGGTGCGCGCCCGCGATGGCATCTGGCTGAAACTGAGCGCCCGCTGAGCCACATCCAGGTCAGTGTGCGGCATTCAGGGGGAAGGTGCAGGTTTCTGTTGCCAGGTACCTGCGAACCCCGCCTTACGCGGCTAAGCGCAAGGGCTTAGGTTTCGGTTACCCGAGCTGCTTACGCAGCCAGAGCGACCGGAGCACGGTTGTCGTTGGCAACTGTACTTTTGGACCGATAACGGTGGTACCTCACCGAGCGAAAGCTGGCCTCTTTGGTCGTTCGTCGATCCTGTTTCGGCCCCCTCCACGCCCAACGAGCGGTGTGTTGGTGGAGCCGCCGGGTACCGCCCCCGGGTCCGATCCGATTATTACAGGTGCGTTTATCGCCATAGTCCGGGCGAACCCGAACATCCCTGATATAGGCCCGCAGGATGCCGGGCGCAAGGACCGCATCGGCATGGGCCATTCCGGGGTGCGCCGCACCCGAAAATGCAAAGGCCCGGGCTGCACCCGGGCCTTTCATGGCAGGATGCGGCTGCGATCAGAAGCCGGCCTTGATCGCTTCGAATTCCTCGATCATCTTGGTGCGGAATTCGAGGCTGACCGGGGTCTGGGCAAACAGGGTGGTGCTGACCGGATCGACATAGGCGGCCTTCTGCGCCTCTTCCGGCACGGTTTTCATCGCCGCGTCATTGGCCAGGGCATAGCCCAGTTCATCCAGCAGTGCCTGGGCCGAGGTCGGCGCCAGCAGGCTGTTGATGAAGTCATAGGCCTTGTCTTCACTGCCCGGGCCATCCTTGGCGTTGACAAAGCCACAGAACCAGGTGGCGGCGCCTTCTGCCGGGCTGCGGTTGAAGCCGACGGGGAAGTTTTCCTGCTGCAGCGCGGCCACGCCATCATTCCAGGACCAGGCCACCAGCACCTCGCCCGTGGCCATCAGCTGGGCCATCTCGGCCGGATCGGCCCAATAGGCACGCACGTTCGGATGCACGGCGCGCAGCCAGTCGGCAGCGGCCTTGAACTGGTCATCTGTCACGTTTTCCCACGAGGTGACACCAGTGGCGAGGAAGGCCAGCGACCAGACATCATCCGTCGAATCGGGCAGAGAGATGCGGCCTGCATATTTCGGATCCTCAAACACCTTCACCGTGGCAACATCGGCCTCGGGCACTTCCTTGGTGTTATAGGCGATGGCGGTATAGGCATAATCGGTCGGGATGAACCAGACGCCTGCATCATCCTTGAAGATTTCGGAATTCAGCATCCGTTCGGGGATATTGGCGAATTCGGTGATCTTGCTGGTATCCCACGGCTCTACCAGGTCGGCGTCACGGTAGCGGCTGACCGAAGCGGCGCAGGGATGGATCAGATCGGCCTTGAAGCCGGACGAGGCCTTCTGGAACGCTTCGTCATCATCGGCAAAGAAGGAATAGGTCGGGTTCTGGCCGTGTTTGGCAACATAGTCGGTCAGGATGCCGTCAAATTCCCAACCGGCCCAATCCAGCACGATCAGATCGGGATCGGCGGCCCGTGCGGGCATGGCAAGGGTCAGGGCTGCGGCGCTGGCAAGCAGGATGGTGCGAAGCGTCATCGGGTTCCTCTCGGCTGTTGGACCATGTCGGGGCACATTGGGCCGCGCCCCTGTTTCAGGATGCAGGAAAGCTATGCACGGATTTGAACCGGCTCAAGAATGAAATGACAGATTTCCGCGCGGAAGCGCAGGAAAGTGACCGATTTTGATCAAAAATGCAGCATCCCTGTCGCCGCCAGCCTTGCAGGGGGCGGCGGGCTCGGCCAGAATCATGATAGAATTTCACCTACCGGGGGCCTTGATGCAGCTTGATGTCGAATATGTCCGCAGCCAGTTTCCGGCCTTTGCCAGCCCAGCACTGGCCGGGCAGGCCTTCTTTGAAAATGCCGGTGGGTCATACACCTGCAAGCCTGTGATCGACCGGCTGACCCGGTTCTACCATGACCGCAAGGTGCAGCCCTATGCCCCCTATCTGGCAAGCCAACTGGGCGGTGCCGAAATGGACGAAGCGCGCGCCCGGCTTGCTGCGCTGATGGGGGTGGAACGCGACGAGCTGTCTTTCGGGCCTTCAACCAGTGCCAATACCTTCGTTCTGGCCAATGCGGTGCGGCAATGGCTGCGTGGCAAGAAGGCGGCAATTGTCGTGACCAATCAGGACCACGAGGCCAATTCCGGCGTCTGGCGTCGCTTGGCCGATGAGGGGATCGAGGTCCGCGAATGGCGGATCGACCCTGAAACCGGCCATCTTGATCCGCGCGATCTGGCGCCGCTGCTGGAAGATGGCAAGGTCAAGCTGGTCTGTTTTCCGCATTGTTCCAACGTGGTGGCCGAAATCAACCCGGTGGCCGAGATCTGCGCCATGGCCCGTTCGGCGGGGGCCTTCACCTGTGTCGATGGCGTCAGCTATGCGCCGCATGGCTTTCCCGACATCCCGGCGCTTGGGGCCGATGTCTATCTGTTTTCCGCCTACAAGACCTATGGGCCGCATCAGGGGATCATGGTCTTACGCCGCAAGATCGGCGCGGCCCTGCCCAATCAGGCGCATTTCTTCAATGGCGAGGTGCTGTACAAACGCTTTACCCCCGCCGGGCCAGACCATGCGCAGGTCGCGGCCTGCGCGGGAATGGCCGACTATATTGATGGGCTCTACACCCATCACCATGGCGCAGCCCATGCCACACCGCTGGAGCGCAACAATGCCGTGCATGATCTGATGCGCGGGCATGAGGTGCGCTTGCTTCAGCCCTTGCTGGACTATCTGGCGGCGCGCAATGACCTGCGGCTGATCGGACCGCGCCGGGCCGAGGGCCGCGCGCCCACTGTGGCGGTGCAACTGGACCGTGCGGCGGAACCGGTGGCGGCGGAGTTGTCGAGCCATGGCATCATGGCGGGTGGCGGCGATTTCTATGCCGTGCGCCCACTGGAGGCGTTGGGCGTTGACCGGGCACGCGGCGTGCTGCGGCTCAGTTTCGTGCATTACACCAGCGTGGCCGAAGTGACGGGGCTGATCGGGGCGCTGGACCGGGTGCTGTAACCCGGTGCGGCAAACTGCCCTTGTGACAGCTTTTCTTCTTTCGGTGGCGTGAGGTCAGGGGGCCGCAACCCCCTTTCCAAGGCTGGTATCGCACCCTATGGTGAAGGTCAGAAGGAAAGGGTCCGGCATGGCGCGCTCGATTGATTACGGCAACCTGATGCATCGCGCGATGCGCGGCTTGATCCAGTCGGTGCTGGAGGATGTGGCTCAGAACGGGCTGCCCGGAGCGCATCATTTCTTCATCACCTTCGACACCACCCACCCGGATGTGGCCATTGCCGATTGGTTGCGCGCCCGCTATCCCGAAGAGATGACGGTGGTGCTGCAGCACTGGTTCGAAGGGCTGGAAGTCACTGATGACGGTTTCTCGGTCACGCTGAATTTTGGCAATGCCCCGGAGCCGCTGGTGATTCCCTTCGATGCGGTGCGAACCTTTGTCGATCCTTCGGTGGAATTCGGTCTGCGCTTTGAAACCCACAGCGATGACGATGACGAGGAAGATGAGGCCGAGGAAGAGGCCGCCGAGGCCGATGCCCCCGCCGAACGCCCGCATGCGGCCGAAGTGGTCAGCCTCGACAAGTTCCGCAAATAAACGGCAGATTTGCCCGGGATGTTAGCGGTATACCTGTGTATACCGATTGATTTTCAGGCCTGCGGCACCTAGAAGGGGCGGGAAAATTCTGCCCGGAGGCTTGCCCATGACTGCCACCCGTACCGAAACCGACAGCTTTGGCCCGCTGGAGGTTCCCGCCGACAAGTATTGGGGCGCACAGACCCAGCGGTCGATCATCAATTTCCCGATTGGCTGGGAGCGTCAGCCGGTTGCGATCATCCGCGCGCTTGGCGTGATCAAGAAGGCCTGCGCGCTGGTGAACAAGGCGCAGGGCGATATGCCCGCCGAGTTGGCCGATGCGATTGCCGCCGCCGCGACCGAGGTGATCGAGGGCAAGTTTGACGACAACTTCCCGCTGGTCGTGTGGCAAACCGGCTCGGGCACGCAATCGAACATGAACGCCAATGAGGTGATCTCGAACCGCGCGATCGAGATGCTGGGCGGGGTGATGGGCTCGAAAAAGCCGGTCCACCCGAATGACCATGTAAATATGGGGCAATCGTCGAACGACACTTTCCCCACCGCGATGCATGTGGCGATTGGCATGATGGCGCGCGATGTGCTGCTGCCGGGCCTTGAAAAGCTGCATAAGGCGCTGGCGGCCAAGGCGGAAGAGTTCAAGGATATCATCAAGATCGGCCGCACCCATACGCAGGATGCGACGCCGCTCACGTTGGGGCAGGAGTTTGGCGGCTATGCCAAGCAGGTGGAGCGCGGGATTGACCGCGTGAAGATGTGCCTGCCGCATATTTATGAGCTGGCGCAGGGCGGCACCGCCGTGGGCACTGGCCTCAATACCCGCGTGGGTTGGGATACCCGCGTGGCCGCGCAGATCGCGGAAATCACCGGCCTGCCTTTCGTGACTGCGCCGAACAAGTTCGAGGCGCTGGCCGCGCATGATGCGATGGTGATGTTCTCGGGCGCGCTGAAAACCGTGGCGGCCAGCCTGTTCAAGATCGCCAATGACCTGCGCCTTCTGGGTTCGGGCCCGCGTTCGGGCCTGGGCGAGCTGATCCTGCCGGAGAACGAGCCGGGCTCGTCCATCATGCCGGGCAAGGTGAACCCGACGCAGGCCGAGGCGCTGACCATGGTCTGCGCCCATGTGATGGGCAATGATGCCGCCGTAGGCTTTGCGGGCAGCCAAGGCCATTTCGAGCTGAACGTCTATAACCCGATGATGTCCTATAACGTGCTGCAATCCATGCAGCTTCTGGGCGATGCAGCGGGGTCTTTCACCGACAATATGGTGGTAGGCACGCAGGCCAATGTGGCGCGGATCGACAAGCTGATGAAGGAATCGCTGATGCTGGTGACGGCGCTTGCGCCGACCATCGGCTATGACAATGCGACCAAGGTGGCCAAGACCGCCCACAAGAACGGCACGACCCTGAAGGAAGAGGCGATTGCCTTGGGCTTTGTGGATGAAGAAACCTTTGACCGCGTGGTGCGGCCCGAGGACATGATCTCACCCAAGGGCTGATACGTCCCGGGCGCAGCAAGGCGCGCGTCCAAAGGCATGGATCGAACCAAGCGCCCGCGCAGTTCTGCGCGGGCGTATCCATTGATCGATGACCCTGACGCGCTGCCCTCTTTTCAATGCCACCTTGCCATGCCAGCATGATGCCATGAGCCAGATCGTCAATCTGAACCGATTTCGCAAGGACAAGGCGCGCGCGGCCAAGCGCGCCGAAGCCGATGCCAATGCTGCCAAATTTGGCCGCAGCAAGGCCGAACGCGATCTTGCAGCCGCAAAGGCCGAGAAATCCGCCCGCGATCTGGAGGCCCACCGCCTGCGCCCCGACGAGGACGGCGCATGAACGGGCGTCCGGCAAAGCGGTCTGTCACCTTGCGTGGCCACCGCACCAGTGTGACCCTCGAAGATGACTTCTGGTCGGGCTTCCGTGACATGGCGGCGGCGCGCGGGCTTGGGCTCAATCAACTGGCCGTGGAAATCGATGAAGGCCGTGGCCCGGATTGCGGGTTGGCGACGGCGATCCGTCTGGCTGTGTTGCGCCATTATCGCGATCTCGCATCAAAGGATTGATCCAGAGGCACTTTCGGCGCGTAAACCAATTTGACACCCGCCGAGGACACCATGACCGACCCTGACGCCCCGTTGATCCTGTGGTTTCGCCGTGACCTTCGGTTGGCCGATCATCCTATGCTGACCGCCGCCCGGTCCACTGGCCGGCCGCTGATCCCGCTGTTCATTCTTGATCCTGAAACCGAGGCCATCGGGGCTGCGCCGAAATGGCGATGGGGCCTGTCGATTGCCGATTTCGCCGCGCGGCTTGGGGCGATGGGCAGCCGGTTGACCCTGCGCCGGGGGAGGGCGTTGGAGGTTCTGCAGAGCCTTGCGGCCGAAACCGGCGCTGCCGGGGTGATGTGGTCGCGGGCCTATGATCCGGTCAGCAAGGCCCGTGATACGGCGGTGAAATCCGCCCTGCGCCAGCGCGGTGCATTGGCCGAAAGCCATCCTGGCTTTGTGCTGCATGAACCCTGGACTGTGGAAACAGGGCAGGGCGGGTTCTACCGGGTCTATACCCCCTATTGGAAGGCGGTAAAGGATCGCCCGGTGCCCCCGGCCTTGCCCGCGCCGGATCGGTTGCCCGCGCCGCAGAGCTGGCCACGCAGCGATCTGCTGGACGATTGGGCGATGGGTGCGGCGATGCGCCGGGGGGCGCCGATCTGCCTGCCCTATCAGGCCGTGGGCGAGGCTGCCGCCATGGCGCGGCTGGAACGGTTCATTGCCTCCCGCGCCGATGCCTACAAGGCCGAACGCGATTTCCCGGACCGCGAGGCGACCTCGCGACTGTCCGAAAACCTGACTTATGGCGAAATCTCGCCACGTCAGATCTGGCATGCGGGCTTTCGGGCCATGCAGCAGGGGGCGGCGGGTGCAGAACACTTCCTCAAGGAACTGGTCTGGCGCGAATTCGCCTGGCACCTGATGCACCATACCCCCGAAATTGCCACGTCAAACTGGCGCGAGGAATGGAACGCGTTCCCTTGGCGCGACGACAATCCACAGGCCGAAGCCTGGCGGCGCGGCATGACAGGCGAGCCCTTCGTCGATGCGGCCATGCGCGAGATGTATGTGACCGGCACCATGCACAATCGCGCGCGGATGATCGCCGCAAGCTACCTCACTAAACATCTGATGACCCATTGGAAAGTTGGGCTGGACTGGTTCGCCGATTGCCTGACCGACTGGGACCCGGCCGCGAATGCGATGGGTTGGCAATGGGTGGCGGGTTCGGGGCCGGATGCTGCCCCCTATTTCCGCATCTTCAATCCGGCCGGGCAGGCCGATCGTTTTGATCCCGACCGGCGCTATATCCATCGGTTCGTGGCCGAACTTGCACGGCTGCCCGGGGGCGCGGCGCGGGCCTATTTCAATGCCGTGCCGCGATCCTGGGGGCTGGCCGAAGGGCGGCCCTATCCCACGCCGCTGATTGCGCTGGAGGCGGGGCGCGAACGCGCACTGGCCGCCTATGCCGAACGGAATGCTTGAGAGAATCCGCAACTTGCGGAAAGATGACCACAAAACACCTGGGGGGTGTGACAGATGACAGTGATGATCTCGGCGCAAGACCGGAAAGATCTGCCGCGCTATTTCAATCAGGCCAAACGGGTGCTGGATCGTCTGCAATGCGGACGGCTGGACTTCGTCATGCCTGACGGCCGCCGCTTTACCGCGCAGGGATCGCAGCCCGGCCCCATGGCGGAACTGCGGGTGAAAAACCCCGATGTCTTTGCCCGACTGGTGCGTGAAGGCGATCTGGGCTTTTGCGACGCCTACCTTGATGGCGATTGGGATACGCCGGATTTGCAGGCCTTCATGGATCTGGTGCAAGACCCGGCCAATGACGCGGTGAATGACGGCTATCCCGGCATGGGTCTGCTGCGCGCCTATGAACGGATGCGGCACTGGCTGCGCGGAAATTCGCGGGGGCAGGCCCGCAAGAACATCTCGTATCACTATGATCTAGGGAATGATTTCTACAGTCTCTGGCTGGACGACACCATGACCTATTCCAGCGCCCTGTTCCGCAGCGGCCAGGAAAGCCTGGAGGCGGCGCAGATCGCAAAATATGCCAGCATGATCGATCAGATGGGCGCGCAGCCCGGCGATCACATTCTGGAAATCGGCTGCGGCTGGGGCGGGTTCGCCGAATATGCCGCGCGTGAGCGGGGCATGCGCCTGACTTGCCTGACCATCTCGAAACAGCAACATGATTACGCGGTGGCGCGGATGGCGCGGGCGGGTCTGTCGGACCGGGTTGAAGTCAAGTTGCAGGACTACCGCGATGAAACCGGGGTCTATGACGGCATCGCCAGCATCGAGATGTTCGAGGCTGTGGGCGAACAATATTGGCCGGTCTATTTCAACACCCTGCGCGACCGTCTGAAACCGGGGCGCAATGCCACGCTGCAGATCATCACCATTGCGGACCGCCGCTTTGAAACCTATCGCAAGACAGTTGATTTCATTCAGAAATATATCTTCCCGGGCGGTATGCTGCCTTCGCCCACCGCGCTGCGTTTGCAGGCGGCGGCGGCGGGGCTGAAGGTGAAAGGGTCGATCGAATTCGGGGAAAGTTACAGCCTGACCCTGCGCCGCTGGTATGATATGTTCAATGATCGCTGGCACGAGATCGCGCCCATGGGATTTGACGACAGGTTCCGGCGGATGTGGAATTTCTACCTCACCTCTTGCGCCGGGGCCTTTCACGGCGGAAACTGCGACGTGACACAGATTACCGTGACGCGCCCTGCCTGACAGGGCCGGGGAAGGAAACCGATGCCCACCGCTGGCAAGCTGACCGCCGCGATCCTGTTCGCAGGTCTGCTCTATCTGACGGCCGAGCTGTTCAAATCAGCCATGCCCCCCGAAACGGCGTTTGGCAGGTTTTCCTATCTCTGTGCCGGGATTGGCATGATTTGCGGCTGGTTGATCAGCGGCCCGCGTGTGCGGCGTGGCACGGCGGAGGCGCTGACCAATGGGCTGCAGACTTCGATCACGGCGGCTTTCTTCTGTCTCATGCTGTTCTGCATCTACCTCATGCTGAAGATGGCGCTGCGCAAGCTCTATGACGGGCCATTTGACGCGATCATGGGGGTGTTCGAGCTGATGTTCGAAAACGGGCAGCTGATGATCCAGACCGATGTGCTGGTGGCGATCCTGGTGGGCGGTCCGCTGGCGGGGTGGCTGACGGATCGCGTCGGGCGGCGGTGGTCCTGACATGGACCTGTTCCTGTATGGCACGCTGTGCCACATCCCGTTGTTGCGCGTGGTGCTGGGGCGCGAGCCCGAAGTTCTTCCGGCAGTTCTGCCAGATCATGCGGTCTTTTGGTCCGATATCGGGGCTTGGCCCGTGCTGCGCCAAGGCGGGGCCGGGGCCGAGGGGCTTTTGCTGACCGGGCTTTCGGCGGATGAACAGGCGCGGCTGGATTTCTACGAGGCTGGTTTTGGCTATCTGACCGAAGCAGTTGTGGCGCATGCTGCGGGCACGGATCGTACTGCGCTGGTCTATCGGCCGCCCACCGGGGCGGGTGTGGCGGCCCCGTGGTCGCTGGCGGACTGGGTCCACGACTGGGGCGCTGTGGCTGTAGCGACGGCGGGTGACATGATGGCGCTGATGGGCCTCCGCCCGGCGGTTGATGTGGCGCGGCGCTATCCGCTGATGCTGGTGCGTGGGGCCAGCCGGTTGCGGGCGTCCCACACAGCGCCAACATCCCTGCGCCGGACTGCGGGACCGGGCGATGTGACCGTGGCCCGCTTTCACCAGCCTTACGCCCATTTCTTCGCTGTGGAAGAATATGATCTGACTTTCCGCCGGTTCGATGGTCAGCACAGCCCGCAGATCAACCGCGCGGTGTTTGTTTCGGGCGATGCGGTGACGGTGCTGCCCTATGATCCGCTGCGCGACCGGGTGATGCTGATCGAACAGTTCCGGGCGGGGCCGATGGGGCGTGGCGATCCGCAGCCCTGGCTGCTGGAGCCGATTGCGGGCCGGGTGGACCCGGAGGAAACCCCCGAACAGGCGGCCCGGCGCGAAGCGGTCGAAGAAGCCGGGCTGGCCTTGGGCGCAATGGAGTTCATCGGCAGCTATTACCCGTCACCTGGCGCGAAATCCGAATACATCTATTCCTATCTGGCGCTGTGCGATCTGCCCGACGGGGTGGAAGGCGTGTTTGGTGTCGAGGGAGAGGCCGAGGATATTCGCGGCCATCTGGTGGGCTTCGATCAGCTTATGGCGCTGGTTTCCAGTGGCGAAGTGAACAATGGCCCGCTGTTGCTGACAGCGCTTTGGTTGCAGCGCGAGCGCGGTCGGTTGCGGTCAGGGGCCGTAAATCCGCGCTGACAGCGGGGTATCGGCCAAAACGCGGTGCAGATGATCCAGAAAGGCCTGTTCCGCGCGGTTGCGGCGGGCCTTCGGGGCATAGGCCAGATGCACATCAATGGCGGGCGGGTCCTCGTAGGGGGGCAGGCGCCAAAGCCGCTGTGCCTGCACATCCTCGGCCGCCACATGCAGGGGCAGGGGGCCGATGCCCAGGCCCGCCTGCACCATGCGCCGCACTTCCTCCAGATGGGTGGATTGGCCGATCGGCCCGGTCAGCCCGGCCTGTTGGCGCAGATGGGCCACTGCAGACAAGGCATCGCCCAGCCTGTCGGTCTGAAAGCTGACAGCCGCGTGGCCCGCCAGATCGGCCAGACCCAACCCCTTGCGCCCGAACAACGGATGGCCCGGCCCGCAGAACAGGCCAAAGAATTCACGATAGAACACGGCGCTTTGCAGCCCGCCCGGCGGGTTGGACCACAGGCAGATCGCAAGGCTGGCCTGATGCGAGGCCACGCGGGCCAAAGCGTCGGCAGAGGGCAGGATCTCGATGCTCAGGCGGGCCTTGGGATGACGCGGAAAGAAATCGTGCAGGGCCCGATCCAGCACTGGCGTCACCACATGCGAGGCCAGCGCCAAGACGACCTCGCCCGCAATTTCCGATCCGGCCTCGGTTACCGCCAGCGCCGCGCGCAAGACGGCGGCATGGGCGGCCCGTGCCTCATCCAGCAGGGCAATTCCTTGCGGGGTCAGCGCAAAATGCCCCGGATCGCGGTCGATCAGGCGCTGGCCCAACCGATCCTCCAGCCGCTTCAATGCCTGACTGACGGAGGGTTGCTTCAACGACAGCCGCTCTGCCGCTTCGGTTACCGACCGGCTTTCCGCCAGGGCCAGAAAGACCCGCAGCAGGTTCCAGTCCAGATCGCGGGCGATCTTCTCGGCGGTGGTGGGGCGGCGCATTTGGCATTGATCCTGTCAATGATGGGCATTGTAACAATCCATTTCACAAATTACCTGCTTTACGCCAGCCTGTCATGACATTGCGATCAGGAGCGCCGGGATGAGCCATCTGTTCTATCTGTCCACCGCCCAGCGGCCCGTGCTGGACCGTGCCGAAGGCATTTACATGTGGGATCGCACGGGGCGGCGCTTCATCGACGGGTCATCGGGGGCGATGGTGTCGAATATCGGGCACAGCAACCCGGCGGTGCTGGCGGCGATGCGGGCGCAGATGGAACGGGCAACCTTTGGCTATCGCCTGCATTTCGAGACCGAGCCGGGCGAGCAATTGGCGGCCAAGGTGGCAAGCCTGAGCCCCGAAGGGATGGAGAAGGTGTTCTTCGTCTCTGGCGGGTCAGAGGCGGTGGAATCGGCGGTGAAACTGGCGCGGCAATGGGCGGTGGTGAGTGGTCAGGCCAGCCGCTGGAAGGTGATTTCGCGCTTTCCCTGCTATCACGGCAGCACGCTGGGGGCGCTGGCGCTGACCGGCTATGATCCGCTGACGGACCCGTTCCGCCCGATGATGGTGGCGATGCCAAAAATCCCGGCGCCGCGCGCCTGGCTGGATGGGCTGAACCCCGATGATCCGGCCACGGGGGCGCATTATGCCGCCATGCTGGAGGCGCAGATTCTGGCCGAGGGGCCGGAAACCGTGCTGGCCTTCATTCAGGAGCCGGTCGGCGGCGCCTCGATCGGGGCCCTGGTGCCGCCTGCGGGCTATATGGCGGCAGTGCGGGCGATTTGCGACAAATACGGCATCCTCTTGATCCATGACGAGGTGATGAGCGGTGGCGGGCGGGTTGGCCGCTTTCTGGGCGGCGATCTTTGGGGCGTAGTGCCGGATATCGTGGCGATCTCCAAAGGCTTTGGCGCGGGCTATGCGCCCTTGGGGGCGATGGTGGCGCAAAGCCGGATCGTGGATGCCGTGCAGGCGGCGGGTGGGTTTCTGCACGGCCATACCTATGCGGGCAACCCGCTGGCCTGCGCGGCGGGGCTTGCGGTGCTGGAAGAGATCGAGCGCGGGGGGCTGATGGGCAATGCCGCCCGCGCGGGGGCGGTGTTGAAGGCGCGGCTGGCGGCGCTGATGCAGCGCTATGGTTTCATCGGCGATGTGCGCGGCGAGGGGATGTTGCTGGCCTTCGAGATTGTTTCCAATCGGAAAACGCGGGAGCCGCTGCCGCCGGGGCTGAAGGCCTTTGATGATCTGGTGGAGCGCGCCTATGCCGAAGGGCTGATCATCTATTCCCGCCGCTCGCGCGGGGGCTATGCGGGCGATCATTTCCTGGTCTGCCCGCCGATGATCACCACCGAGGCGCAGGTGGATGAGATCATGGAGAAGCTGGACCGCGCGCTGGACGGGTTTGCCGCGGCCCATGCGGGGCTGCTGCCATGAAGATCATCATTTCCTGCGCCATTACCGGGTCGATCCATACGCCATCGATGTCGCCCTATCTGCCCTACACGCCGCAGGATATTGCGGCGCAGGCCATCGGCGCGGCCAGGGCGGGGGCGGCGATCCTGCATCTGCATGCGCGCGACCCCATGGATGGGCGGCCTTCAGCCAGCGTGGCCGACTGGGGGGCGTTTTTGCCCAAGATTGCAGAGGGTTGCGACGCGATCTTGAACATGACCACCGGCGGTTCGGCGGTGATGACGCTGGAGCAGCGGCTGGCGGCGCCCACGCATTTCGCGCCGGAAATGTGCAGCCTGAACATGGGCACGATGAATTTCGCGCTCTATCCGATGGCGGACAAACCACGCGACTGGCGGTTTGATTGGGAGGAGCCTTTCCTCAAGGGCTCGGACGATCTGGTGTTCAAGAACACGCCGCGCGACATCGAAGGGGTCTTGCACCTGATGGGCGGCAAAGGCGCGCGGTTCGAATTTGAATGCTATGATCTGAGCCACCTCTACATGCTGCGCCATTTCGCCGATCGCGGGTTGATCGGCGCTGCGCCCTTCCTGCAATTCGTCATGGGCGTCTTGGGCGGTGTGGCGGCAGAGCCGGAGCATCTGGTGCATATGCAGCAGACTGCACGACGGTTGTTTCCGGACATGGAATGGTCGGTGCTGGCGGCGGGGCGGCGGCAGATGGAGTTCGCGGCCATCGCGGCGGCGATGGGCGGGCATGTGCGTGTCGGGCTGGAGGATAACCTTTACCTTGGCAAAGGGGTGCTGGCGCGGTCGAATGCCGAACAGGTGGTGCGGGTGCGCGAGATCGTGGAACGGCTGGGCCGCGTGGTCGCCACGCCCGAGGAGGCGCGGGGCATGCTGGGCCTCAAGGGTTGGCAGGGTTTCGCATGATCCGCGCGGCAGGGGTGGCAGAGGCCGCGCAGGTTCTGGCCGATTTGCAGGCGCTGGCACAGGAGATGGGGGACCCGTTCCGCGCCGATCTGGCGCAGGTGGCTGCGGGCTTGGCCTCGGGCGCGATCCGGGCCGAGCTGGCAGAGCAGGGCCTGGCGCTGTGGTCGCCGTTCCTGTCCACCACGCGGGGGGCGATGGGGGCATATGTCAGCGACCTTTGGGTGGGACCGGCGGCGCGTGGCCAGGGTTTGGGGGCGCGGCTGCTTGCCTCGGTGCGGGATCGCGCGGCGGCGGAATTCGGCGCGGTGTTCCTGCGGCTGGCGGTGTATGAGGATAATGCAGGCGCGCGGTTGTTCTATGACCGGCTGGGCTTTTGCCCCAAGCCGGAGGAAATCTGGCTGACATTGGAAGGCAAGGAGTTGGCAGCATTATGAGGGCCTTTCTGGACGCGCGGCAGGGCGCGCATGACCCGCAGATGTTCATGGCCAATGGCCAGCGCCTGCCAAACCCCGAAAAGCCGGAGCGGATCCCCGTTCTGAAGGCCGGGGCCGAGGCGGCGGGTGCGGTGTTCGCGGCGCCGCGCGATTTCGGCATGGGGCCGCTGGCGGCGGTGCATAGCGCGGAATATCTGGCTTTCTTGCAGGGCATTCACAGCCGGTGGCTGCGGATCGAGGGGGCGGCGGCAGAGGTGATCCCGAATATCCACCCTGACCGGCGCAGCGCCAATTACCCGAAATCGGCGGTGGGGCAGGCGGGGTGGCATCAGGCCGATACCGCCTGCCCGATTGCGGCGGGCACCTGGGAAGCGGCCTATTGGTCGGCCCAGACGGCGCTTTCGGCGGCAGAAGCGGTGCTGGCGGGCGGGCCTGCCTATGCGCTGTGCCGCCCGCCGGGCCATCATGCCTTTGCCGATCTCGCGGGCGGGTTCTGCTTTCTGAACAATGCAGGCATCGCCGCAGAATGGCTGCGCGCGCAGGGGATGCGCCCCGCGATTCTGGATGTGGATGTGCATCACGGCAATGGCACGCAGGGCATTTTCTATGCACGCAGCGATGTGCTGACGGTCAGCCTTCATGCCGATCCTGACAGGTTCTACCCGTTCTTCTGGGGCGCAGCGCAGGAGCGGGGCGAGGGGACCGGGCTGGGCTATAACTTGAACCTGCCGCTGCCGCGCGGGACCGATGATGCCGACTATCTGGCGGCGCTGGCGGTCGCTTTGGCACGGATCCGGGCCTTTGGCGCCGATGTGGTGGTTGTGGCCTTGGGTCTTGATGCCCATGAGGCGGACCCGTTTCAGGGCTTCCGCGTGACCACGGGCGGCTTTACCCGGATCGCGGAGGCGATTGCGGGCCTGGGGCTGCCGCTGCTGGTGGTGCAGGAGGGCGGCTATCTGCAACCGGCCTTGGGGACCAATCTGACGGCCTTTCTGCAGGGGTTGGGCTGACGCCGTAGCGCCGCACGAATGCCAGATCCGGGGCCTCAAACCGCCGAATCCCATTTAGCGCCCAGCATTCCGGCGACGGGATGCTGGGTTCTTGCCATCCGTGCCGGATTGCGACAGGCTGCAAGGACAGGTCACCACCCTGTTACCCCGGCGCGGCACAATCGCTGTCATGCTGGCGGCGGAGCCCCTGATGCGCCCGATACCAAGCCAACTGCACAAGCCTTCGGCATCCGCAAGGGGCTGAGGTCGGCTTTGGCCTTTTTGGTAAGGTAACATTACCAAAAAATGCAGGCAGTGCAAAAAACCTGTTCTCAACTGCAATCTGGGTCGCTAGTGTTTCGCCAGTCAACAGGGGGCGCTGATCCGGCGACCCCGTACTGGAGGAGGTACTATGGATCGTCGTTCGTTTCTGACCAAGGCCACCGTGGGTGGCGTTGCTGCGGCCGGTGCCGCGGCACTGGCCACGCCCGTCGTCGCGCAGACCGCGCCCGTCGTCGCGCAGACCGCGCCGAAGGTGACCTGGCGCCTGACGTCGTCTTTTCCGAAATCGCTCGATACCATCTATGGTGCGGCTGAGGTGCTGTCGAAGCGCGTGGCCGAGGCAACCGATGGCAATTTCCAGATTCAGGTATTCCCTGCGGGCGAACTGGTCCCCGGTCTGCAAGCCGCTGACGAAGTGACCGCCGGCAATATCGAAGCCTGCCACACGGTCGGCTATTACTACTGGGGCAAGGACCCGGCCTGGGCTGTTGCGGCGGCTGTGCCGTTCTCGCTGTCGGCCCGGGGCATCAACGCCTGGCACTACCATGGCGGCGGGATCGACCTGTACAATGAATTCCTGGCCGACAAGAACATCGTGGCCCTGCCGGGCGGCAATACTGGCGTGCAGATGGGCGGCTGGTTCCGCAAGGAAATCAACACTGTGGCCGATCTTCAGGGACTGAAGATGCGGATCGGCGGTTTTGCCGGCAAGGTGATGGAACGTCTGGGCGTCGTGCCGCAGCAGATCGCGGGTGGCGACATCTATCCGGCTCTGGAAAAGGGCACCATCGACGCGTCGGAATGGGTCGGCCCCTATGACGATGAAAAGCTCGGCTTCTACAAGGTCGCGCCCTACTACTACTATCCCGGCTGGTGGGAAGGTGGCCCGACGGTCCACTTCATGTTCGGCAAGGCAGCCTTCGAGGCGCTGCCGGCGGCCTATCAGTCGCTGCTGAAGTCGATCTGCCAGGGTGTCGATGCCGACATGCTGCAGAAATATGACTACAAGAACCCGACCGCGATCAAATCGCTGGTGGCCAATGGCGCGCAGCTGCGCCCGTTCAGCCCCGAGATTCTGAATGCCTGCTTCGATGCCGCCAATGCGGTCTATGCCGAAATGGAAGCCAGCAACCCGGCCTTCGCCAAGCTCTGGGGCTCGATCAAGGCGTTCCGTTCCGAAAACTACACCTGGGCGCAGATCTCGGAATACAACTACGACACGTTCATGATGATGCAACAGAACGCAGGCAAGCTCTGAGGCATCCCCGTTTCGTGCCGGGTTCCCTCTTGGCGCGGAATTCCCTTGCTCCCGGTCCGAAAGGGCCGGGAGTTTTTTCGTCTTGAGGGGTGGGAAACTACCTCTGGTTTCTTTAGCCTTTCGGTCTATGGTCCCACAATGGGGCCGCTTTGTCAGAACCGCCGGCCCCATGAAAGACCAACAGCCCCTTCCCGAAGTCATACCCCCGCAACTGCCGCGCCTTGACCGGCTTCGCTTTGATCGGCCGCGCCAGATGGTCGTGGCGGCGCGTGACCTTTTGATGCATGCGCTGCAGCAGGCCTGCGGGGGGCGGGTCAGCTATGTGCAGGTCGGCGCCCATGACGGGGTTCTGGCCGATCCGGTGCATCAGGCGGCACTGGCCTGGGGCTGGTCGGGGCTGCTGATCGAACCCCATCCGGGCTATTTCGCGGCCCTGGGGCGCAACCATGCGAGCAATCCCAGAATGCGTCTGGTGAATTGTGCGATTTCGGATGTTCCGGCCATGCTGGACCTTTATCACCCGACAGAGACGGCGGTGGCGCGGTTGGGAGACTATATCCGCGGCTCGGCCTCGCTGGATGCAGAACGTCTGCGTGGCGTGCTGGAACGGCGTGCGGCGCGGCAGGGTCTGGAACTGATGGGGGATGAGATCGCATCGACCGCCGTCACGGTGCGGCGGCTTGATGGTCTGCTGGCGGAAACAGGTCTGGCCGACTTTGACCTTCTGGTCATTGATGCCGAAGGCCATGAACGCGAGGTCTTGCGCAGTTTCGATCTGTCGGCCCATGGTATCCGCGCTGCCATTGTCGAATGCAATCAAGGTGATATGCAGCACGAGGCCGAATATGCCGCTATGTTGCGTGCAGCCGGCTTCACTGTGCTGCGGGTTCATAGCGACCTGTTCGCCCTCCATCCGGGGCGGTTGGCGCTGTCGATCGATCAGGTGCTGATGATGCTGGGCTTGCCGCAGGCCGCCGGTTCCGGTGATTGACGGGCCGCGCAATCAGGGGGTCATCGCCTTTCGTTGCCGCACGCGTTCCAACCCCAGCCGCCGTTCACGCCAGATGATCAGGATCCCCGCAGTGATGATCAGCGCGGCCCCCGACAGCATGGGCACGGTCGGCACTTCGTCAAACACCACATAGCCGATGGCCAGCGCAAACAGCATCGAGGCATAGTCGAAGGGGGCCACTAGCGATGCGTCCGCCTCGCGATAGCTGGATGTCAGCAGAATCTGCCCGACCCCGCCCATCAACCCGGCGGTGATCAGCAGGGCGGTTTCCTTGGCCGTTGGAATGACCCAGCCAAAGGGCAGCGTAACCAGCGACAGCAGCGTTGCGGTCAACGAGAACCAGAAAACGATCGCGGGGGTCTGTTCAGTCTGCACAAGTTTGCGGATGAAGACCTGCGCCAGTGCGGCAAAGACCGCGCCTCCCAGCACCAGCATCGCCCCAAGTGCCTGCGCATGGCCGGGTTCCGCCCCTTGCCCCAGTGAAAGCCGCGGGGCCAGCACGATCAGAACCCCGGCAAGGCCCAGCACCACCGCCGAAATGCGAAAGGCGCGCACTTCCTCGCCCAGAAACATCGCCGCGAAAACCACGGTCAGCAGCGGTGCCGCATATCCGATGGCCGTCACATCCGGCAACGGCAGATAGCCCAGACCGGCAAACCCCAGCCCCATGGCGCTGGTGCCCATGATCCCGCGCCAGACATGGCCCATCGGGCTTTGCACCCGCAGACCGGTGGCCAGTTCGCCACGCAGCGCCAGCCAGGCCACGATCACAGGAATGGCGAACAGTGACCGGAAAAACACCGTCTGCCCGGCGGGCACATGCTGGGCGGTGGTCTTGATCAGTGCGGCCATGACGATGAAGACCAGCACCGAGCCGAGTTTCAGGGCAATGCCGCGCAGGGGGCGCATCGGAGACTCCGTCGCTGGTTGCTGGTGCAACCTGTCACCGGGGCCGGGCAGGGGCAAGGGCAGACCGTCGCTGGACCCGGTCGCGGCGCCTGTCAGGGAATGATTTCAAACCGGTCCACATCCACCATGCCATGATCGGTGATCTTCAGATGCGGGATCACCGGCAGGGCAAGGAAAGCCAGTTGCAGGAAGGGTTCTTCCAGCACCACGCCCAGACTGCGGGCGGCGGCGCGCAGCGCGATCAGATCGTCGCGCACCTGCTCAAAGGGATTCAGGCTCATCAGCCCCGCTACCGGCAGCGCCAGTTCGGCCAGCACCTTGCCGTCACAGGTGACGACAAAACCGCCCTCGATCTGCCCCAGCCGGTTGGCCGCCAGTGCCATGTCGGCATAATCGGCCCCCACGACGGCAATGTTGTGGTGGTCATGGCAGACAGTCGAGGCGATCGCCCCGCGTTGCAGGCCAAAGCCCTTGACGAAACCGGTCGCGCGATTGCCATTCTTGCCATGGCGTTCGATCACCGCGATCTTCACCAGATCGCGGGAGATATCGGGCCGCTTGTCGCCATCCTGCGGGGCGATGTCGAAGGTCAGGTATTCGGTGATGATCTTGCCGGGCAGGATGCCGATAACCGGGGTTTCCACCCGGTTGCCGCCGGTGCGGAAATCCGCGGCCTGCACGGGGGGGGCCTTCACCGAATGGCGGGCGACAGGGGCGATGATCTGGCGGGCGGCAAAGGCCGTCTCGCCGACCTCCACCCCGCCGCAGAACACCCGTTCGGGGCGGCAGGTTTCCAGATCGGGCAGAACCACGATATCGGCGCGTTTACCCGGCGCGATCAGCCCGCGATCCTTCAGCCCGAAGGCCTCGGCCGCTGACAGGCTGGCGGCGCGATAGACGGCCAGCGGCGGGCATCCCAAGGCAATCGCGGTGCGGATCAGGTAATCCAGATGGCCATGTTCGGCGATGTCGAGTGGATTGCGATCATCGGTACAGAGGCACATATAGGGCGCAGTCAGGTCGGTCAGCACTGGGGCCAGCGCATGCAGGTCCTTCGACACCGAACCCTCACGGATCAGCACCCGCATCCCTTTGGACAGTTTCTCCAGCGCCTCGGCCGCGGTTGTGGCCTCATGTTCGGTGCGGATGCCTGCGGCCACATAGGCATTCAGGTCGCGCCCCGACAGCAGCGGGGCATGCCCGTCGATATGGCGGCCCTGAAAGGCCTCAAGCTTGGCCATGCAGCCCGGGTCCTGCATCAGCACGCCCGGAAAGTTCATGAATTCGGCCAGACCGATGACGCGCGGATGATCCATCAGCGGGGCCAGATCGGCGGCCTCCAGCCGTGCGCCGGCGGTTTCCATATGGGTGGAGGGCACGCAAGACGACAATTGCACCCGGATATCCATCACCGTATGGGCCGAGGCTTCCAGAAAATAGCGGATCCCCGGAATGCCGCAGACATTGGCGATTTCATGCGGATCGCAGATCGCGGTGGTTACGCCATGGGGGCCGACGCAGCGGTCAAATTCATAGGGTGTGACCAGCGAGCTTTCGATATGCAGATGGGTGTCGATGAAGCCCGGCACCAGAATACGGCCCGTGACATCGATCACCCGCGTGCCGTCATAGTGATCGAAGACCCCCACGATGGTATCGCCGCAGATCGCCACATCGCCATCGCGCAACTGACCCGTGATCAGATCGAACACCTTGCCCCCGCGCAGAACCAGATCGGCCGGGGCCTGACCGCGCCCCTGCGTGATGCGGTCTGACAGGAGGCGGTTTTGCGGGCGGGTCATGGCGGGCTCCTTCTTTTGGCGCAGTGAAGCGGATCGGGGGCCGCCCGTCCAGCCGTCACTTCAGGTCAAGCCACACCTTGCCCTCGCGCATGCCGCCCCGGATCACATGGCCGGGGCGTGTCACCTCGGGGTAATTCGCCTGCCAGTCGCGGAACCGGTCGTTCGATACGACCCGCGCACCCATGGACCTTGCGGCGGCAAGGATATGTTCATCGGCGGGTGTGCCCTTCGGCACCACCAACACCTGTTTTTCCGGCAGGTTCAGCAGCCGGGCCATATCGGCATCATGGCGATAGCCCTTGCCCAGCTTGTAGCCCGCATTGGCATCGAAGACCACGCAAGGCACCAGACCGCGCGCCTTTACCTGCCGCACCACCTGCCGCAACGGGGGCAAGGCCGGGTCATTGTTCTGCCAGTGCATGACGTTCGATCCGTCGATCACCACATATCCGGCAGGACCGGGTTTTCGTTTCGCAGGTTTCGCGCGCCAGAGCAGCCAGAGCGCGGCCAGCGCCATGGGTCCGAACAGCAGAAGGCCGTCCCGCGCTGCGGGCCAGAACAACGTCCCGGCAAGCCCGGTGATGGAGAGAAGGAAAATCAGTCGCAATACAATCATCGCGCGAATTTATCCGGTCTTTCCGTACGGGAAAAGCCGTTTTGCGGCAATCCGATCCCGCAGTCAGGCGGTTGACAGGGCATCCCTGCCGCCCGACGATAGCCGCCCCGACCAACCGGAGATTCCCTTGCGGTTCATCCGCCTGCGCCTGAATGGCTTCAAAAGCTTTGTAGATCCCACGGATCTGGTGATCCATGAGGGGTTGACCGGCGTTGTCGGCCCCAATGGCTGTGGCAAGTCGAACCTGCTGGAGGCGCTGCGTTGGGTAATGGGCGAAAACCGCCCGACCGCGATGCGTGGCGGCGGCATGGAAGACGTGATCTTTGCCGGGGCCGCCACCCGCCCGGCGCGGCATTTTGCCGAAGTGGCGCTGGTTCTGGACAATTCCGACCGGCTGGCCCCTTCGGGCTTCAACGATCAGGACCAGATCGAGATCGTGCGGCGCATCACCCGCGATGCGGGCTCGGCCTACAAGGCCAATCAGAAGGATGTGCGGGCGCGCGACATCCAGATGCTGTTCGCCGATGCCTCGACCGGGGCGCATAGTCCGGCGCTGGTGCGGCAGGGGCAGATTTCCGAACTCATCAACGCCAAGCCCAAGGCAAGGCGGCGGATTCTGGAAGAGGCGGCAGGCATTTCCGGCCTGTATCAGCGGCGGCACGAGGCCGAATTGCGGCTGACGGCCACCGAACAGAACCTGACCCGGGTGGATGACGTGCTGGAGCAATTGGCGGCGCAACTGGCCACGCTGGCCCGGCAGGCCCGGCAGGCGGCACGCTACCGCGAGATCGGCGAGGAATTGCGCCGCGCGGAAGGGATGCTGCTCTATCGCCGCTGGCGCGAGGCCGATCAGGCCCGCCAAGAGGCGGAAGAGGCATTGCGTGCCCGGTTGATGGTGGCGGCAGGCGCAGAAAAGGCCGCGCGCGAGGCGGGCAAGGCGCGCGAGGCCGCCGAGGATCGTCTGCCCCCCCGGCGCGAGGAAGAGGCGATTGCAGGGGCGGTGCTGCAGCGGCTGCAGGTGCAACGCGATGCGCTGAACGAACAGGAGGCCCGCGCCCGGGCCGAAATTGACGCCTTGCAAGCCCGCATCGTGCAACTGGCCCGCGATATGGAACGCGAGGCCGGGTTGAACCGCGATGCGGGCGAAACCATCGACCGGCTGGATTGGGAGCTTGAGGCCCTGGCCCGTGCCCATGAAGGCCATGATGACCGCCTGACCGAGGCGCAGGACACCGCGCGCGAAGCGGCGGCGATCCTGTCGGAACGGGAAAGCCAGTTGGCGGAACGCACCGAAGATGTGGCACGGCTGGCGGCACGGCACCAATCGGCGCAACGCCTTCTGGCCGAAACCCGCCAGACGCTGGACCGGGCCGAGGGCGAAGCTGCGCGGGCGCGCGATACGGTGGACAGCGCGGCCGAGGCGCTGGAGCTTGCCGCCGAGGCGCAGGATGGGGCCGTGGCGGCACAGGAAGCGGCGCTGGAACAGGCTGAAGCCGCCGAAGAGGCCTTGGCCCTGGCCGAAGAGGCCCGCGCCGCGGTGCAGGCCCGCGAGGCGGATGCCCGGGCGGCACGATCAGCCGCCGAGGGTGAAGCCAATGCCCTGCGTGCCGAAGTGCAGGCCCTGGCCCGGCTGGTGGAGCGCGAGGCGCAGGCCGGCACCCAATTGCTTGACCGGGTTCAGGTGGAACCGGGCTATGAAGCGGCCCTGGGTGCGGCCTTGGCCGATGATCTGCGCGCCCCGGAAAGCGATGGCCGGTCTGGCTGGGCTGCGCTGCCCGATTACCCTGAGGATCAGGCATTGCCTGCCGGGGTGATCCCGCTTGCTGCGCATGTGGTCGTGCCCCCGGTCTTGCGGCGGCGCATTGCCCAGATCGGGTTGGTGACCGCCGATCAGGCGCTGGTGCTGCAGCCCGGCTTGAAGCCCGGTCAACGGCTGGTCAGCCTTGGCGGCGATCTGTGGCGGTGGGACGGGTTCCGCGTCGGGGCCGAAGATGCGCCATCGGCGGCGGCACTGCGGCTGAAACAGTTGAACCGGCTGGTGCAGTTGAAGCGCGATCTGGAGGATGTGGCGGCGCGCGCCGAAGGGGCCCGGCAGGCGCATGAGGCCCTGCAGGCGCGGCTGGCCGATCTCGCCCGCGCCGATCAGATGGCCCGCGATGCCCGCAGATCGGCCGATGCGCGGGTGACCGAAGCAGGCCGGGCGTTGGCCCGGGCCGAGGCCGATCGCTCCATCGCGGCAGGCAAGCTGGAGGCGGCGCGGCTGTCCGTGGCGCGTTTCGATGACGAAGCGATGGCTGCCCGCGCCCGACTGACCGAGGCGGCAGCCGTCGCCGAAGGCTTGGGCGATCTGGAGGCCGCCCGTGTCGGGGTAGAAGAGTTGCGCATGGCGGTCGAGGCCGCGCGGATTGCCATGATGACGCGCAGATCGGCGCAGGATGAATTGCGCCGCGAGGGGGAGGCGCGGGTGCGGCGTCGTCAGGACGTGGCAAAGGAAATCGCCACCTGGCGTCAGCGGCTGGAGACCGCCGAACGGCGCAGCGCCGAACTGGCCGACCGCAAACGCGAAGCTGAAGACGAATTGCTCGATGCCAGCGCTGCCCCGGAAGAAATCGCCATCAAGCGGGAAGAACTGGGCGACGCCATTGCCGAGGCCGAGGCCCGCCGCCGCCGCGCCGCCGATGCGCTGGCCGAAGCGGAGACTGCCCTGCGCGCCGCGCAAGAGGCCGAGCGCGAGGCCGAACGGGCGGCGGGCGAGGCGCGCGAGGCCCGCGCCCGGGCTGAGGCCCGCGCCGATGCCGCCCGCGAAACCGTGGCCTATGCGACCGAGCGCATCCGCGAAGAAACCGAACTGGACCCGGCGCGGCTGTTGGAGACATTGGCCGCCGATCCGGACAGCATGCCAGGGGCCGAGGTTCTTGAAGCGGATGTGAACCGGCTGAAACGCCAGCGCGAGGCGCTTGGTGCCGTGAACCTGCGCGCCGAGGAAGACGCCAAGGCGGTGCAGATCGAACATGACACGCTGAAGCAGGAAAAGGTCGATCTGGAAGAGGCGATCAAGAAACTGCGCGCCGGGATCCAGGGTTTGAACCGTGAAGGCCGCGAACGTCTGCTGACTGCATTTGAGCAGGTGAATGGGTCGTTCGGCACGCTGTTCACCCATCTGTTCGGCGGTGGCGAGGCCCGGCTGGTGCTGGTGGAAAGTGACGATCCGCTGGAGGCGGGGCTGGAAATCATGTGCCAGCCGCCGGGCAAGAAGCTGTCCACGCTGTCCTTGCTGTCGGGCGGGGAACAGACCCTGACGGCGCTGTCGCTGATCTTCGCGGTGTTTCTGGCCAATCCGGCCCCGATCTGCGTGCTGGACGAGGTGGATGCACCGCTGGATGATGCCAATGTCACCCGGTTCTGCGATCTGCTGGATGAAATGACCCGGCGGACCGAAACACGCTTTCTCATCATCACCCACCATGCCGTGACCATGGCGCGGATGGATCGGCTGTTCGGGGTGACCATGCAGGAACAGGGCGTCAGCCAATTGGTCAGCGTCGATCTGAAACGGGCCGAGGCATTGGTGGCATGACATTGGACGAAGTGCAGGCGGCCTTTTTGGCGGCAGGGTTCTGCGGGATCGAGGCGGATCAGGGCGTGGTTTATGCCCGTATCGCCCCGCAGGCACCGGAGTTTCGGGCAGAGCTTTGTGCGGATGGGGGGGAAGGGCAGGCCTGGCGGCTGGTGCTGCCCTGGAATGTGCGCCCGCCCCAGGCTGCGATCGCGGCATGGAACGCGCTGATGGGGGCCGCCCGCATGGAGATTCTGGCGGGCGAGGCCTGTCTGGTGATGCCCTTTCCCGACAGGGGCGTGCTGATCCGCTGGGCCGCGCTGGCCGCCGAGGCGGAGGTGCATTTCATCCGCTGGCGCCGCGAACGCCGCCCTGCTGAAGGGATGTGATGCCGGGTTAATCCAGCAGTTTCTTGTAGCCCAGATGGCTGGCCTCATATCCAAGCCGGTCATAAAAGGCATGGGCGCGGCTGCGGGTCTTGTCGGTGGTCAGTTGCACAAGGCCAGCCCCTGCCGTCCGCGCGCGCGCTTCGGCTTCGGCCATCAGGGCCGCACCCACCCCGGCCGAGCGGTGATCCGGCGCGACCCGCACCGCCTCAACCAGCGCGCGGACCATGCCGCTGCGCGACAGCCCGTGCAGGATCGTCAACTGGCAAGTGGCAATCACCCGCCCCTGCGCATCGGTGCCGACGATCAGCTGATGCATCGGATTGGCGGTAATCGCAGCAAAGGCAGCGGCATAAGGGGCCAGATCGCCGCCTTCACGGGCCTTGCCCAGCGGGTCATCGGTCAACAGCGCGACGATTTCGGGCAGGTCTTCGGGCCGGGCGTCGCGAAAGGTTACCACCGTGGCACCGCATCGGCCCCGGCCCCCAGATGCGCCGCGCGGGTAAAGGCGGCGATCTTGGCCGCATCCTTCACCCCCGGTGCGCTTTCCACGCCCGATGACACATCGACCTGCCGCGCATTGGTCAGCCGGATCGCCTCGGCCACATTTTCGGCGGTCAGACCACCTGCCAGCATCCACGGGCGCAGCCAGCGCCGCTGTGCGACCAGGCGCCAATCGAAGGACAGGCCGTTGCCCCCGGGCAGCGCGCTGTTTCTGGGCGGTTTGGCATCGATCAGCAACTGATCGGCCACGGTCGAATAATCGAAGATCGCCGCCAGATCGCCTTCATCCGCCACGCCAACGGCTTTCATCACCGGCAGGCCATAGCGGGCGCGCACATCGGCCACGCGATCCGGGCTTTCATGGCCATGAAGCTGCAGCATGTCGAGCGGGACTGCTTCGATGATCGCATCCAGCGTGGCATCATCGGCATCCACCACCAAAGCCACCTTGGCCAGACCGACCGGCGCTGCCAGCGCCAGCCGCTGTGCCGTGGCCAGATCAAGGTGCCGGGGGCTTTTGGGAAAGAACACAAAGCCGGCATAGCCCGCCCCAGCTGCCGCCACTGCGGCGACATCGGCTTCGGTCCGCAGACCGCAGATCTTCACCCGGATATCGGCCATGGATCAGGCCTTCTTCTGCAACAGTGCCAGAACTTCGTCCTGCGGCTGGCCCTTGGCATCGCGCAGCATCGCCAGTTCGCGTTCCAGCCGACGTGCCTCGGCGGTCTTGCTGCTGGCGGTGGCCCGGTGGCGGTGTTCGCGCAGCCATTCCCAGATGAACCCGATCAGCAACCCCACCACCACACCGCCGAAGATCACCAGAAACAGCGGGACTTCGATCTGCCAGTTGCGGCCCAACAGCGCGGCCAGATCACCGGGAAGCGCGCTGACTGTGACCGGCGCGCGATTGGCCAGCGCCACCGTCAGAAGCACCAATGCGACCAGCGCCAGCAGCGCGTATTTCAGGGCCTTCAGCATCAGGCGCGGCCGTTCAGCCGGTCACGCAGCAACTTGCCGGTCTTGAAGAAGGGAACCTTCTTGTCCTCGACCTCCACCGCCTCGCCGGTGCGGGGGTTGCGGCCGGTGCGCGCCTCGCGCGCCTTGACCGAGAACGCCCCGAAGCCGCGCAATTCGACCCGATCACCCTTGGCCAGCGCCTCGATGATTTCCTCGAAAACAGTGTTCACGATCCGCTCGACATGGCGCTGCGTGAGATGCGGGTTTTCATCCGCGATTTTCTGGATCAGTTCCGAACGGATCATCCGTCATGTCCCCCTGGGGGCCTGAAGTGGCAGCCGGGCCCCATGCGTTTTTCTTGTTCTGCGACTATAGGCAAATTTTTCTGCTGCTCAAAAGGAAAAGCCGTGCAATCGCGGGGCCTTGGCAGAAAAGCGCACCAATTGCCCCCCCAAATGGCAACAGGCCCCGCCTTTCGGCAGGGCCTGTGCTGTGCCGCAATGCAGCAATATCAGCCGCGGTCGCCGCCCTTGAGGGCCGCGCCAAGGATGTCGCCCAGCGAAGCGCCCGAATCGGACGAACCATACTGTTCGACGGCTTCCTTTTCTTCCGCGATTTCCTTGGCCTTGATCGACAGGCCGAGACGGCGGGTCTTGCTGTCCACGTTGGTCACGCGGGCATCTACCTTGTCGCCAACCTGGAAACGCTCGGGGCGCTGGTCGGCGCGGTCACGGGCCAGATCCGAACGACGGATGAAGGCTTTCATGCCGTTGTATTCGACCTCGATGCCGCCTTCTTCGATCGCGGTCACGGTGCAGGTGACGACGCCGCCACGCTTCACGCCATCAACCGCTTCGGTGAAGGTGTCGTCGCCCAGAGCCTTGATCGAGAGCGAGATGCGCTCTTTCTCGATGTCCACTTCGGAGACGGCGGCCTTGACCACGTCGCCCTTGCGGTAGTTCTGGATGGCGTCTTCGCCACGCTGGTCCCAAGACAGGTCGGACAGGTGAACCATGCCGTCGATGTCGTTTTCCAGGCCGACGAACAGACCGAATTCGGTGATGTTCTTGACTTCGCCTTCAATGGCCGACCCGACCGGGTGGTTTTCGGCAAAGACTTCCCACGGATTGCGTTGGGTCTGCTTGAGGCCCAGCGACACGCGGCGCTTGGCGCTGTCGATTTCCAGCACCATGACGTCCACCTCTTGCGAGGTCGAAACGATCTTGCCGGGATGCACGTTCTTCTTGGTCCAGGACATTTCGGAGACGTGAACCAGACCTTCGACACCGGCTTCCAGCTCCACGAAGGCGCCGTAATCGGTGATGTTGGTGACGCGGCCCTTGTGCACCGAACCCAGCGGGTAGGCGCGTTCCACGGCATCCCACGGATCGGACTGGAGCTGCTTCATGCCCAGGCTGATGCGGTGGGTTTCCTTGTTGATCTTGATGACCTGAACCTTGACGGTTTCGCCGATCGCCAGGATCTCCGACGGGTGGTTGACGCGGCGCCAGGCCATGTCGGTGACGTGCAGCAGGCCGTCAACGCCGCCCAAGTCCACGAACGCACCGTATTCGGTGATGTTCTTGACCACGCCATCCACGGTCTGACCTTCGGTCAGGTTGGAGATGACTTCGGCGCGCTGTTCGGCACGGCTTTCTTCCAGGATGGCGCGGCGCGAAACAACGATGTTGCCACGGCGACGGTCCATTTTCAGGATCTGGAACGGCTGCTTGATGCCCATCAGCGGGCCGGCATCGCGCACGGGACGTACATCGACCTGGCTGCCCGGCAGGAACGCCACAGCGCCGCCCAGATCGACGGTGAAGCCACCCTTGACGCGACCGAAGATCGCGCCATCGACGCGGGTTTCGTTGGCGTATGCTTTTTCCAGACGGTCCCATGCCTCTTCGCGGCGGGCCTTGTCACGCGAGATGACGGCTTCGCCACGGGCATTCTCGACGCGGTCCAGATAGACCTCGACTTCGTCGCCCACGTTGATCGACGGGGCTTCGCCGGGGTTCGCGAATTCTTTCAGATCGACGCGGCCTTCCATCTTGTAGCCGACGTCGATGATGGCCTGGCCCGCCTCGATGGCGATGACCTTGCCTTTGACAACCGTACCCTCTTCGGGGGTGTCAATTTCGAAGCTTTCCTTCAGAAGGGCTTCGAATTCTTCCATGGATGCTTTGGCGCACATATGCGAGTTGTTCCTTTGTCATGGTTTTCTGGCCATGCGGTTGGCTCCGCCGGTCTTTGATGGCCCCGCTATGGGGGTAGGCCCAAACGAATATGGCCCGGCAACCGGGCATGAGTCTCGTCAGGATGGCGCGGCTATAGCGACTTTGGCGCAAGGGGGCAAGGGAAAGCAGGGCGCAAAGTGGGGCCCATGGCTTGACCTTGGCCCCTGTGACGGGCTAGGCCGCGCCGGTCCGACCGGAGACCAGCATGACCGACGAACCCACGACCCCGCGCCGCAACTTCTATGGCCGCGTGCATGGCAAGACCCTGCGGACCAGCCAGAAGCAATATCTGGCCGAGGATCTGGGCCGTCTGACCCTGCCCGGTGTGACACAGGCCGACAACCCCGGGCGCATTCCGCTGGATGTGGCGGCAATCACCGCCGGTCGCCCATTGTGGTTGGAAGTGGGCTTTGGCGGTGGCGAACATCTGGTGCATATGGCCGCGCGCTACCCGGATGTGTTCCTGATCGGTTGCGAGCCTTTCGTGAACGGGGTTGCCATGCTGCTGGGCAAGATCCGCGCGTCGGGGGCGGAAAATCTGGCGATCCATCCGGGCGATGTGCGCGACCTGTTTGATGTGCTGCCCCCGGCATCGGTGGCCAAGTGCTTCCTGAATTATCCCGACCCCTGGCCCAAAGCGCGCCATCACCGCCGTCGCTTCGTGACGCCAGACTACTTGCAGGCGCTTGCGCGGGTCATGCAGCCGGGGGCCGAATTCCGCGTGGCGACCGATATTCCCGATTACGTCCGCCAGACGCTGGAAGAAGTGCCGCCCGCCGGCTTCGACCTGATCGCGCAGACCGGTGCCGGTGCAGCATGGGAGGACTGGCTGTCCACCCGCTATGAACAGAAGGCCCTGCGCGAAGGCCGCGATCCGCATTATCTGACATTCCGCCGTCAAGGCTAGGCCGTTCTGCAGGCCGGAATAAAGCAGGAACGTACGCCACTTTAGCGCACCCTTTGCGGGCTTGCGGCCAAGCTTCGGTCACACCGACCGGAGCTGCCGCATGTCCTTTCACCGCCCGCCCCAAGCCGCCCTGCGCATCACCAATTGCCATGTGCATACCTTTACCGGGGCGCATGTGCCGCCGCGCTATCCGCATCCCCTGGCCTGGCCCTTCAAACGCGCACCGGCACTGCTGCGCGGCTTGGCGGGGCTGGCCCGGCTGATCGGGCAAGAGGATCTGGCGGCGGCACTGAAGCGGCTGCACCGCTTTCAGGCCGAGGTTGGGGCAGAAGCGCAGGCCGACATCTTTGCCCGGCTGGTGGCGCAATATCCGGTCGGCACCCGGTTCGTGGTCCTGCCGATGCAGATGGCGGGCATGGGGGCAGGGGCCCCGCGCGTGGCCCTGCCCGAACAGCATGACGAACTGGCCGAACTGGTGCGCGCCCATCCGGGGCTGGTGATTCCCTTCGCCACTTGCGATCCTCGCCTGCCCGGGGCTGCGGCCGAGGTGCGGCGCTGTCTGGAAACCCATGGCTTTCGCGGGCTGAAACTCTATCCACGTCTGGGCTATGCGCCCGACCATCCGGTGCTGATGCGCGACATCTATCCGATGCTGAACGAGGCCGGTCTGGCCGTTGTCAGCCATTGTTCGCGCGGCGGGGTGCGCGGTCGCATCAGCCGGGCCCGCGCAGATGCGGTCAGCCATCCGATGGCCTTTGCCCCTGTGCTGCGCGCCTTTCCGCGGCTGCAGGTCAATCTGGCGCATTTCGGGGGCCAGGCCGATTGGGAGGCCTATGTGACAGACGGGATCGACCCTTATCGCCCGGTGCAGGCGCAGGACAACTTCCTGATGGCGCTGCGGATGATGCTGGAAAGCGGCGAATATCCCAATCTCTGGGCCGATGTGTCTTATACGCTGTTCCAGTCTGATGATTTCCTGCCCTTCCTGCGGCTGTTTCTGGGTCATCCCCGGGTGCGGGCGCGCACGCTGTTTGGTTCGGATTTCTACATGACACGGCAAGAGGCACTGTCGGAACGGGCCATGGCCGTGCGCCTGCGCGCGGGTCTGGGCGAAGATCTGTTCCGCCAGATCGCCCAGACCAATCCCGAAACCTGGCTGGGAGAAGTGAGCGCCACGCGCGGCGCAACGCCTGTGCAGGCCGAAGGCTGCTGACAGGACGCTGGCAACAGGGCTGTGGTTCAAGGGGCCGGAATTTGCAGAGAATGGAGAATCCGATGCAAACAACGGCAATCAACCCATGGGACTGGTCCTTGCGCCTCGGCTACAGTCAGGGCCAGCTGGTAACGGGGGCCGACAGGAATCTATATTGCGCCGGGCAATGCGCGGTGGATGCCTTGGGCGCACCGCAACATCCGGGGGATATGCGCGCGCAAATGGCGCTGGCGCTTGACAATCTGCAGGCGGTTCTGGCCGGGGCCGGGATGGGGCTGGCGCAGGTCGTATCGCTGCGGGTCTATGTCACCGACATGGATATTGCCCTGCAGAATTTCGATCTGCTGTGCCAGCGCTTCGGGGCGGCGGGGTCTTCCCCGGCGATGACGCTTCTGGGCGTGACCCGCCTTGCCCTGCCACCGCTGATGATCGAACTCGAGGCAACTGCCGTCGCCTGATCTGTCCCCGGGTCCGGCAGGGCTGGACCCGGGGCATCGCTTGCGCTAACGGAAAGCCGATCTTTCCGGCAAGGGGACCGACGATGTCAGGCCATGGCGAAGCGCAACCGATGACCGCCCGCAAATCGGGCCCGCTTTCGGGCACGGCGGCCGTGCCCGGCGACAAATCGATCAGCCACCGCGCGCTGATCTTCGGCGCCATGGCCGTGGGCGAAACCCAAATCACCGGTCTTCTGGAAGGCCAGGACGTGCTGGACACCGCGAAAGCCATGCGCGCCTTCGGGGCCGAAGTCACGCGCCACGGCCTGGGCGACTGGTCGGTGCATGGCGTGGGCGTCGGCGGCTTCCGCGAACCGGCGGATGTGATTGATTGCGGCAATTCCGGCACCGGCGTGCGCCTCATCATGGGCACCATGGCCACCACCGCCATGACCGCCACCTTCACCGGCGATGCCTCCTTGCGCAAACGCCCGATGGGCCGGGTGACCGACCCGCTTTCGCTGTTCGGCACCCGCGCCTATGGCCGCCAGGGTGGCCGCCTGCCGATGACCGTGGTGGGGGCCGCCAACCCCGTGCCGGTGCGCTACGCGCTGCCCGTGGCCAGCGCTCAGGTGAAATCCGCCGTGCTGCTGGCGGGCCTCAACGCGCCGGGCGAAACCGTGGTGATCGAACGCGAACCCACGCGCGACCATTCCGAACGCATGCTCCTGGGCTTCGGAGCCGAACTCCATGTCGAAAAGGGCACCGAGGGGCATATCATCACCCTCAAGGGCCGCCCCGAACTGCGCCCGCAAAGCGTGGCCGTCCCGCGCGATCCCTCCTCCGCCGCCTTCCCGGTCTGCGCCGCGCTGATCGTCGAAGGCTCGGATATCCTCGTGCCGGGCGTCAGCCAGAACCTCACCCGCAACGGCCTTTACATCACCCTCGTGGAGATGGGCGCCGAGATCGACTTCCAGAACCCGCGCGAAGAGGGCGGCGAGCCGGTGGCCGATCTGCGCGTGCGCTTCTCGGGCAATCTGAAGGGCATCGAAGTGCCCCCGGAACGCGCCCCCTCGATGATCGACGAATACCCGATCCTCTCGGTCGTCGCGGCCTTTGCCACGGGCAAGACCGTGATGAAAGGCGTGAAGGAATTGCGCGTGAAGGAAAGCGACCGGATCGACGCCATGGCGCGGGGCCTCGAGGCCTGCGGAGTGCGCATCGAGGAAGATGAAGATACGCTGATCGTGCACGGCATGGGCGCGGGCGGCATGCCCGGCGGCGCCACGGCAGCCACCCATCTCGATCACCGCATAGCCATGAGTTTCCTCGTCGCAGGCATGGCGGCGCAAAAGCCCGTCTCGGTCGATGACGCCTCGCCCATCCTCACCTCCTTCCCGATTTTTGAGGGGCTGATGAAAGACCTCGGCGCCACCCTCGAACGGGGCTGATGCCCCACCCTCGCCGGGGGGCCGTCTGCCCCCCACGGCCCTTCGGGCCTCCCCCCGAGGATATTTTTGAACAGATGAAAACAAGCGCTGCGCCTCCCATTCATCTGTTCCCAAATATCCTCAGGGGGTGAGGGCCGCAGGCCCGAGGGGGCGCGAGCGCCCCCTAGCCCCGCCCGCCACAGGAGCAAACGATGAACCAGCCCTTCACCGTCGCCATTGATGGCCCCGCCGCCGCCGGGAAGGGCACGATCAGCCGCGCCGTGGCCGCGCGCTTTGGCTTTGCCCATCTTGATACCGGCGCGCTGTATCGCGCGTTGGGGGTGAAAGGGGGCGATCCGGTGGCGGCAGCGCAAAGCCTGGCGTCCGAGGATCTGGCGCGCGACGATCTGCGCAGCCTGGAGGCCGGGGCTGCGGCATCGCGGGTGGCCGCGATCCCCGAAGTGCGGGCCGCATTACTGGAATTTCAGCAGCGCTTTGCCCGTCGTCCGGGGGGGGCGGTGCTGGATGGCCGCGACATCGGCACAGTGATCTGCCCCGAGGCCGAGGTGAAGCTTTACGTCACTGCCAGCGCCGAAGTGCGCGCGCAGCGGCGGTGGTTGGAACTGGGAGGGGATCCGGCACAGGTTCTGGCTGAAGTGCGCGCGCGCGACGAACGGGACATGGGGCGTGCCGATGCCCCCTTGCGTCCTGCCGCGGATGCGGTGATCCTTGACACATCTGATCTCAGCATCGCCGATGCCGTGGCTTTGGCCGTGGCGGAAGTGGAGAAAGCCCTGCGCCCCTGATGGCCGCGACCGAAATCGACCTTGCGACATGGCCCCGGCGCGACACGTTGGCGCTGTTTCGCCGTTTTCAGAAACCGCAGTATTCCGTGACGGCGCGGGTCGATGTGACGCGGGTGATGATCCGGCGGGCGGATGAGCCGGGATTTCCAGACTATCTCGCCTGCGTCCATGCTATTGGCACAGCGCTGCATGCAGTGCCGGAACTGGCCTGCCGCATCCGGGGTGATCGGGTGGTCCGCCATGACCGCATGCGCCTTTCGCCCACGATGCAATTCGCCGACGGCCGATTGGGCTTTGCCTATCTGGACTGGCTGCCTGACTTGCGGGCCTTTGCGGCAGAGGCGCAGCAAGTGCTGGAACGGACCCGGCTACAGGGTGAGCTTGAGCCGGGCATTGATGGCGATGATGGTGTTGCCTTTCTGAGTTGCCAGCCCTGGCTCGATTTCACCGCGTTCGACAATCCGGTTCTTGACGCGGACGACAGCATTCCGAGGGTCTGCTGGGGACGTTACACGGCGGAGCCGGCTGGACGCTGGTCCATCGCTGTTGCCCTGCAGGTTCACCACGGATTGCTGGATGGTGTTCATGTTGCGGCGTTTTTCCGGGAATTGCAGGCGGCCCTGACCAGGGTCTGAAGGCGCGCATCGTCGCCTGAGAGGGGGGATTCGCGCGAGATTTTGCCTTTCTCGTCAACGCCGGTGTTTTTCGCCCGATCATACAGAAATAACCCACAACTGGCTGTTTCCGCCTGTGGACAAGTGACGGGACTCAATCCCTGCGCCGTCCTAGCTTCGCGCCGTGCAGAAGGCAGGAGCAATGCATGCAGCTCATCATCGGTGACCGCCATGTCATCCCCGAAACCATTCGCCGGATTGCGGGCGGGGTTGAGGCTGTCCTGAAGGGAGAGGCCCTTTCGGCGCTGATCGACGCAACCTTTGTGGGAGGTGCCACAATCGAGGTGTTGGGCGGCGATCTGGACCGCCGTCCAATGGCGGTCGAGGCGATCCGCATGGCGGGTGCGGAAACGCGGGTGACGCTGGTTTGCGCGGGGCCTGCCCCGCAACTGGCCTGAGGCCGCAATGCGTGGGGGCTGTAGAGCAGCCCCCGAACCTGTTCAGTTCGGCCAACGCTGGGCACTGATCCGGGGAAGACCCGTTACAGCCCGCAGTTCTGCGGGGAATTGAACCCGATTTCCGCCCAGCGAGGGGGGGTGGCGACAAAGACCCGGAAGGTCAGCGGATCCAGCCCCATATCCATGACCGGGGTGAAATCATAGCGGCTTTCCACCAGCAGCAGGGTCATCGCGTCGGCAACGACTGGCAGTTTGCCTGCGTAATTCGCCAGATCCCCTGTCGTCAGCGCAGGCATCGTTACCCGGTCGAGCGAGCATGACCAGGTCACCTCATACCGGTTGCGGGCCTGTGACCAGATCACGCTGGTGACGCGCAGCCGGGCATTCTCGTCGCGCGGGATCACATAGTTCATCATGTCTTCGATGCCATTCGCGAAGGGCACGGTGGCATTGGCCTGCAGTCGCGAATAGGCATCGGCTACCGAATAGGTTGCCTTCTGCAAGGTGTTGTGGGTCTTGTAGGCATCCCAATAGACATAAAGCCCGAAAGTGGCCCAGAGCAGCATCGGCAGCAGCAATGTGCCCTCGACGATGATGGAACCCTCTTCCTGCCGCAGAAAACGGGCGAAGGGGCGGATCAGCCGGTGGCCAAATGCGCGGAGTTTCATCACCGGTTCCCCTTATGGTTCGTTCACGAAGAACGACACGCTGACCAGGGCGTAATCGTCATAATCATCATAGCGCAGCCCTGCGGCCAGGGCGGTGCCGGGGAACATGCTTTCGGCGCGCATGCAGGCTCGTACCAGCATCATGTTGCGCCGCGCCTGTGGGTCGGTGCTGACTTCGGTGACCGGGGCGCTTGGTTCGTCGCGATCCTGACAGATGATCCCGCTCGTGGGCAAATCCCAGGTTGTCATATCCACCGGGGTCATGGCCAGCCGCAGCGTATCGTTGCAATTGTCCAGCATCACGCCATTCTGACAAATCAGGTCTTTCATCGCGTCATGGATGCTTTCGGCATCGCCGGACAGGTTGAGACGCCCCAGCCGCACCTCGCGCATGGTGATGTCCAGCGCGCGTTCCAGCATGGTCTGACGCAGCATCAGCAGGCCGGTTTCGAATGACATCATGAAGACCGTGAGAAACACCGGCACCATCAACGCGAACTCAACTGTCGAGGTGCCGTCCTCACGCCTCCAGAAGCGCCGCAGCGGGCGCAGCGGGTTGCGGAGGCGGCGGATCATTGGGTCAACCTCAGGAAGCTGATCTGGTTGGCGATCGACCGGAACACGGTAGCAATCTGGTCCGACCCGATGGCGGGATAGTAGTATGTGCCTTCATTGGTGGTCGGATCGCCCGAGGCACAGTTCCGCAACTGTGTCTGGCCGTCATAGGGTGCTTCATAGGCGATGGTATAGACAAGGATGCCTGCATTTTTGGCCGCCGAACAGATGGTTTGCAGCTTGCTATTCTTGTCGGACCAGATGCTCTCCATAAGGTTTGAAACCCAAGTGTTGTAGTTCTGGTTCCGCGGGCGGGCGAAGAAATAGTAGGCGACATGACTGACGTTCCACCGTTCAAAGACCTGCGGCCATGTCAGGCGTGTGGAATTGCTGTAGGCTGCCGTGGCCCAGTTGTTGCTTGCTGGCCGGTAGTAATCATAGCTCGTGTTCGCGCGGTCGTAGTACACCGACACCTGACCCGAGCTGTTGCGATATACATCCGATAGCCCTGTTCCGTTATAGGGGGCCTTCAGCCGGTATTCGGTGGTGTTCTGGCCGTCGGTCATCACCACCAGAACCTTGATCGTTTCCTGATTGTTGAAGTTCAGCGGGCGGTTCGCAAACTGCGGCTGCACGGCATTGCGGCTGACCAGCCCCGCGGTCACAGTGCGGGCAGCCGGGTCCAGCAACAGCGCGCCCCATTTTACCCCAAGATCGATCGATGTATTGCCTTCAACCACCAAGGCATTGATCTTGTTGTGCAGCGTGGGGATATCCCCGCTCAGTGCCAGCACCGTGTTCGCGCTCGGTGCGGTGGAGTGATAGCTGCAGTTGAACATGCTCGCGTTGGTGTTGTTGGCATAGCTTTGGCTGGAATAGTTGTTGAACGGGTCGAAATGGCCGTTGTGCACAAAGGACGTGCCGGTTGACAGCGAGATCGACGAGAACACACCAGAGGGCAATTCCACACAATAGGTCTTGTTCTGGACTTGGGTGGCATTGAACTGCGCCATAAGGTCGGTGCCCAGATTGACCTGTGCGCTGTAGGGAACGATGGAAATCGTGGCCCGGCCCGGTTCTGAATTGTTCAGGATGGTGCTGACGAATTCCCGTGCCGCCGGCCGCAACCCGTTGATGCGCGATCCAGCCATGGAGCCGGAAATATCCAGCACCAGCGACACCTCGACATTCGAGATGCGTTCTTCGGCACCGCTGCCAGCCGAAACCGTCAACTGATCAATGCCCATCATGTGCATGAAGAAGGGGTTGGTATCCGCATCGGCCTCGGCCGAAACAGAGCGGAAGTTCAGCCCTTCATCGACGGTGACCGATGTCAGGTACTGCGCGAGGCCAGCCTTTTCAAAGAAGTCATTCACCACGGCCTCGGGGTCCAGCTCCTGGCGCAGGCTGGCCGCTGCCAGTACGCTGCGGTCAAGCGTCTGTTGCAGCAGAACCCGTTTTTCCTCATGCCGCATCACATCGACAGCTAGGCCCCCCACCGTCATCATGATGAGAAGCAGGGTCATTGCAAACGGCAGCATGCCGCCGTCTTCATCCTGACCGAAGTCACGGAATGCGCGTGGCATCCCAAACTGTCCTGTCTTCCGAAACCGGTTCATCCCACAAGTCCTTTCGCATGGACCAGATTGTCACTCGTCCAAAACAGCACCCAGCCGCAAAATGCGGTTGGGCCTGAATCATCACCGGTCAGTAAGCTTCGGACTTTGGGCGCAATTGTGGCGAATGGTCAGCATTGGCAGGGAAAATCCGACAGGCCCGTCAACAGACCATGCCGTTCCGGCAGGATTGTTGTCTGGAAGATGTATATTCAGGTTAACAAGCCCTTGCTGACGGGATGCCGCCACGGGGGGCAGCCAGGCCAGTTGATTCGCCGCGTGGTGGCGCTAACAATTTTTTGCATGGTGAAAAATTCACCATTTGCCCCTAGGCTCGCTGCGAAACGCGGGCAGATCGTCCCGCATGTGGGAGGAACAGGATGCAACTGCACAATGAGCCGAGTTTTCGGGAATCCGTCGATCTGATGTTCAAGCGCGCCACCGCGCTCATGGATCTGTCGCCGGGGCTGGAGGAAAAGATCCGGGTCTGCAATTCCACCTATACCGTGCGTTTCGGGGTGCGTCTGCGTGGCAAGATCGAAACCTTCACCGGTTACCGCTCGGTCCATTCCGAACATATGGAACCGGTCAAGGGTGGCATCCGCTATGCCATGGGCGTGAATCAGGACGAGGTGGAAGCGCTGGCCGCGCTGATGACCTATAAATGCGCGCTTGTGGAAACGCCGTTCGGCGGGTCAAAGGGCGGGTTGTGCATCGACCCCCGCGCCTGGGACGAACATGAACTGGAACAGATCACCCGCCGTTTCGCCTATGAACTGATCAAGCGCGACCTGATCCACCCTGCGCAGAACGTGCCCGCCCCCGATATGGGCACGGGCGAACGCGAAATGGCCTGGATCGCCGACCAATATGCCCGGATGAACACCACCGACATCAACGCAAAGGCCTGTGTGACCGGCAAGCCGCCCCATGCGGGGGGGATTCAGGGCCGGGTCGAGGCGACGGGCCGGGGCGTGCAATATGCCTTGCGCGAATTCTTCCGCCACAAGGATGACAAGGCGGCGGCAGGCCTGTCGGGCGATCTGGATGGCAAGCGCATCGTCGTGCAGGGGTTGGGAAATGTAGGCTATCACGCCGCCAAGTTCCTGGCGGCGGAAGATGGGGCCAAGATCATCGCGGTGATCGAACGCGATGGCGCCATCGTCGATGAGAATGGCATCGATATTGATGCGCTGCGCCAGCACATGAATGGCCATCAGGGCATGCTGGCCGGATATCCGCATGGCACCCATGTTGCCGACGGGGCCAGCATCCTGGAACTGGATTGCGACATCCTGATCCCGGCCGCGATGGAAGGTGTGATCCACAAGGGCAACGCGGCGCGCATCAAAGCCCCGCTCATCATCGAGGCGGCCAATGGTCCGATCACCTTCGGCGCCGACGAAATCCTGCGCGAAAAAGGTGTGGTCATCATCCCCGACATGTATGCCAACGCAGGCGGTGTGACGGTCAGCTATTTCGAATGGGTCAAGAACCTGTCGCATATCCGCTTTGGCCGGATGCAACGCCGCGCCGAAGAGGCCCGTTCGCGCCTTCTGGTCGAGGAGCTGGAGCGTCTGTCCTCGGACAAGGGCCTGGGCTGGACCTTGACCGAAGATTTCAAGGATCGCTTCCTGACCGGTTCGGATGAACTGGCTCTGGTGCGTTCGGGGCTCGATGACACCATGCGCACGGCCTATCAATCGATGCGGGAAATCTGGCACGGGCGCAGCGATGTGCAGGATCTGCGCGTTGCGGCCTATATCGTGGCGATCAGCCGCGTGGCACAGACCTATCGGTCGAAGGGCCTGTAACCGTCAGGGCAGGTGGATTGACAAGGCTGGCCGGCGATGCCATCGCCCGGCCAGACCTTATTACCGGATCGGCCCGCCATGACCAAGAACCTTGCTGCACTGTTTCGCACGGTATTTCCCGCCCTTGTCATGGGGTTGGTCATCCTGAACCTGTCCATCGCGGCGATTTACTGGCGGGTCACCGGCCATGGCCTGACGGCCGCAGTCGCTGGAATGGCGGGATTGGTCATTCTTCTGGCGTTGTTCGGGGCGGTGGCCCTGATGATCGAGAACAACCGGCTGCTGCACCGGATCGCGGCGGCTGCCGAACAGCAAGCCCGGAGCAGCCTTCGCACAGCCGTCTCAACCCAGGTATCCGCCGGGCACAGTGCTACCTCGACTGAAGACCAGCCAGCCGCCACACCGTCGCAGTTGATAGCGACCCGTGCCACCCTGACCCCGCGCAAGGCCACTCCGCAGGGCCGGACCGAACCGCCGGTCGTAACCTTGACACGCCGTATTCCCGGAAGCTGAGGTTCGACTGCGACACCTTCTGTCGCAGTCAGGCGGGGCGAGGCATGAACCCCCTTGCTATTGCTGTGTTGCACGGGTCTGATGGACCTGCAGCAAAGGGGCAGGGCATGCGCTATTCCGGTCTGAACGTCATCATGCAGGGCCTGCGAGGCAACAAGGGCTGGGCACAAGCCTGGCGCAGCCCCAGCCCGAAACCAGAATATGATGCCATCATCATCGGCGGTGGCGGCCATGGCCTGTCCACGGCCTATTATCTGGCCAGGAACCACGGCATGACGAATATCGCCGTGCTGGAAAAGGGTTACCTGGGTGGCGGCAATGTCGGGCGCAACACAACCATCGTGCGCGCCAATTACTTCCTGCCCGGAAATTCCGAATTCTACAGCCATTCCATGAAGTTGTGGGAAGGTCTTGAAGCCGATCTGAACTATAACGTCATGCACAGCCAGCGCGGGCTCATCAACCTGTTTCATTCCGACGGGCAGCGCGATGCCTTTGCCCGGCGCGGCAATGCGATGATCAATCAGGGCGATGATGCCGAATTGCTGGATCGCGAAGGCGTGCGCCGCCTGCTGCCCTATCTGGATTTCGAACAGACCCGATTCCCGATCTATGGTGGGCTGCTGCATCGGCGCGGCGGCACGGCGCGTCACGATGCCGTTGCATGGGGCTATGCAAGGGCCGCCGATCAGCGCGGGGTGGACCTGATCCAGAATTGCGAAGTGACCGGCATCGACATCGAAAACGGCCAGGTGCGCGGGGTGCAGACCACGCGCGGTGCAATCCGGGCCAAGAAGGTGGGCATCGTGGTGGCCGGGCGCTCCAGCCAGGTTGCGGCCATGGCGGGGATGCGCCTGCCCATCGAAAGCCATATCCTGCAGGCCTTCGTAACCGAGGGGCTGAAACCGGTGATCGACCATGTCATCAGCTTTGGCATGGGGCATTTCTACATCAGCCAGTCCGACAAGGGCGGTTTGGTCTTCGGCGGCGATCTGGATTTCTACGCATCTTATGCGGCGCGGGGCAACCTTCCTATGGTCGAACATGTGATGGAGGCCGGCATGACGCTGATGCCGATGATCGGCCGCGCCAAGGTGCTGCGCAGTTGGGGCGGCATCATGGACATGTCGCCCGATGGCAGCCCGATCATCGACAAGACCCATATCGACGGGCTCTATCTTGACTGCGGCTGGAACTATGGCGGCTTCAAGGCGGTTCCGGCTTCGGGCTGGTGCATGGCGCATCTGATGGCGACCGATCAGCCGCATGAGGTGGCCCGCCGCTTCCGCCTGGACCGTTTCGCAACCGGCCATCTTCTGGATGAAGAAGGCACCGGCAGCCAGCACAACCTGCACTGACCATGACACAGATGTTCCGCACCGCCCCATTTAGCTTGGCACAAATATCCCGGGGTGAGGCCGCAGGCCGAGGGGCAGAGCCCCTGTCTTCCCATCCATCCGCCCAGGAGGCCGCCCCATGCGCCTGACCTGCCCGCTTTGCGGCCCGCGCGACCGGCGCGAATTCTACTACTATGGCGCCGATGATTTCCTGCGCCGCCCGGCTGCCGATGCGCCCGCCGCGGCTTGGGACGATTACCTGCACAATCGTGACAACCCGGCAGGGGAAACCCGCGATCTGTGGTATCATGAGGCAGGCTGTGCCCAGTGGCTGGCCGTCACCCGCAACACCGTGACGCATGACATCCTGCGCGTCGATCTGGTCGCCGCGCCGAAAGGCGGTGCGAAATGAGGATCGAGGGGCGCGGCATCATCGACCGGTCCACCCCGGTGGGTTTCCGTTTTGACGGGCATGACTATGTGGGTTTCGCCGGGGATACGCTGGCCTCGGCGCTTTTGGCCAATGGGGTCCGGCTGGTCGGGCGCAGCTTCAAGTATCATCGTCCGCGCGGGATCCTGACCGCCGGGTCGGAAGAGCCCAATGCGCTGGTTGAAGTGATTGAGGGCAACAGCCACACGCCCAATGTGCGCGCCACGATGCAGGAGCTCTATCCGGGGCTGGCCGCCCGCAGCCAGAACCGCTTCCCCAGTCTGGATTTCGATCTGCTGGCGGTGAACGATCTGGCTGCCCCGCTGCTGGGGGCCGGGTTCTATTACAAGACATTCATGTGGCCGCGCCGGTTCTGGGAGGGGCTCTATGAACCGCTGATCCGTCGCGCCGCGGGGCTGGGCAGCCTGGATCGCCAGCATGATGGCGGCGAATACGAGCAAGCATTCGCGTTTTGCGATCTTCTGGTGATCGGGGCCGGGCCTGCCGGGCTGATGGCCGCGCTGGAGGCCGCGCGTGGCGGTGCAGATGTCATTCTGGCGGATGAAAGCGCGCAGCCGGGCGGGCGGCTTCTGTCCGAGACCTTGACAGTCGATGGTCGGGCAGGGGGCGAATGGGCGGCATCCGTGCTGGCCGAATTGCAGGCCTTGCCCAATGTGCGGATCATGGCGCGCACGACGGTGACCGGGGCCTATGACCACGGCACCTATGCTGCGCTGGAGCGGGTCAGCCTGCATCTGCCCCCGCGCCCGAATCTGCCACGCGAGTGTTTCTGGCGCATCGTGGCCCGGCGGGCCATTCTGGCCGCAGGCGCGCTGGAACGCCCGATTGCCTTTGAAAACAATGATCGGCCCGGCATCATGCTGGCTTCGGCGGTGCGGACCTATCTCAACCGCTATGGCGTGGCACCGGGCAAGCGCGTGACCGTCTTCTGCAACAACGAAGATGCGCGGCGCACCGCCCGCGATCTGATCGCAGCCGGCGTCACGGTGGCCGCCATCATCAACAGCCGCGCCCATGCCAGCGCGGTGGAAGATTGCCCGGTCTACACCGGCGCGACAGTGATCGACAGCCGGGGCCGCAAGGGGCTGCGCCAGATCACCATCCGCCATGGCGGTGGCGAGGCTGTGATCGAAACCGATTGCCTGGCCGTTTCGGGGGGCTGGAACCCGCAGGTCCACCTGACCTGCCACATGAATGGCCGGCCCCTCTGGAACCAGTCACTGGCGGCCTTTGTGCCGCAACCCGATGCCGTGCCGGGTCTGGCGGCGGCCGGGGCGGCGGCGGGCATCATGTCTACGGCGGCCTGTCTGGCCTCGGGGCAGCGCGCGGCGCGCGAGGCGCTGGAGGCCCTGGGGCGCAAGGCTCCGGGGATCACGCTGCCCGTGGCCGAAGATGCGCCTTATGCGATCGAGCCGCTGTGGCAGGTGCCGCACAAGTTCCGCGCCTGGCTCGATTTTGCCAATGATGTCACGGTCAAGGATGTGAAGCTGGCCGCGCAGGAGAATTACTCCAGCGTCGAACACATGAAACGCTATACCACGCAGGGGATGGCGCCGGATCAGGGTAAGAATTCCAACGTGGCGGCACTGGCGGTTCTGGCCGATTCCACCGGGCGTGGGATTGCCGAAACCGGCACCACCACCTTCCGCCCGCCCTTTACGCCTGTCTCCATCGCGGCGATGGGGGCAGGGGGCCGGGGCGCGGGCTTTGCGCCGCAGCGTTTCCTGACCTCGCATCAGGCCAGCGTCGAACGGGGGGCGCCGATGATCGAGGCGGGGCTGTGGTATCGGCCCAGCTACTTCCCGCGCCCCGGAGAAACCACCTGGCAGCAATCCTGCGACCGCGAAGTGCAGATGGTGCGCAACCATGTCGGCGTGGCGGATGTGTCAACCCTGGGCAAGATCGACCTGCAGGGCAAGGATGCCGGTCGGTTCCTGGATTTCGTCTATACCAACACCTTCTCCACCCTGCCCGTGGGTCGGGTGCGCTATGGGCTGATGCTGCGCGAAGATGGTCTGGTGCTGGATGACGGCACCACTGCGCGGCTGGGCGAACATCACTATCTGATGACCACCACCACGGCGGCGGCGGGGCTGGTGATGCGCCATCTGGATTTCGTGCATCAGGCCTTTTGCGCCGATTGGGACCTGCGCTTCATTTCGGTCACCGAAAGCTGGTCGCAATTTGCCGTCGCGGGGCCCAAGGCGCGTGCCTTGTTGGCCAGCGTGTTGGATGACGGCCCTGATCTGCCCTTCATGGGCTGTGGCCCGGTCACGGTGCAGGGCGTGCAGGGGCGGCTGTTCCGCATCTCCTTCTCGGGCGAGGAAGGGTATGAACTGGCGGTTCCCGCCCGCCACGGCGAGGCGTTGTTCCGCGATCTGCTGGCGCGTGCCGAAACCATGGGCGGCGGGCCTTACGGGATGGAGGCGCTGAATGTCCTGCGGATCGAAAAGGGCTTCATCACCCATGCCGAAATCCATGGCCGCACGACCGCCTTTGACATCGGCATGGAAAAGATGGTCAGCGCCAAGAAGGATTGCATCGGCAAGGCTGCCAGCCAGCGCCCGGGCCTGAACGGGCCGGAGCGCGAACAACTGGTCGGGTTGAAATCGCTTTCGGATGGCGCGCTGACGGCAGGGGCGCATCTGTTCGTGCCCGGCGACAAGGTCGAACGCGCACAGGATCAGGGCTATGTGACGTCGGTCTGCCATTCCGCCACGCTGGGCTGTTCGATCGGGCTGGCCTTCTTGAAGGACGGCCGCGCCCGCCATGGCCAGACGATCCGTGTGGTCGATCATCTGCGCGGGGTCGATCTTCTAGCCGAGGTCTGCGATCCGGTGTTCCATGACAAGGAAGGGGTGAAGCTCCGTGCCTAAGCTCATTGCAAAATCCCCGCTGTCTGACATCTGGCCTGTCACCCATGGCGCGCTGTCCCTGTCCGAGTTGGTGCTGGACCGCGTGGTTTCTGTCGCCCCTTTTCCGGGGCAGGCGGGGGCGATGGCCAAGGCGTTGAAGCCGCTGGGGCTGGCCTTTCCCGAACCGAACCGGATGCACATCAACGGGGAAATGCGCATTGTCTGGACGGGCCGCGATCAGGCCTTCCTGTTCAATGCAGCGCTGGATACCCCGGCGGCGGCCCTGACCGATCAATCCGCTGGCTGGGCCTGCCTGCGGCTGGAAGGCGAGGGCGCGGCCGAGGCGCTGATGCGGCTCTATCCGATCGACCTGCGCGCCGCGGCCTTTCCGCACGGACATGCCATCCGTGCGCCGCTGAACCATATGAACTCCATCCTCATGCGGCTGGAGGATGCGTTCGAAATCATGGTGTTCCGGTCGATGGCGCGCACGGCCTGGGCCGAAATCGAACATGCGATGCTGCATCTGGCGGCCCGGGCGCAAATGTGACGCCTATGCTGACCAATGCCGATCTGGCCGACCTGGCGGCCTTTCGCCATTCCCTGCATCGGCAGCCGGAACTGTCGGGGGCCGAAGCCGAAACTGCAGCCGCCGTTCTGGCCTTTACCGAAAGCACCCGGCCCGATGCCGTGCTGACCGGGCTGGGTGGGCATGGCGTCGCGCTGGTGTTTGGCGGGGCGGAACCTGGTCCGACGGTGATGATCCGGGCGGAACTTGATGCGCTGCCGATCATCGAGACCGGCACGATTGCACACGTCTCGGAGCGGCCCGGCGTCGCGCATCTGTGCGGGCATGACGGGCATACCACCATCCTCTGCGGTCTGGCCCGCCTCTTACACCGGCAGCGTCCGGCGCGGGGCCGTGTGGTGCTGTTGTTTCAACCCGCCGAAGAGGATGGATCAGGGGCGGCTGCCGTTCTGGCCGATCCACGCTTTGCGCAGATTGCGCCCGATTGGGCCTTTGCGCTGCATAATCTGCCGGGGTTGCCCTTTGGCCGGGTGATCCTTGAACCGGGCCCGGCCAATTGTGCCTCGGTCGGGTTGAAGCTGGTGTTTCAGGGCCGCACCGCCCATGCCGCCGAACCGCACAAGGCGATCAGCCCTGCCGCGACACTGGCCACCTTGATCCCCGGTTTGATGGGGTTGGGTACGGGGGGCGATCTGGGGCCGGATTTCCGGCTGGTGACGCTGACCCATCTGACCATGGGCGAGCCTGCCTTTGGCATCACACCCGGCCAGGCCGAACTTTGGGCCACGCTGCGCAGCCTGACCGATGACCGGATGGCCGCGCTGAAGGCCGAGGCGCTGGCCATGGCGCAAGGGGCCGCTGCCGAGGCAGGTCTCGCGCTCAGCCAGAGCTGGCACGATGATTTCGCGGCCTGCACCAATGATCCCCAGGCAACCGAGGTTTTCCGCCGGGCCATCGCGGCAGAGGTGATCCCGCTGATCCCCGGCCCGGCCCTGCGCGCATCTGAGGATTTCGGGCGTTTCGGCGCTGGCGCGCGGGCCTGCATGGCCTATTTCGGTGCAGGTGAGGCCTGCCCCGCCCTGCATGCCCCGGACTACGATTTTCCCGATGATCTGATCCCGCTGGGCATACGGGCCTTTCATCGGGTGATCCGCGAGCTTCTGGGCTGAAGCCTCCCGCTTTCCCGGCCCCGCCGCTGGACTTTCCGGCGCCAAAGGCCGATATATCCCCCATGTCCCTGCCGCCCGGATTCCTTGACGAACTCCGCAACCGCGTCTCGCTTTCCGCCGTCATCGGCCGGAAGGTGACGTGGGACATGCGCAAATCCAACCAAGGCAAGGGCGACTGGTGGGCACCTTGCCCGTTTCATCAGGAAAAATCGGCCAGTTTTCACGTCGATGACCGCAAGGGGTTCTACTATTGCTTTGGTTGCCATGCCAAAGGCGATGCGGTGACCTTTGTGAAGGAACTTGAAAACGTCTCGTTCATGGAGGCGGTGGAGATTCTGGCGCGCGAGGCAGGGATGCAGATGCCTGCCCGCGATCCGCAGGCCGCCCAGAAGGCCGACCGCCGCACCCAGTTGTCCGAGGTGATGGAAGAGGCGATCCGCTTCTTTCGGTTGCAGTTGCAGACCGGTGCCGCCGAACCCGCCCGCGATTATCTTTCCCGCAAGCGCCGCCTTCTGCCCGAAGCGCAAGACCGCTGGGGCATCGGCTGGGCCCCGGACAGCCGCACGGCATTGCTGACGGCGCTGAAGGCCAAGGGCGTGCCGCCCGATCTGTTGGTGGCCACCGGGCTGATCGCCAAGGGCGAGGATGGCAGCCTGTATGACCGCTTTCGCGGCCGGATCATCTTTCCCATTCGCGATGCGCGGGGCCGGGCCATCAGTCTGGGGGGGCGATCGCTGGACCCCAATGCCCGCGCCAAATATCTGAACGGGCCGGAAACCGAACTTTTCGACAAGGGCCGCAACCTGTTCAACCTGGCCCCCGCGCGCGAGGCGGCGGGCAAGGGGCTGCCGTTGGTCGTGGCCGAAGGCTATATGGATGTGATCGCGCTGGTCGAGGCGGGGTTTCGGGCTGCCGTTGCGCCGCTGGGCACCGCGATCACCGAAGACCAGCTTCGGCTGATGTGGCGCATTTCGCCCGAGCCAGTGATCACGCTGGATGGCGATGCGGCAGGCCAAAGGGCGGCAATGCGGCTGATCGATCTGGCGTTGCCGCTGCTGGAGGCAGGGCAGGGCCTGCGTTTTGCCGTATTGCCGCAGGGGCTCGATCCCGATGATCTGATCAAGGCGCAGGGGGCACCGGCCATGCAGGCGGTGCTGGACGGGGCGCAGCCCATGGTCAACCTGCTGTGGCAGCGCGAAACCGAAGGCCAGGTGTTTGACAGCCCCGAGCGCAAGGCCGCGCTGGACAAACGGCTGCGCGCGGCCCTGACGAAAATCCGCGATCCCGGCCTGCGCCAGCATTATGGCGAAGATATCAAAGAGCTTCGCTGGGCGCTGTTCCGGTCGGGCCGTCGCCCGCCAAGGCGCGATCAGCCCGGCCCGCGATCCAGCCCCGGCTGGCAAGGGCGCAATGCGCCCCCCGTGCCGGTGGCCACCACCCGCGCCTCGGCGCTTGCCACTGCATCAGATGATGCGGTGACCATTTCGCTGCGCATCGCTGTCGTTCTGGCAACGCTCTGCCGCTATCCCGGCTATATCGACCGGTTCGAGACCGAACTGGAGCGGATGCAGTTGACCGACCCCGATCACGAAGCGCTGCGCCAGACCCTTCTGACCCATGCCCATGATGCCGACCCGGAAACCCGCCCCGCCCGTCTGCTGCGTGCGGCAGGCGCAGTGCTTGAAACGCTGATGTCCCATCCCCAGATACAGGTGCAGCCGCATCTGCGCCGCCCCGATGACGCCTGTGCCGCCAAATGTCTGGAAATGGAGTTTGCCAAGCTGCAGGCCCAATGGGGTGCCGTGCAGGAATTGCGCGAAGCGTCAGAGGACATTGAGGCGCTGGCCGATGAAGGGCTGACATGGCGCGTGGCCCAGGCGGCCCGTGCGGTGGCCGAGGCCGAAAAGGGCCCCGAGGCCGCCCGCGCCGATGGCGTTCTGGCGGAAAACGGAGTCGAGATGGACCGAGAGGAGCTGGACCATGCCCGCCAGACCTGGGCCAATATTGATTTCACCCGGGGGGGAAAGGCACGAAAATGATCCCCGACGCCCTGTTGTTGCGCAAATCGGGCAAGGCGCGCGCGCTGCCCCTTTCACCTCCCGTGATTCGCGCTATTGATTCGTAATCCATCCGACCGATTCGGCCCTGAGGAGTTCCCATGGTCAAAGACACCGACGACGGCAAGCCCGAGGAGCAGGAGGCTGATGTCTCGCTCGACATGAGCCAGGCTGCTGTCAAACGCATGATCGCCGAGGCGCGGGAACGCGGCTATATCACCTATGATCAGCTGAACGCCGCGCTGCCGCCGGAACATGCCTCGTCCGAACAGATCGAGGACGTGATGGCAATGCTGTCCGAAATGGGCATCAATGTCGTCGATGGGGAAGAGGCGGAAGAGGCCGAAACCGGCGGCGAACTGGTAGAGACCGGCTCGGGCTCGCGCGAAGTGGCGCTGTCCGGGGGGGCAGCCGAGACGCTGGACCGCACCGACGATCCGGTGCGCATGTATCTGCGCGAGATGGGTTCGGTGGAACTGCTGTCGCGCGAAGGCGAAATCGCGATTGCCAAGCGCATCGAGGCTGGCCGCAACACAATGATCGCGGGCCTGTGCGAAAGCCCGCTGACCTTTCAGGCCATCACGATCTGGCGCGAGGAATTGCTGAGCGAAGACATCCTGCTGCGCGATGTGATCGACCTTGAAGCCACGTTCGGCCGCAGCCTTGATGGCGACGATGAACTGGGTGGGCTGGAAGAGGTGGATATCGCCGGTGCCCCTGCCGCACCGCGCCGCTCTGCCTCGTCGGAACCGGAACTTGACGCCGATGGTAACCCCATCAGCCGCGCCGAGGAAGAGGACGACGACGACGACGCCTCCAGCATGTCACTGGCTGCGATGGAAAACGCCCTGCGCCCCAAGGTGCTGGAGACGCTGGAACGTATCGCGCTGGATTATGAAACGCTGGCCGAGATGCAGGATCGCCGCATGCATGCGGCGATGAACAACACGGTTGCCCGCTTCACCACCGAGGAAGAGGCCACCTATCAGAAGCTGCGGTCGGAAATCGTGCTGCTGGTGAACGAACTTCACCTGCATAACAACCGGATCGAGGCGCTGATCGACCAGCTTTACGGCATCAACCGCAAGATCATGTCGATCAACTCCGGTATGGTGAAGCTGGCCGATGCGGCGCGCATCAACCGCCGTGAATTCATCGACGAATATCAGGGCTACGAACTTGATCCGTCTTGGCTGGACCGGATGGCGGCCAAGGCCGGGCGCGGTTGGCAGGCGCTGATCGAGAAATCCCGCGACAAGGTGGAAGAGTTGCGTGCCGAAATGGCGCAGGTCGGCCAATATGTCGGCGTGGACATCACCGAATTCCGCCGCATCGTGAACCAGGTCCAGAAGGGCGAGAAAGAGGCGCGGCAGGCCAAGAAGGAAATGGTCGAGGCCAACCTGCGTCTGGTGATCTCGATCGCCAAGAAATACACCAACCGCGGGCTGCAATTCCTTGATCTTATTCAGGAAGGCAATATCGGCCTGATGAAGGCGGTGGACAAGTTCGAATACCGCCGCGGCTACAAGTTCAGCACTTATGCCACCTGGTGGATCCGGCAGGCGATCACCCGTTCGATTGCTGATCAGGCCCGCACCATCCGTATTCCGGTGCACATGATCGAAACGATCAACAAGCTGGTGCGCACCGGTCGGCAAATGCTGCATGAAATCGGCCGCGAACCCACGCCGGAAGAACTGGCCGAAAAGCTGCAGATGCCGCTGGAAAAGGTCCGCAAGGTGATGAAGATCGCCAAGGAACCGATTTCGCTGGAAACCCCGATTGGCGACGAAGAAGACAGCCAACTGGGCGATTTCATCGAGGACAAGAACGCGATCCTGCCGCTGGACAGCGCCATTCAGGAAAACCTTAAGGAAACCACGACCCGCGTTCTGGCCAGCCTGACCCCGCGCGAGGAGCGCGTGCTGCGCATGCGCTTTGGTATCGGCATGAACACCGATCACACGCTGGAAGAAGTAGGCCAGCAATTCAGCGTGACTCGCGAACGTATCCGCCAGATCGAGGCCAAGGCGTTGCGGAAGCTGAAACACCCCAGCCGCTCGCGCAAGCTGCGCAGCTTCTTGGATCAATAAGAAGAAGGCGCCCTGCGGGGCGCCTTTTTCGTTGTTGCTCCGCGTTGCGATGCCCCGAAATCAATCCGGCTGAAAGCCCGAGATCAGCTGACGCAGGCCTATGGCCGCCCCGATCCCGATGGCGGCCAGCGTCACCGGTCCGGACCAGGCAAGGGTGGCAAAGCCGGTCAGACCCTGACCGACCGAACAGCCCATGGCCACAACGCCGCCGATCCCCATCAGCACGGCCCCGCCCACCTGTCGGCCAAGTTCGCGCGGGTCTTCGCAGGCCTCCCAGCGGAACAGGCCCCGGATCATCGACCCGATCAGCGCGCCGGCCATGACGCCAACCACCGATCCGACCGAAAAGGTGATCCCGCCTGCTGTGGAGGTCATCAGGAAGATCAGCGTGCGGCCAACGGGCGCGGTGAAGGACGGCCCTTCCACGGTGATCGCGCCAAGGCTGACCTCCGACAGCCAGGTGGTTCCGGCAAAGCACCAGACCACGGCAAGGCCCGCCGCAATCCCCCACAGGATCATCCGGGGGGAATGGCGCAGCGGGGCATAGGCGAGCGCCCAAATCAGCAGGCCCACGGAGATTGCTGTTACCACAACCAGCGGCGGCAGGCCGATCAGGCTGGCGCTGTGCAGAATATCTTGCGGGCCTTCCGCAGCGGGTTGGGGGAACAGGGCGATCCTCAGGGGCGCAAGGGGCCCCGACAGGGCGATGAAGCCAAAAATCCCCATGACAACCACCACGACCAGGGATCGCAAATCTCCGCCGCCAAACCGCACCAATGCGCCAAAGCCGCAATTGCCAGCCAGCGCCATGCCATAGCCAAAGACCAGCCCGCCGATGATTGATCCCAGCGGGCTCCACTGCAGATCATGGTACAGCGTTGCCCGCAGGTTGATCAGTCCTGCCATGGCCCCAAACTGGGTGCCAAGGATGGCCACGGCCAGCACGATGCCCCAAAGCCGCAATCTGCGCTGATCTTCGCCGTATAGCGCGGTCTCAATCGCACCAAGGGTGCAGAATTCGCCCAGCCGCGCGGCAAGGCCCAGCACTGTGCCGCCGATCAGACCGATGATGGCCGCCAGCACTCCGATGGGAACAGTCTCCATCCGACGTCTTTCCTCCCGTTTCCCGCAGCTCGGGCTGCGGGTTGGCCGCCCCTATCCCCGATCTTGTGCCGGGGTGCCGAAAAGGCGGCAAAGCAGTTCGATCGTTTCTGCGACCTTGGGGTCGAGAAGTGAATAATAGATCACCTGACCTTCGCGCCGTGCGCTGACCAGACCTTCAAGGCGCAGTCGAGCCAGTTGCTGGCTGACCACAGCCTGACGTGCCGACAGCAGGTTTTCAAGTTCCGTGACGGATTTCGGACCGGAATGAAGATGGCACAAAATGGTCAGGCGGCCATCATGGCCAAGCGCCTTGAGGAAATTGGCAGCGGCTTCGGCCTCGGCCACCAGAGGGGCAAGGGGGGGGGGTGTCATATCTGCGCCAACTGCTGTCACCACCTGATCCAGTCCCCGGTTCCCCTTTTCTGCAGCCTATACATGACTTGGCCCGAAGGGGGCCAGAGGATTATGGTGCGCGCCCGGTCACTGCGCCCGTGCGGCGGCGATCATGCCCGACAAAAGCGGCCAGAAGAAATCTTCACCCGGATAGCCTTCGATCCGGTCCTGTTCGACCCCATCGGCCAGCAGGATGAAGGTCGGCGTGAAGGCGGGCGGTCGGTCCAGTGTGATGTCTGTGGGAACGGGCGCGCGCAGTTGCAGGCGACGCAATGGTGCGGCCTTGCCTTCGTCCGTTATCGGATATTCGGGCGCGATTTCGGCATCCCACCTTGCACAATAGGTGCAGCCGGGCTGTTCGATCATGACCAGTTCAAGATCGGAGGCTTGCGCCACCACCGGGGCAAGGCAGGCAAACACGGCGGCAAAGGCGAAACGGTGGAAGGTCATGTTGACGCCTATCAAAAGATAATAATATGCTAATATATCTTTGCCGATCCGGCAAGGCAGCGCTTCGGGGAGGGAGCGATGCTGGAAGTGAGCTTTAGCGGCGCCGCGCTTGCGGGGCTTTTGTCCTTTCTGTCGCCCTGCATCCTGCCGATGGTGCCATTCTATTTGTCCTATATGGCCGGGATATCGGTCAGGGAATTGCGGGACGGTGGCACTGTTGCGCCCGGCGCGCGTGGGCGGCTGCTGGTACAGGCGGTCGCGTTCGCGCTTGGGGTCACCTCGATCTTCGTGCTTCTGGGTATGGGGGCAACGGCGCTTGGCCGGGTTTTACTGCAATGGCGCGAGATTCTTTCCTGGGTCGCGGGCGGTGTGTTGATCCTGTTCGGGCTCCATTTCCTGGGCATCCTGCGCATTGCGCTGTTCTACCGCGAAGCACGGGTGCAGACCGAGGCCAAGCCGCGCACGCTGATCGGGGCCTATGTCATGGGGCTGGCCTTCGGCTTTGGCTGGACACCCTGCGTGGGCCCTGCGCTGGCGGCGATCCTGATGGTGGCCAGCGGGATGGGCGATCTGTGGCAAGGGGCGGCGCTGCTTCTGGTTTACGGCCTGGGGATGACACTGCCCTTCGTTCTGGCTGCGGCCTTTGCGGGCCCCTTTCTGGGTTGGGTGGCGCGGCACCGCGTTCTGATGGGCCACGTCGAAAAGGCGATGGGGGTGATGCTGATCGTCTTCGGTCTTTTGATCGCCACCAATTCGGTGAACCTGATCGCGGATTGGATGATCCGCAATTTCGACTGGTCTGCCACTTTGACATGACGAAGAGGAGAAACGGCGATGCTGCGATGGGCAGGGATGATGGCGGCGCTGGTGCTGATGGCACTGCCCGCAATGGCGGTGGAACTGGGCGATGACGGTCTGCACAAGCCGGATTGGCTGCGCGAGACCTTCAAGGACCTGCGCGAGGATCTGGCCGAAGCCAATGCCGAAGGCAAGCGGCTGCTGATCTCGGTCGAACAGCGGGGCTGCATCTATTGCACCAAGATGCATGAAGAGGTCTTTCCCGATCCAAAGATCGATGCGTTGATCCGCGATCACTACTTCGTCGTGCAGATGAACCTTTTCGGCGATGTGGAGGTGACCGATTTCGACGGCACCGTCCTGAGTGAGAAAGACATGGCCACAAGGTGGGGGGTGATGTTCACGCCCACGCTGATCTTTCTGCCCGAGACTGTGGCAGATGGGGCCACGGCTGCCGATGCGGCGGTCGCGATGATGCCGGGGGCCTTTGGCAAGGGGACCACTGCGGCGCTGCTGACATGGGTGCGTGACCGCCGATATGAGTCGGGCGAGCATTTCCAGAAGTTCCTGGCCGAGCAGATGGCACTTGAACAATCGGCTGCAAGCGATTGAAGTTTCTATTTATATAGGAATATTCACAGATACATATATTTCTGTTGCATGCGACGGCATCCCGTTGCTATCGTAACGGCAGGGAAGATCAGGGAGGATCGCAATGACACGCCGGCTTTGGCTGGCGTCGGTGGTGGCTTGTGCCGCTGCCACGCCCGCTTTGTCTGAATTGGCCCCCAAGGATGTGGCCTTTGTCGAAGGTGCGGTGGAAACATCGCTGACCGGCACGCCGGGCAACCCCGAAGAAGGGGTGAAGGTGATGACCACCAACGCACTCGGGAATTGCGTCGCCTGCCATCAGGTCGAGGCCATCGCGAATGTACAGTTCCCTGGAACCATCGCGCCGCCCCTGGACGGGGTTGCGGATCGCTGGACCGAGGCGCAGTTGCGCGGGATTGTCGCCAACGCAAAGATGACCTTCGAAGACAGCTTCATGCCCGCCTTCTACAAGACGGAAGGCTTTATCCGGCCAGGCAATGCCTACACAGGCAAGGCGCCCGACGGTGATCTGCCGCCCATCCTGACGGCGCAGCAGATCGAGGATGTCGTGGCCTTTCTGATGACCCTTAAGGAATGACGGCCCAGAGGAGAGCCAAGGATATGACGATGAAACTTTCCAGACGGAATGCCCTTTGGGTCGGCTTCGGCGGGATTGCTGCGGCGGCCTTTCCGGGGCTGGCAACGGCGGCCACGGTCGATGAACTGACGGCCGCCTTCACGGGCGGCGCTGCGGCAGGAACGGGCGGCATCACCCTGACCACGCCGGAAATCGCCGAAAATGGCAATACGGTTCCGGTCGAGGTGGATGCACCCGGCGCCGTGGCGATCCTGCTGCTGGCAGTCGGAAATCCCGAACCTGCCGTGGCGACCTTCACCTTCGGGCCGGGCGCTGGCAGCCAGCGCGCCGCAACGCGTATCCGCCTTGCCAAGACGCAGGATGTGGTCGCCATGGCCAAGATGGCTGACGGATCGATCGTGCAGGCTCAGGCGACCGTGAAGGTCACCATCGGCGGCTGCGGCGGCTGAGATCAGGGAAAGGGAGAGAGACTATGGCAGATGATGCAAAACCCCGCGTGAAAGTGCCGAAGTCGGCAGCGGCGGGCGAGGTGGTCACGATCAAGGCCCTGATCAGCCACAAGATGGAATCCGGTCAGCGCAAGGATGCGGATGGCAAGCTGATCCCGCGGTCGATCATCAACCGGTTCACTTGCGATCTGAACGGGGTGAACGTCGTGGATGTGGCCATTGATCCGGCGGTGTCCACCAACCCCTATTTCGAATTCGACGCCAAGGTCGACGCGGCGGGCGAGTTCAAGTTCACCTGGTATGATGATGATGGCTCCGTCTATGAAGACGTGAAGCCCATCGCAGTCGCCTGAGCGCCGCAAGGTAGAGGGAGGAAAACCATGCGTCGCACCTTGAAACTGGGACTGGCCGCAACGGCCCTTGGCCTTGCCCTGACGGGCATGGCCGCCGCTGACCCTGTCGAGGACAAGCTGGTCGTGGAGACGGAAGACGGCCCGCTGGAAATGGTGACAACAACAGCAGCGCCCGATTTCTTGAAAGATGCAGTGCCGACGATCTATTCCGGCTGGCACTACCGCGAAGACGAAACCCGCGACTTGCAGCGCGATGATTTCGACAATCCGGGCATGGTCTTCGTGGATCGCGGTCTGGATGCCTGGAACAAGCCGATGGGGGCCAAGGGCGAAAGCTGCGCGGGCTGCCATGAAGGCCCGGAAAGCATGAAGGGCCTGCGCGCCGTCCTTCCGCGTGTCGATGCGGCGACGGGTGAGTTGATGATCATGGAAGATTACATCAACCGCTGCGTGACCGAACGCATGGGGCTCGAAGCCTGGGGTCTGACCAAAGACCCGATGAAGGACATGCTGGCCCTGATTTCCATGCAGTCGCGCGGCGAAATCGTCAATGTCGCGATTGATGGCGCTGCCGCGCCGTTCTGGGAGAAGGGCAAGGAAATCTACCACACCCGCTATGGGCAGCTGGAGATGGCCTGTGTGAACTGCCATCAGGATCAGGCTGGTCTGATGATCCGCGCCGACCATCTGAGCCAGGGGCAGATCAATGGCTTTCCGGTCTATCGTCTGAAGGATGCGGGCATCCTTTCGGCGCAGCAGCGCTTCATCGGCTGCGTGCGGGATACCCGCGCGGAGACCTTCAAGGCCGGTTCGCCCGAGTTCAAGGCGCTGGAGCTTTACGTCGCCTCGCGTGGCAATGGGCTGAGCGTCGAGGGCGTGTCGGTGCGCCACTAAGCACGACCAAACCTCCTGCCCTGGCTGTCACGCCGGGGCAGGATCATCACGAAAACGGGGCCGTCAGGGCGCGCCGGGGGCGCGAATGGCGGAATATTGCCCGAAGGAGGCAGACGGATGATCACGCGGCGCGAATTCCTGCAGGCATCGGTGGCAGCATCGGCCATTGTCGGGCTGTCGGGCTTTGGCAACTGGTCCAGGCTGGCCGCGCAGCAGGCGCTGACGCAAGACCAGCTTCTGGCCTTTGACGATTTCGGCAATGTCACGCTGGTGCATATCACTGACATTCATGCCCAGCTGAAACCGATCTGGTTCCGCGAACCGGAATGGAACATCGGCGTGGGCGATGCCAAGGGCCAGCCGCCTCATGTCGTCGGCCGCGATTTCATCGAGATGTTCAAGCTGACCCCGGCCTCGCCCGAGGCCTATGCCCTGACCTATGAGGATTTCGCGGCACTGGGCAAGACCTATGGCCGCATGGGGGGTATGGACCGGGTGGCCACCGTGGTCAAATCGATCCGCGCCGCCCGCCCTGAAGCGCTGATCCTGGATGGCGGCGACACCTGGCACGGGTCGATGACCAGCTTTCTGACCAAGGGGCAGGATGTGGTGAATGTCATGAACGCCCTGGGTATCGAGGCGATGACCAGCCATTGGGAATGGACGCTGGGCACCGAACGGGTAAAGGAGATCGTCGAAACGCAGCTCAAGTTCCCGTTCCTTGGCGCGAATATCTTCGATGCGGAATGGGACGAACCGGCCTTCGAACCCTACAAGATCTTTGAACGCGGCGGTGTGCGGATCGCGGTGATCGGGCAGGCCTTCCCCTATATGCCCATCGCGAACCCGAAATGGATGTTCCCCGAATACAGCTTTGGCATTCGCGAAGAACGGATGCAGGAGGTGGTGGACGAGGTCCGCGCCGAAGGCGTCGATCTGGTGGTCTGCCTGTCGCATAACGGCTTTGACGTGGATCGCAAGATGGCAGGCCGGGTGAAGGGGATCGACGTGATCCTGACCGGCCATACCCATGATGCCATTCCCGAACCCGTGCTGGTGGGGGAAACGATCCTGATTGCCAGCGGCAGCCACGGCAAATTCGTCAGCCGGGTGGATCTGGATGTGCGTGATGGCCGGATGATGGGCTTCCGCCACAAGCTCATTCCCATCTTCTCGGATGTTATCACCCCGGATGCCGATATGGCGGGGCTGATCGACGCCGAACGCGCGCCCTTCAAGGATCAGCTGGAAGAGAAGATCGGCACAACCGAAAGCCTGTTGTATCGGCGCGGGAATTTCCAGGGCACCTGGGATGATCTGATCTGCGATGCCATCCGGTCGGAACGCGATGCCCAGATCGCCATGTCGCCCGGTGTCCGCTGGGGGGCCTCGCTCATGCCGGGTGATGCGATCACCCGCGAAGATATCCACAATGTCACCTCCATGACCTATGGCGCCTGCTACCGCACCGAAATGACGGGCGAAACGCTGAAGACCATTCTGGAAGACGTGGCCGACAACCTGTTCAACCCCGACCCCTATTACCAGCAGGGCGGCGATATGGTGCGCGTGGGTGGGCTCGGTTTTGCCATCGACGTGTCGCAACAGATCGGCAAGCGGATCACCAACCTGACGCTGACCGATACGGGCGAGACCATCGATGCCGCCAAATCCTACACTGTGGCGGGCTGGGCCAGCGTGAACGAAGGCACCGAAGGGCCGCAGATCTGGGATGTGGTCGAAGTCCATATCCGCAAGCTGGGCACCGTCAAACTGGAACCCCGTGCCACGGTCAATGTGACCGGGATTTGAGATCAAAGAAGAGGACCGTGCGCCAATGGCTGACGAACGCATCTCTGACGACACGATAAATGAACAGGCCGGAACATCGCGCCGTGGCTTTCTGCGCAATTCGGCTTTGGCCGGGGCAGGGCTGGTGGCCGGGGCCGGGGCGGCGCGGGCTGAAACACCCGATCCGCTGATCACCGAAGTGCAGGATTGGGCTTCGGCCTTTGGTGACCCGGTGGATGCCGCGCCCTATGGCATGCCGATCCGGTTTGAATCGCATGTCACGCGGCGCAATGTCGAATGGCTGACCGAAAGCCCGGTGTCGTCGATCAACTTTACCCCGATCCATGCGCTGGAAGGCACGATCACCCCGCAGGGCTGCGCGTTCGAACGCCATCATTCCGGCGCGATCGAACTGTCCAAGCAGGATTACCGGCTGATGATCAACGGCCTGGTCGATCGCCCGCTGGTCTTTACCTACGAAGACCTGACCCGCTTCCCCCGCCATGTGATGACGGCTTTTTGCGAATGTGCGGCCAATGGCGGCATGGAATGGGGCGGCGCGCAGCTGGAAGGCTGCCAATACACCCAGGGCATGATCCACAATATGGAATATACCGGTGTCATGCTGCGCGACCTGCTGGCCGAAGCCGGGGTGCAGACCGAAGGGAAATGGGTCTATGCCGAAGGGGCGGATGCCTCGTCCAATGGCCGGTCCATCCCGCTGGAAAAGGCGCTGGACGATGTGATGGTCGCCTTCTTCGCCAATGGCGAGGCGCTGCGCAAGGAACATGGCTATCCCGTCCGGCTGGTCGTGCCGGGCTGGGAAGGCAATATGTGGGTGAAGTGGCTGCGCCGGATCGGGATTTATGATCGGGCGGTGGAAAGCCGCGAGGAAACCTCGAAATACACCGATCTGATGCCCGATGGCCGTGCGCGGAAATGGACCTGGGTGATGGATGCGAAATCCGTCATCACCGCGCCCAGCCCGCAGGTGCCGATCCGCCATGGCAAGGGCCCGCTGGTGATCACCGGCCTTGCCTGGTCGGGGCATGGCGCGATCACCCGTGTGGATGTGTCGCTGGATGGCGGCCGCAACTGGCAGCCGGCCCGTATTTCCGGCGATGCCAAGAAGAAGGCGTTGACGCGGTTTCATCTGGATATCGACTGGGACGGGTCAGAGCTGTTTCTGCAATCCCGGGCCGTGGACGAAACAGGCTATGTCCAGCCCACCAAGCAGGCCCTGCGCGAGATCCGTGGCCTGAACAATGTCTATCACAACAACGGCATCCAGACCTGGTGGGTCAAGGCGGATGGGGAGGTCGAGAATGTCGAGATCGCATAAGCTATTTCTGGCCTCTTGCGCGCTTGCCGTGACCGCCTTGCCCGCACTGGCCGACCCGCTGGGCCTTGGCCGCGCCGCGTTGCCCGAAGAAATCGCCGCATGGGATGTGGCAGTGCTGCCGGGGGGGCAGGGGTTGAAACCCGGATCGGGCGATGTGCTGACCGGCGAAGAGGTCTTTGCCGAAAAATGCGCTTCCTGCCATGGCGAATTTGCCGAAGGGCTGGATAGCTGGCCGGTGTTGGCGGGCGGCGAAGGGTCGCTGACCGATCCGCGCCCGGTGAAGACCATCGGCAGCTATTGGCCACATCTGTCCACCGTCTGGGATTATGTGCATCGCTCCATGCCCTTTGGCGCGGCGCAGACCGTCAGCGTGGACGAAACCTATGCGATCACTGCCTTCCTGTTGTATTCCAACGGGTTGGTTGAAGATGATTTCGTCCTGTCGGACCAGAATTTTGCCGAAGTCGTTCTGCCCAACAACGACGGTTTCTATCCCGATGACCGGCCGGAAACGGAATATGTGAAATTCACCGGCGAGCCCTGCATGGCCAATTGCGCCGAGGGCATCCCGCAGGTCACCAAGCGGGCCGTCGAATTGAACGTGACGCCGGAAGACCCGGATGGCCGCCCGGCAGGCAGCCTGCCTGACTTGCATGCCGCGGCCGAGGGGGCGGTGACCGAGGGTGCAGTCAGCACCGAAGCCGTGCCCGCGACCGAAGAGCCAGCCACCGAAGTCGCCGCAGCCGAAGAACCTGCGACCGAGCCGGCGGCAGCCGATCCCGCGCTGGTGGAGGCCGGTGCCAAGGTGTTCAAGAAATGCGCGGCCTGCCACAAGGTGGGCGAGGGCGCCAAGAATGGCACCGGCCCGATGCTGAACGGCATTGTGAACCGTGGGGCGGGCACGGTGGAGGGCTTCAAGTATTCCAAGCCCTTGCAGGACATGGCTGCAGCGGGCCTGACCTGGGATGCCGCCAGCCTGCATGCCTTCCTTGAAAACCCGAAGGCTTTCATGAAGGGCACCAAGATGAGCTTTGCAGGCCTGAAGAAGCCCGAAGAGCGCGATGCGATCATCGCCTATCTTTCGACCTTCGCGGAGTAACGGACGTGAAGGGCCAGTTTCTTGCAGTTCTGGCCCTGATCCTTTCGGCGGGAGCGCCAGCCCGCGCCGAAGAGATCGGCGATGCCGCGCGGGGCGAGGATCTGTTCAAGAAGCAATGCTCTGCCTGCCATCAGATCGGTGAGGGGGCCATCAACCGTGTCGGTCCCCGGCTGAACGGTTTGTTCGGGCGGCGGGCCGGTGCGGTGCCGGATTTCACCTATTCGAAATCTATGGCGCGGATGGGGTCGGATGGGCTGATCTGGACGCTGGAAACGCTGGATGCCTATATCCACAACCCCAAGGCGCTGGTGTCGGGCACACGGATGAATTACCGCGGCATGGCCGACCCCGAGGCCCGACGCGCGCTTCTGGCCTTTCTGCGCACATGGTCCGACAAGCCGCGCGACATTCCCGAAGCAGAGCCGACAGCGATCATGACCGATCACGCCGTCGATCCTGCAGTTCTGGCCATCAAGGGCGATCCGGCTTACGGCGAATATCTCTCATCGGAATGCACGACCTGCCATCAGGTGGACGGGTCGGATCAGGGCATCCCTTCGGTGACAGGGTGGCCTGAGGAAGATTTCGTCGTTGCCATGCATGCCTACAAGGACAAGCTGCGCCCGCATCCGGTGATGCAGATGATGGCAGGGCGCTTGTCGAATGACGAAATCGCGGCGCTGGCAGCCTATTTCGCCACGCTGAAATGAAAAGGCCGGGGATGCGGATCAACCGCATCCGATGCAATCGCCTTCTAGGGAGGAAATGCGGATGCAACTGAACAGACGTCTCTTCATCGGATCGACTTTCGCAGCGGGGGCGATGCTCTCGGCGCCCGTGGTTTTTGGTCAGGCCAAGCCGAAGGTGGTGGTGATCGGCGGCGGGGCTGGGGGGGCCACGATCGCGCGCTATCTGGCCAAGGATAGCGCGGGCGCGCTGGATGTGACCCTGATCGAGGCGAACCCGATCTACACGACCTGCTTCTTTTCCAACCTGTATATCGGCGGCTTCCGCGAATTCGAAAGCCTGCAGCACGGCTATGACAAGGTTGCTGCGGGCGGTGTGACCGTCATCAACGACATGGCAACCGCTGTGGATCGCGCAGCGCGCACGGTCACCCTGGCCGGGGGGCAGGTGCTGCCCTATGACCGGCTCGTCCTGTCGCCAGGGATCGATTTCAAGGAAGGTTCCGTGCCCGGCTGGTCGGCAGACAGCCATGCCGAAATCATGCCCCATGCCTACAAGGCGGGGCCGCAGACCCAATTGCTGAAATCCATGATCGAAGCGATGCCCGAAGGCGGAACCTTCGCGATGATCGCCCCGCCCAACCCCTATCGCTGCCCGCCCGGCCCCTATGAGCGGATCAGCATGGTGGCGCATGTGTTGAAGCAGAAGAACCCGACGGCCAAGATCCTGATCCTTGATCCAAAGGAGAAGTATTCCAAGCAGGCGCTGTTCGAGGAAGGCTGGGGACGCCATTATGACGGTATGGTCGAATGGATCGGGCCGGAATTCGGCGGCGGCGCGGTCGAGGTGCGGCCCGAGACCATGGAAATCGTTATCGAAGGCGAAGTGCAGAAGGTCGATTGCTGCAATGTCATTCCCGGCCAGATGGCGGGCAAGATTGCCCAGATGGCGGGTGTGACGGATGACAGTGGCTGGGCCCCGGTGCATCCCGACAGCATGAAATCGAAGGCTGACGAGAATGTCTTTGTGCTGGGCGATTCCAGCGCGCAGGGCGACATGCCGAAATCGGGTTTCGCCGCGAACAGCCAGGCCAAGGTGGCTGCGATGACGATCCGGGCGGAACTGACCGGTTCAAAGGCCTTCCCGGCGAAATACACCAATACCTGCTGGTCGTTGATTGCGCCCGAGGACGGGGTCAAGGTGGGCGCCTCCTATGAGCCGACGCCGGAAAAGATCGCCTCGGTTGACAGTTTCATCAGCGCCACCGGCGAAGACGCGGCCCTGCGCAAGGCGACCTATGAGGAATCGCTGGGCTGGTATGCCGGGATCACCGCCGACATGTTTGGCTGATCATTTCTTGCTGACGGGCGGGCCTCTGTGCTTCGGGGGCCTGCTTTTTCTGCCCCTTGCCAGACTGATCGGAGTGTTCGTCATGCTGACCCGCCGCCATATCCTGACCTCTGCAACTGCTGCGCTGGCCGGGGCATTGCTGCCCCAAAGGCTCTGGGGCGGATCGACGCTGACGCTGGGCCCGGTGCAGATCGACACCTTGTCCGACGGCTCGCTCGTCCTGCCGGGCGATTTCATCCTTGGCGGGATGCCACAGCAGGAAATGGCAGAGATCGTGGCGAAATATGGCCTTCCCACCGATCAGTTGACCCCACCCTGCAACGTGACCTTGTTGCGCGACGGCACCCATACCGTGTTGTTCGACGTGGGGTCCGGCCCCGATTTCCAGCCCAGTGCCGGCAAACTGGCCGAGGCGATGGAGGTGCTGGGCATCGCCCCCGAAGATGTGACGCATGTGCTATTCACCCATGGCCATCCTGATCATCTCTGGGGCCTGTTGGATGAATTTGATGAACCGGTCTTTCCTGCCGCCGAATTCGTGATGGGGCAAACCGAGTTCGACTATTGGATGGACCCGGCCACAGTGGACAGTATCGGCGAGGCCCGTGCCAGTTTCGCGGTGGGCGCCGCGCGGCGATTGGCGGCCATTGCCGACACGGTCCGCTTGGTCGCGGATGGGGATGAGGTGCTGCCGGGCATCACCGCACGGCTGACCCCCGGCCACACGCCGGGGCATCTGGCCTGGGAAATCGGGGCGGGCGGTGCCATGGTCGTGGGCGATGCGATCGGCAATCACCATGTCGCCTTTGAACGGCCCGACTGGGCCTCGGGTTCTGATCAGGATGGTGCGCAGGCGGCCCTGACGCGGGTGGCTTTGCTGGAACGGCTGGCGGCAGAGGCCATCCCGATGATCGGCTATCACCTGCCGGGCGGCGGTGTCGGGCGGGTGGAGTGGGCCGCGCCCGGTTTCCGGTTTGTGGAGGCATGATGGAACGGGCAGGGCTGCTGGGTCTGGCATTGGTTGCTGCAGGGCTGCCTGCAACGGCATCCGAGGATATCGCGGATCAATATCCCCAATCGGTGCTCTATGCCAAACCGGTGGAGGTGATCCCGCATGTGTTTTCCGCAATCGGGGCCACCGCGCCCCCGACCATGGAAAATGCGGGCCATAACAACAACCTGTCCTTCATCGTGACAGGGGACGGCGTCATCGTGGTGAATTCTGGCGCAAGCTGGAAATTGGCCGAGGCGCTGCATGCCGAAATCCGGGCCGTCACCGATCAGCCGGTCAGGCTGGTGATCGTTGAAAACGGGCAGGGCCATGCCATGCTGGGCAATGGCTATTGGGCCGCGCAGGGTGTTCCGATCCTGGCACATGAAGAGGCCGCGGCAGAATTTGCCGATGGTGCCGCACAAGACCTTGCCGCCCTGCAACGCTATGCCGGGCCCAATGCCGAAGGCACGGTCATCGCTCCGCCGACCGAAACCTTCACAGACCGGAAGGTCATTGAAATGGGCACTGTCACGCTTGAGGTGCTGCATCTTGGCCCGGCCCATTCGCCCGGCGATACGCAGGTCTGGATCCCGCAATGGTCGATGATGATCGCGGGCGACATCGCCTTTCACGAAAGAATGCCACCGATCTTTGAGGGCACCTGCACAAGCTGCTGGATCGAAACATGGGAAACGGCCTTTGCGCCACTGGCCCCTACCTATGTGATTCCGGGCCATGGCCACCCGACCAATCTGGCGCAGGTGACCCGTTATACACGGGATTATCTGGTGGATCTGCGATCAAAGATCGGCGCGCATCTTGAGGCAGGCGGGGATCTGGCCGGTGCCTATTATGTCGATCAATCCCCATGGGCGCATCTGGACACGTTCGAGGAACTGGCCACCAAGAATGCCGGGGTGGTCTTTGCTGAAATGGAATTCGAATAGCAGTCAGGCTGCAACGGCACGGCCGGGCTGATCGACCAGAACATCGGTGATCATCGCACCGATCCACATGCAGAGCAGGGCAAGCCAGGCGGTTGCCACGAAGATGGACCCGCCGGTCACGCCCGCACCAATGGCACAGCCCCCGGCCAGCATCGCGCCAAATCCCATCAGGATTGCGCCGGTCAGCGACCGGCGCATCTGGCTTTCACCATCAAAGCCTTGAAACCGGAAGCCTCCGGTCAGGATCGCGGCCAGAAAGGCCCCAAGAAACACGCCCGGCACCAGCCCGATATCGAAATCAAGCACGGCATTTTCTGTCAGGAAGAACATCAATGTATTGGCCGAAGGCCCGGAAAAGGTGGCCGAGGTGACGGTGACCGGATCAAAGGCTTGCTGGGCAAGGTTGAAGGTCAAAACCCAGCCCAGGGCGACTGCAAATCCGACGCCGGAGGCAAAGACCAGCGTGCTGGCGCCGATGGCATTGCGCAGGGCCAGCCAGATGGCCAGAGCCGCCAGACCGAGACCAAGGGTGATGCCCGTCGTTTCGGGCAGGGCCAGAGCGGCCAGAAGGTCGATATTGCGCCCGCCCGGTGTTGTCCAAAGCCCGGCAAGCCAGCCACGCAGGGGGGCAAGCCAGCCATGCAGGGCCATTTGTGCCGTCACGGCAAAGACCAACCCCGATACGACCGAACGCAGATTGCCGGTCGCGGCCAGAACCAGCAACCGCCCCGAACAGCCGCGTGCCAGCACCATGCCCGCACCGAACATCAGCCCGCCGATGACCGCCCCCGACCATGATCCGGTGACGGCCATCATCCGCGCCTCTTCCGGCTGGAACAGGCCGGAAAGATGGGCTGCCTGCACCCAGAACAGGGCGGTGGAAAAGGTCAAAAGCCAGACGGACATGCGCGGGCCCAACTGCCCGCGCGCAAATTCCACCGTGGCGGCCCGCAGGCAGAACGAGGCACGTTGCGCCGAAAACCCGAAAATAGCCCCGACAATCAGGCCGAACATTGCCTGAATTGCGGGTTCCGACAGGTGGTCGAGAAGGAATGTCAGGTCCATATGCGCGGTCCGGTCCCAGCGTGGCAATGCAATCCGACATATAGGGGAATCAGAATTCGTGGCGGCTGACCATGATCTGAATCATGTGACCGGCGGACACTCTGCTCTGTGCCGGTCCAGCTGGAAATTGTGCAAAATGAAGATTGAACGCTTCCGGCCCGTTTGCCGGAGGATCGAGACCCGGTCGCCCAACCCGACACCCGCGCCTTCACCTCCGCAGCATCCGCTTGGCTGTGAAGGCCAGCCTTGCCCCGGGTGAGACAGAACTCGCTGCGGGTGATGGATGTGCGACCGGCAACGTGACGGGCAACAGGGCTGCACGCCAAGACAGAGGGCGTCAAAATACCGGCGCGTGGCAGATTACAGGAAGGGCAAAGGCACGAGCCGGGCATCGACCGGGCCGCCGTTACGCTGTACCTGAACGGTTTCACCTGCCGTCACATCCGCGCGGATCAGGGCATAGCCGATATTGGCCTTCATCCGCGGCGACCAGACACAGTTGGTCATCATGCCGACATTGCGGCCCCGATGGTGAATATTCTCGCGATGAAAGCCCAGCGGCGCTGGCTTAGCGCCCTCCAGCACCAGCCCCAGCTGATGGCGCTTCACACCTTCGGCCTTGATCCGGCGCAGGGATTGGATGCCCACAACGTCATCGGACACATCAAGATCGACATATTTTCCAAGGCGCACCTCGAATGGGTTCGTCACATCATCCGTATCCCCACCGACCGAGACGAGACCGCTTTCCGTCCGCTCGGCGGTTGCAGGCGCACCCGGGCCGATACCCCAGGGCTGACCGGCCTCCTTGAAGATGTTCCAAAGCTCGGTCCCGCGGGTGCCATCCTTGAGATAGATTTCAAACCCCCCTTGCTTTGACCAGCCCGAACGCTGAACCGCGACGGGAATGCCCTGCACGTCCGTCTCGCGGAACCAGAAATACTTCAACCCGCGCACCCAGTCGCCCAGCACATGGGCCACCACATCCTCGGCCTTTGGGCCCTGCAGCGCCATGGGGGAAACGTCAGGTTCGCTCACCTCGACGTTCAGGCCGCGTTCGGCGGCGATGGCCCCGGCCCAGAACCAGATGTCGCTGTCCGCGATCGACAGCCAGTAAAGGTCATCGGCCAGTTTCAGCAAGATCGGGTCGTTGATGATCGTGCCCCGATGATTGCAGAGCGGCACATATTTCCCCTGACCGACCTGACATTCCGACAGGTCTCGCGGCGACAGGATCTGTGCCAGACGCCCCGCATCGGGCCCCTTCAGTTGGACTTGTCGTTCTACCCCCACGTCCCATTGCGAGACACCGTTGATCAGCCGCCAGTATTCGGCCTCGGGGTCACCGTAAGAGGTGGGCATTATCATGCGGTTGTATATGCTGGCCGCTGTCATGCCCTCTGCGACAGCAGACGCAAAGAAGGGCGAGGGGCGCAGGCGGGCGGTGGGGAAGACGTTGAACATGGGGCCTCCGAGGGATTGTCATTGCATGACCCCGCTGGCCCATTTCGGTCAAACGACGTATTCAGGGGCACTGCCCCTACAAACAGTTATAGCTTGGTTTTGCAGACATGCCGCCTGACCTGCCCCCGCTGACGTGGTTGCGCGCCTTCGAAGCCTCTGCGCGATCCTTGAGTTTCACGCATGCGGCGGGCGAATTGCATCTGACACAGGCCGCCGTTTCCAAGCATGTCAAAGCTTTGGAACTGCATCTGCGCCAACCGCTGTTCCTGCGCCGCGCCCGCGGGCTGGAGCTGACGAAATCCGGTGCGGCCTATCTGCCGAAGGTACAGGACGCGCTGCAACGCCTCGCCATCGGCACGCGCGAAGTTTTCGGCCAGAGGCATACGCAGGCGTTGACCGTCCGCTGCGCCGTCTCTTTCGCGGTCAACTGGCTGATGCCGTGCCTGCCCGAATTTCTGGTTTCGAATCCCGACAAGCCTGTCCGCATTCTGTCCAGCGTCTGGAATGAGCCTTATGACGCCGAGGATATCGACCTTGATATCCAGTACGGCACCGGGGTTTGGCCGGGCTGCAGCAGTCATCGCCTGACATGGGAGGTGCTCACGCCCCTTTGCGCGCCCGGCTGCAGGATCGAGGAACCGGATGATCTGCGCCACCATCGGCTTTTGCATGTTCTGGGCTATCACGAAGGCTGGGGCATCTGGCTGAATGCTGCAGGCGTCAAGGGGGTCGACTCCGGGTCGGGTCTGCATCTCGATACATCCCTGACCGCCTTTGAGCTTGCCGCGCAGGGCGGCGGAGTGGCGCTTGGTCGCGGGGCACTGGCAGCCCATCCGCTCGCCCTTGGCCGTCTGATTGCCCCCTTTGCGCTGGCAGTGCCGATCGACGAGGCGTTCTACCTTGTGGAGCCTACAGGCGGGTCACGTCATCCAGATGCCGCAGCCTTCATTGAATGGCTGACGGTGACCGCAATCAAGGCTCGTCTGCCAAGCTGAAATTGTGCTGCATCTGCCGCGGCCGGTTTCGAATGTCGGCTTTCCGCCCGATACGACCAATCAGCACAGAACCGGCGGTGGATGATTGCCTGGCTAACGCGGTTGGCTTGAAGCGGGCAAATCGTGGCGCTGCAATGCGCATCGAACAGGATGCCCCGCACGACAAAATCTGGAGAAAGCCCGCGCGTTTGGTGTGCCAACGAGTCGTTCGGTTTCAGACCAATCTGACCAGTCCTGCGCCGCGAGGGCATACAAAAGCGGATTGACGGAAGTGCAATCCGTTGTCGTGGCGTGATTTTTTCAGAAAGTGGTGCCCGGTGAGGGAGTCGAACCCCCGACCCTCGCTTTACAAAAGCGCAGCTCTGGCCTCTGAGCTAACCGGGCACGGCACCCACATAACAAGCTCTGCTGCGGTGTTCAACAGTTATGGCGCAATGTAAGTGACGCCCGGCATGGTTGCGATATAGGCCATGTCGCGTTCATAGGTTTCGGTCATGCGCAGCACCATATCCTCGGTCCAGCCGGGCAGGGTGAAGGTCAGATCGAGCTGATCGGGCCGGGCGAATTTGTCAAGAAACGCCGAAACCACCCGGCGGCGCTGCATCACGCTTTGCACAGGGTGCTGTTGCAGATACCCCGCCATGCGACGCATGCCGTCTTCAGTCATGATGCTGGCCAGAAGATCATCAGACCCCTCCAACTCCAGCGCATCGGAATGGCCGGAAACAGCCTTCAGCACCTCGGGCCAGATCAGCGGCGTGTCCTCATCTGCCCAGACTGTCAGTGGCACACCCGGATTGCGGTCCAGCAGGTGCTGGATCATTTCAGACCAGCGCAACTCCTCGGGGTTGGTGCCTTCAATGAATTCCTCATAGCTGCGTCCGCGCTGGCGGCGGAACAGATCGGGTAGGAAGGTGGCCGGATTGCGCAGCCCGATGAAGAACTCGGCCTCGATCTCGGGAAAGATGTTGCGGATGGCAAACATCCGGTCACCGCCATTGCGGTAGAACCGGCCCTTCACTGCCCAGACCGGGAAGGCCAGAAAATTGTCCCATGACAGCACAAGCCGGTTGGCAACATGCGCCGTCATGATCTGGTCCAGCACAATGGCCTGCGTGTCCTGCCCCGCCGTCTGGCCCTTCAGCTGCACCGCCGTGTCGCGGATCAGGCTGCGATAGCGGTCAGGCTCGGGCACTTCGATCCCTTCGGCGGCCAAAGCCTGGGCATTGCGCGCAAGCGTCCGAACCAGACGATCATCGTCGGTACAATGGACGCCAAGGTGATAGGCGATGCGCATGGGCGGGCCTGACTGCTCTTGTTGCTCTTGTGCGCAACTATACGGGCTTTTCTGGACAGATAAACCGCTTTCCTGTAGCCAGACGCCCGTGATGACCGACCAGATCAGCCCCCCACAGCCCGGCATTCCCCAATCCGGCCAGCATCAGGCCGGGCGGCCCGCGCGCGGGTTGCGTCTGCCCGATGGCTGGACCGTTGCTGCAGCACTGATCGGGATTGTCGTGCTGGCGCCGCTGACTTCGGTGCTGTGGATCGCGCTGAACCCGACCGAAAACATCTGGCCGCATCTGATGGCGACAGTCTTGCCGCGCTATCTGGTGGCAACGCTGGGGCTGATGGGGGGGGTGGCGGTTCTGTCGGTCCTGTTCGGCACCGGGGCGGCCTGGCTGGTGACGATGTACCGCTTTCCCGGTGCGCGCTTTCTGGGGCAAGGCCTGCTTTGGCCGCTGGCCATTCCGGCCTATGTGGGGGCCTATGCGCTGGTGGATTTCTTTGATTATTCCGGCGCGCTGCAGGTGGCCTTGCGGGCGATGACCGGCTGGCAAAGCGCGGCCGACTACTGGTTCCCGGAAATCCGGTCGCCGGGGGCGGCGGCGGTCGTGCTGGCGGCGGCGCTTTACCCTTATGTCTATCTGCTGGCCCGGGCAGCGTTTCGCGAACAATCGGGCGGGCAGTACGAGGTGGCTCGCGCCCTTGGCGCAGGGCCATGGGCGGTGTTCTGGCGGGTGGGCCTGCCCCTGGCGCGGCCTGCAATCGCGACTGGTGTGGCGCTGGCCATGATGGAAACCGTGGCCGATTTCGGGACGGTTGCGCATTTCGGGGTGCAGACGCTGACCACCGGCATCTTCACAACCTGGCTGACAGCGGGCAATGCCGGGGGGGCTGCCCAGATTGCACTGGTGTCGATGACCCTGATCCTGCTGCTGTTGGGGCTGGAGCGGGCCGGGCGGCGCGGGGCGCGGTTTCATGGCTCGGCCCGGCAGGCACGCCCCATCGCGCCGCAGCGGCTGCGGGGCTGGCGTGCGGGACTTGCGCTTGTGTTCTGCGCGCTGCCCTTTGCCATTGGTTTTGTGCTGCCGGTTGCGGTGATGCTGGCCCATGCGCTGGCCAAGCCCGAGGCCTGGCTGTCGCGCGATCTGGGGCGGGCGCTGGTCAATACCTTGCTGGTGGCGGGGACTGCCGCTTTGGTGACGGTCGGGGCTGCGCTGGTGCTGGTCTATGGGGTGCGGCTGGCCGGGCGTGGGCTGCCGCGCCGGGTTCTGCCGCTGACGGCGCTTGGCTATGCCGCGCCGGGGGCGGTACTGGCGCTTGGCCTGCTGGTGCCGCTGGCGGGGCTGGATCACCGTCTGGCCGATGCCGTGCTGGCGGTGACGGGTCATGACCCCGGTCTGCTGCTGACTGGGACTTCGGCGGCCATCGTGCTGGCCTATCTGGTGCGGTTCTTCGGTATCGCCCAAGGCGCGGTGGACAGCGCCTTTACCCGCATTTCGCCCAATCTTCCACTTGCGGCGCGGGCGCTTGGCCGCAGCCCGGGCGCGGTGCTGCGCGACATCTATCTACCGATGATGCGCGGATCGGTGGCAACGGCGCTTCTGATCGTGTTTGTCGATGGCGTTAAGGAGCTGCCCGCAACGCTGCTGCTGCGCCCGTTCAACTTCAACACCCTGTCCACACGGGTTTACGAACTGGCCAGTCTTGAACGCATCGGCGAGGCGGCCCCGGCGGCGCTTGTGGTGATGGCGGTCGGGCTGGTGGCGGTGGTTCTGATGGGGCGCGGCGATGGAACCGCAGGCCGGACCTGAACAAGCTTCGGCATCCTGTTGTGGCAAAATGACCCCTGCGTGGTAGAATTGTCAGCGCACCATTTTTCAAAGGATGTTTCAGCATGGACCCGGAAGATCTGTTGTTTCCCGGAACCCCCGGCCCTGATCGCCATCAGGGGGGGGCGGGCGATGATACCTTGCATGGCGCCGGTGGCGCGGATCGCCTGTTCGGCGGCACGGGTGATGACCGGCTTTTCGGTGGGTCCGGCAATGATACGCTGGGGGCCGATGGCCGCAGCGCCGATCAGGTTGAGGCCGATGGCGGCACGGGTCGCGATGTGCTGGAATTGTACGATCATTTCGGGCGGGATGCGCTTGACTTCATCGCGACGGCGCAGGGCTTTACCCGCATCACTGCGCAGGGGCACCAGACCCTGATCCGCAATGTCGAACTGGTGCAATGGGTTGGTCTGAACGATGATGGCGGGCGGGACTATGTCAACCGGCTTGATCTGGTGGCTTCGGTGGGGGCGATGCAGCAGGCAGGCAGCTTGCTGGCTGGAACACTGGGTGACGATGTCTTCATCATTCCGGCGCTGCCGCAAACCGGCCCGGCCCGCTGGGGCGAGGTCTATGGCAATGACGGCAACGACCGGATCGAACTGCCCGATGATTTCGACTATTTCACCTATGGCGGGGCGGGGAACGATACCGTTCTGGGCGGCCTGAGGGGCGAGAACCTGCTGGGCGGTTCCGGGGCCGACCGGCTGTATGGCCGGGACGGGATCGACACGCTGGAAGGGGAAGCAGGGCATGACCGGCTGTTCGGGGGCAGCGGTGCCGATTCGCTGCGCGGCGCGACCGGGCGTGACCGGCTGTTCGGGGGCAATGGCGCCGATGATCTGGTGGGCGGGCAGGGCCGCGACCGGTTGTCGGGCGGCAATGGCAATGACCGGCTGCTGGGGCAGGCGGGCACTGACTGGATCAGCGGCGGTGCGGGCGATGACCGGCTGTTCGGCGGTGCCGATGACGACACGTTGGGGGGCAATACGGGGAACGATACCGTCAGCGGCGGCGATGGCTATGACAGCTTTGTCTTTGAAACCGGCGGTGGTTCCGATGTCTTTGCCGATTTCGGCGTGGAAACGGATGTGCTTCAGCTCACCCGCAGTCTGTGGTCCGATCCCGATCTGACGGCGGCAGAGGTGGTCGCGCGCTTTGCCAGGGTCGAGGCAGACGGCGTCATGCTGCGGTTTGACGGTGGCGAAACGCTGCTGCTGCAGGGGCTGACCGCTCTGGACGGTCTGGCCGACGCGCTTTACCTGGCCTGAGGCGGAAGGGGGCCAGGAGCCGGCCCCCGTGGCCCTCAGTTCATGCCAAGCGCCTGCTTGTAAAGTTCAAGGATCGCTTCCTCTTCGGCGATGTCATCGGCCTTGCGCTTGCGCAGAGCGATGATCTTCTTGATGACCTTGGTGTCGTAACCCCGGCCCTTCGCCTCGGCCATCACCTCTTTCTGCTGTTCGGTGATGTCCTTCTTTTCGGCTTCCAGCTGTTCATACCGTTCGACAAACTGGCGCAGTTCATCGGCGGTGACATTATAGGGATCGGTGCTCATACCTGCCTCATGGGTTCCGGTTTTGTCCTCTTCCCTAGCGCTGTGGCCGGGCGGCGGTCAAGGGCTCGGGTCACAGCCGTTCGGCGATCTCGGCGGGGTCCAGCCGGGCGGCGCGGGGGCGCAGCCGCGCCGGATCGCCATGGCCCAGATTGACCAGCAGCAAGGCCTCCCAGTTCCGTCCGGCGCTGAATTCGACGGCCGTCTCTGCCTTGCGGAAGCCTTCCATCGGTCCGCAATCCAGACCAAGCGCGCGGGCAGCCAGAAGGAAATACCCGGCCTGCAGCCCCGCGCTCAGCCGCGCGGTTCGGGTGGCCAGATCGGGATTGCCGGAAAACATCGCTTCGGGGTCAGTCATGTGCGGGGCCAGCCGCGGCAGATGGCGCCAGAAATCCAGATCGGCCCAGAGGATTGCCGTCACCGGTGCTGCCATGGTCTTTTCGCGATTGCCCGAGGACAACAGAGGCTCCAGCCGGGCCTTTGCTTCGGGGCTGGTCAGAAAGCTGACACGCAAGGGCAGGCCGTTCATCGCCGTCGGGCCCCAGCGGGTCAGGTCGATGATCGCATCCAGCAATTCAGGCTCTACCGGGCGCGGATCAAAACCGTTGAAGGTGCGCGCCTCGCGGAACAACAGATCAAGCCCTGCCGGGGGCAGGCTGGCCATCGCCGCCCGGGCTGCCATGATCCGCGCTGCTGGGGTTTCTTCCGTCATGCCGTCCTCCGCATACCTTTGCACACTTGCCATGCCCCCCGCCCGTCGGCTACGCCTTTGCGGTGCCGGAATCTGGCCTGCCAGAGACTGCACATCCCCCCGCCAAGGGCAAGACCCCGGGGGAAAGCACGAGAGTGGCCAGATCAGGCCACCGCCAAGGGGACACGAAACATGCAGCTGTTGATTGTGATCGGTGCCGTCATTTCGCTGTCGGGGATTGCCGGGCTGATCTGGTGCATCCTGATGGCGGTGAAAGCGCGCAGCACTTCGGCCAATGACGAGGAATTGCGGCTGAAGCTGCAACGGGTCGTCGTGGTGAATATGGGGGCGCTTGGCGTTTCGGCCCTTGGCCTGATGCTGGTGGTGTCGGGCATCTTCCTGACCTGACCGGTCAGCGCGGGGCTGGCGTTCCGGATTTCGGCACCAGCCAGACCTTGCCCGCCGCCAGTTCCACCCAGTCTGACGTGGTGCCATCGGGCCAGATCATCCGCACCTCGGCCCGATCCGCCGCGCCCAGCCCGAAATGCTGCGGCGCAACCTGACCCGAGCCATGGCCGCCCCCCACGGTGATTTCGCGTCGCTGTGTCACGCCATTGGCCCGCACTTCGGCCCAGCCATTCACCGCATGGATATTGGGCGCGGGCTGGCGCGGATCAATCGCGATCCAGTTGCCCGCGCCATCATGGCCCAGATTGCGCCAGACCTCGACCGGGGCATTGCGGTTCACCACCACTAGATCAAGCCAGCCATCACCATTCAGATCAACCACCGCGCCACCGCGCCCCGGCTGCATGGAGGCCACCCCGGCCTCGGCCGCCGCCTCGACGAAGCGACCATCCGCCTGCTGCAGCAGCAGGTTGTTCGGATCATCCGCCGCGAAATCCGGCATGGTTGACACATTCCCCTTGGCCATGAACAGATCGGCCCGACCATCATTGTTCACATCTTCGAACTGCACATGCCATGCGGTCGAGGGGCGCACATCCCCGCCGGTATGGGGCCGCTGCGCATGGCTATTGCGTTTGAACGCATCATCGCGATAGCTCGGCAGAAGGGGCCGGGCAGAGGGGTCCGCCAGCACCTGCAGTTTGTTGTCGGCCATCGAGGTCAGGGCATATTCCGGATAGCCGTCGAAATCGAGATCATGCCCGGCAATGCCCATGCCCCAGATGCGCAGGCGCTGCCAGCCTTCGGCCTCGGAATAGAGCCTTGGCGGGGCATCGGGGGGCAGGTGCCACAGTTGCTCTTGCCCGCCCTTGTAATATTCGCGGTCATTCGACACCCGCAGATCGGGTCGGCCCTGGCGCGACCAGTCGGTGAACAGGATCGACAGCGGGCAGAAGCTTGGCGTCAACGGCAAGGCCGGTTCGAACCCCGCTTCCGTGCCCCGGTGCAGCCAGTTTTCGGTGCAACTGCCCCAGGGAAAGGCCTCTTCCCTGCGGTTGACATAATTGCCCACGGCAAGTGTGGGGAAGGCGCGGCCCTGTTCCCATGTCGCGGCAAAGGCCGTGGACCAGCCGTCAAGGCCCTGAAAGCCCCAAAGCTCATTCGCCCGTTCAAAGCGGCAATCTCCAAGGCCGCGCATCAGCACGTTTTCGCCCACGCGCATCAGGGCCAGATCGGTGATGCCGTCGCTGTCCACATCCAGCGGCCAGGCGCCTGACACCAGATCAAGCTCGGCCCCGCTGGTCTGGTTGCGGAAGGCAAGCGGGCCGCCCCGGGGTGTTTCATTCACCCAAAGGCTTGCCGGTGCGGTGCCCCCGGTGAAGAACAGATCGGGCAACGCATCGCCCGAACAATCGAAGGCCGCGACACCGCCGCCCACCACCTGTTCCCAATCGCCCTGATAGCTGTGGAGGATCCCACCGGTTTCAGGCGCAAAGCGCGGGATGGGCGGCGCATCTGCAAAGACCGGGCCTGTCAGCAGGCATAGAAGGGCCGCGTATTTCATCTGGTTTTCAATCCGTTGGCATGGGCGCCGATGCAGGCCCCCTGATCCAGCCCGCGTTCGATCGCACTGCGGAAATGTATGCCGCCGTACAGCCGCGACATCGCGGCCTCTTCGGCGGCGGCGGCAAAGCTGGTGAAATGCCGCGGTGCCAGCCCGTCGTCTTCATGTGTGGCATCGACAAAGGCGTAAGCCTCACCAAACAGCGCTGTCAGCACTGCAGCTGCTGCGCCCGACTGGGTGGAATGGCCTGATGGATATTCAGGGAAGGGCGGGGTGATCAGGATCGGTTCGAATGCCGGGTCGATCACGCGGCGGATATAGGTGACCGGGCGCAGCAGATCATAGTCATATTTCGTGTACCAGCAGCCGATGAAGGCATCCGCCACCGCTATCCCCAACCGTGCCAGAGCGTCGGCCAAGGCAGGGGCATCCAGCCCCTCGCGGTCAGAAATATCCAGCAGGATCGTCACCCAATGCCCGGGCGGGGTGGGCGAAAGCATCGGATCGTCAGACCAGAAGCGGGCGATGATCTTCTGATCATCCGTCAGATTGCGTACCGTTTCCAGAACCTCAACGGCCTCGGCATGAAAGGGGCTGCCGGGGTCTTCGCTGTAGGCGGGGGGCGGGGGCAGGGGGCAGGCATTGCCTTCGGGCATCGCAAAGGGGCGCTGCTTGCCCCAATCGGGCAGCAGCGGCGCCTGCTGCTGCACGATCGCTGATGTGGGCACCCAATGCGCAGGGCCGGGTGTCAGCGTCCATTCCAGCGGAAAGCCCATGTTTTCGATCCGGTCGGCCCCATCGCCAGAGGCCCAGAGGATGACCGCGTCGGCAATCGCCTTGCCATGAGCAAGGCTGGCCTCGCGCACTGAAGGGGCGACGCCGGGCTGCAGGCTTTCGGACAATTGGTGCTCCATGGCGGCCATGGCGCGCTGGCCGGTCGGGCCGGTATTGCCGAAGAAATGCGGCACAGCCCGGGCCATGGCCCCCTGCATCACCAGCGCCGGATCAAGCCCCGGCGCGGCGTCGGGCATCGGGGGCATGTCGGTCAACTGGCCCGCAAGGCTGGTGCTGCCCTCGGGCCGTGCGGCCTCCCATGCGGTGACGCCCAGATAGGCAAAGGAACGGCTGGCAACCGGGGGCGAATAGGTCGGGGTGTGGCGGACCAGTTCCAGCACAAGCCGGTGCCACTGGGTCAGCACCCGTGCCGCCGGATCGTCCTTGGCCTGTGCGGGCAGGGCAAGGCTGCACACGAGCATCACCAACGCCACCAGAAACCGCCCTGTCATCCCCGAATCCTCCGCCCGCTGTTCGCGCTAACGGTCATCCTTGCAGAAAGGCACTGACGGGGTCAAACCCCGCTTTCGGCGCGCAGGGTCAGACCGATTTCGCCTGGCTGCAGAACATCTCGTACACCATGCCGATGGCCGTGGCGACCTTGGGGTCCTGGATGGAGTAATACATCGCCTTGCCATCGCGGCGGCAGGCCACCAGCCCTTCCAGCCGCAGGCGCGCCAGTTGCTGGCTGACGGCAGCCTGACGTGAACACAGAAGCTGCTCCAGCTCGGTCACCGATTTCTCGCCCGATTGCAGATGGCACAGGATCATCAGCCGCCCTTCATGCGCAAGCGCCTTGAGAAAAGCTGCGGCTGCCGTGGCCTGCTGCATCATGTCATCGGCCGTCAGCGCGCCGCAAGCGTCATCTTCGGAAATGTGGGCAGTGTCGAGGGTCATGGCTTTCTCGTCCGGGGATTGCGTTCCAACATAAGCGAAGAACTGACCATATTCAAATGCGTCTCACTGTCCGTCTGTCACCCTGGCCGCAGGTTGCGCGACAAACCATCATCCGCCGTGAACAAATCCGCCATAGGCCCCCTGGCTGAACACCAGCGGCGCACCGTCACGCAGGGCAAAGCGCAGCACCCGTCCCAGAATGATCAGGTGATCGCCGCCATCATGCGTTGCATGTTGCGCGCATTCAAAGCGGGCGAGTGCGTCCGCGATCAGCGGCACGCCTTCGGCGGACCGGTCGGGCTCGGCACCCGCAATACCCGTGCCCCCCCGGCCAAAACGGGCGATCTGGTCAAACTGCGCTACGCCCAGAATATGGATCGCATAATGCCGGGCGGTGGAAAATCCTGCAAAGCGCGAGGATCGCCGGGCGGGTGACCACAGAACCAGCGGCGGGTCCAGCGATACCGAAGCGAAGCTGTTGGCGACAAACCCCTGCGGACCGTCGGGTGTTTCGGCTGTGACGACCGTGACCCCGGTCGCAAAACGGCCCAGGGCATCGCGGAAGGCGCGCAAACCATCGGGTCCGGCGGGTGTCTGTCTTTCGGTCATGGCGCGGCCTTTTTGCTGTTCTGCGCTGTTGTCCTTCTGCGATATAGACCAAGGGCGGGCAAGGTCGAGCTTGCCTGCACGGGCTGTAAGCAGGAAGGGGCGACAGATGATGATGGCCTATCGGCCCGAAGGCGGGCGCATGGTCACGGTGGCCGATCCTCAAGCTGCCGTCTGGATCGATCTGGAACACCCCGGACCCGATGAAATCGCGCTGGTGCGCGGGTTCGGGATTGAGGTGCCAAGCCTTGCCGATATGGAGGAAATCGAGATTTCCAACCGGCTTTATCATGAGGGGCCCGCGCATTACATGACGGTGGTGATGGCGGGGCTGGATCAGGCCGGCACGCGCCGCATCCAGCCGGTGACCTTCATCCTGACCGATAGCCTTCTGGTGACCGTGCGCCACCATTGCCCGCGCCCCTTCGTGACCTATCCGCCACGCGCCGGGCAATCGGCGGCGGGAACCGAAGGCGCGGCGGCCATCCTGCTGGGTTTGATGGATGAAATCGTCGGGCGGCAGGCCGATCATCTGGAAGAGGTGGGCCGCAGTCTCGATCAGGTGTCAGAACTGATCCATGCCCCCGACCCCGACCGCCGTACGCCGGAACGGTTGCAGTTCACCCTGCAAAAACTGGGGCGCGAAGGGGAATTGCTGTCGCATCTGCGGCTGACGCTGCTGACGTTGACCCGGGCGCTGGCCTATTTCCAGCCCATCGCCGCAGAGCGCGGTCACGCTGCCACCACCAAGGCCGTGCTGCGCGACATTCAGGCGCTGGAGGTGCATGGCGATTTTCTGGCGCAGCGGGTTGCTCTGGCCAGTTCGACCACGCTGGGCATGATCGATCTGGCACAGGGGGCGACGACGCGGATCGTGTCGGTCGTGTCAGTCTTGTTCCTGCCCCCCACGCTGATTGCCAGCATTTACGGGATGAACTTTGCCCGCATGCCGGAACTGGCGCAGACATGGGGCTATCCGGTCGCACTTTTGGCCATGCTGGCCAGTGCGCTGCTGTCCTGGGCCTATTTCAAATGGCGCGGCTGGCTGTAACCCGGTCATGACCCTGTCACGCAGCTGCGCGATCCTGCCGCAAACCACGAGGACATCATGCGCCCCATTGCCTTTTCCCAGCCCGGCCAATTCTGGCGCGGCAATCTTCACACCCATTCCACCCTGTCGGACGGGGTCTTGCCGCCCGAGGACGTGTGCCGCCGTTACCGGGCGGAGGGCTATGATTTCCTGGCGCTGACCGATCACTTCATCGGCGCTTATGGCTATCCCATTGCCGATACGCTGCCCTTCCGCGCCCCGGGTTTCACCACTCTTTTGGGGGCGGAATTGCATAGCGGGCCGATGCGCAATGGCGAGCTGTGGCATATTCTGGCCGTTGGCCTGCAGCCCGATTTCGCCCCGGGCCATGCCCCGGATTTCCATGTGCATCCGGGCATGGAAACCGGCCCCGAGATTGCGGCACGGGCCGTGGCGGCGGGGGCCTTCGTGGCGATTGCGCACCCCCAATGGTCGGGCCTGACGCTGGAGGATGCCCGCAGCGTGACGGCGGCCCATGCGGTTGAAATCTACAACCACGGTTGCGCCACCGGGGCCGATCGCGCCGATGGCGCGGCCCTTGCCGATCTGCTGCTGTCGGAAGGCCGCCGCCTTTCGGTGATTGCCACCGATGACGCACATTTTTCCGAACCCGATCATTTCGGCGGCTGGGTCATGGTCAAGGCCGAAGAGAACACACCCGAGGCGCTTTTGGCGGCGCTGAAGGCGGGGGCGTTCTACAGCAGTCAGGGGCCAGATCTGCGCGACATCGTTCTGGAAGGGGATCGGTTGCAGGTCGAAAGCTCGGCTGTCGTGACCGTGATCGTGCAGGGGCAGGGCACGGCGGCCCAGGCGCTGCACGGCCAATCCATGACACGGGCCGATCTGGTGCTGGGCCGCTGCGCGGCGTCGCCCTGGCTGCGGGTGACGGTAATCGACGCGGCCGGGCGCCGGGCCTGGTCAAACCCGATCTGGCGCTAGGGATCGCGGCGGGGGGTCTTGCCCGGTGTTCCCTTTTGGTTCATGTTGGTGGCATGAGCGAAACCGCACCTTCCCTGCTGCCCGGCCAGCGCCTGCAACGCGGGGTGTGCCGCCATTTGCGCAGCCTTGGCCTTGCCGCCGTCGAAGAACTGGTACCCGCCCCCGGATTGCGGGTGGATGTCATGGCCTTGGGTGCCAAGGGCGAAATCTGGATCGTGGAATGCAAATCGTCGCGCGCCGATTTCCGGGCCGACCGGAAATGGCAGAACTATCTGGAATGGTGCGACAGGTTCTTCTGGGCCGTTCCTGCCGACTTTCCGCAAGACATCCTGCCACCCGAGGCCGGGCTGATCCTGGCCGATGACTTCGGGGCCGAGGTCCTGCGCATGGGACCGGACACACAGCTGGCCGGGGCGCGGCGCAAGGTCATGGTGCAGAAATTTGCCCGCCATGCCGCACTCCGGCTGCAGGAATACCGCGATCCGGGCGTCAGCGCCCTTTCTTGCCTTTAGGGCTGTCCGCCATCATGGCGCGGGCCGCTTCGGCGGCGGCGCGCAGCTCTTCGGCGATTTCCTCGGCCTCGTCCGGGTCGAAATCCAGCGGCAGGTCCACGCCGCCTTCGGCCTCGACATAGATTCGCACCATGCCCTGATCGGTCGGGCCGATCTGGATATTGGCGGCGATGTCGCTTTGCTTGTTGATGCTCATGACAGGCTCCGTTTTCCTGGCTCCGGGGTAGCGCCGAAAAACCCGCAAGGCAAGCGCGAGAGGGGCTTGCAATCGCCGCCACAGGGGGCTAAATCGCCGCCAGTGCCGACTTAGCTCAGTTGGTTAGAGCACCAGATTGTGGATCTGGGGGTCCCCCGTTCGAGCCGGGGAGTCGGTACCATCTTCAAAAAGGCCCTGCGCAGCTTGCGCGGGGCCTTTTGCCTTGCCGGGTTGCGTTCCGGGGCAGGGCGCGTATGGTCACGCACCCCATGACCGACGGAAGACCCATGATTCAGGACCCAGTTCGCCGTATTCCCCTTGTCATCGCCCGCGAAATCGGTGCCCAGCCCGCGCAGGTGAATGCCGCCATCGAATTGCTTGACGGGGGCGCAACCGTGCCCTTCATCGCGCGCTATCGCAAAGAGGTGACAGGCGGGCTGGATGACACGCAATTGCGCAATCTGGCCGACCGGCTGACCTACTTGCGCGAGATGGAGGCTCGGCGGGCCGCGATCTTCGGTTCGATCACCGATCAGGGCAAGATGACCGACGATCTGGCCAAGGCGATTGCCGGGGCTGATACCAAGGCTGCGCTGGAAGACATCTATCTGCCCTACAAACCCAAGCGCCGCACCCGCGCGATGATCGCCCGCGAAAATGGCCTTGGCCCGCTGGTTGATGCCGTGCTGAATGACCGCAATGCCGATCCGGCGGTTCTGGCGGCGGGTTACATCTCGGACGCCGTGCCCGATGCCAAGGCCGCACTGGAAGGTGCGCGCGACATCATCGCGGAAAGCCTTGCCGAAAACGCCGATCTTCTGGGCCGCTTGCGGGCGCATATGCGGCAGGTGGCCGAGGTTGCGGCCACGGTGGTTGCGGGAAAAGAGACGGAAGGGGCCAAGTTTTCCGATTACTTCGCCCATCGCGAACGCTGGGAAACCGCGCCATCGCACCGGGTTCTGGCCATGCTGCGCGGCCGCAACGAAGGGGTTCTGTCGGTCGATCTGGAGATAGAACCCGAAGCCCCGCGCGGCCAATCGACTGCCGAGCGGGCCTGTGGTGCCGCGCTTGAGGCGCGTGGCCCCGGCGCGGGCGATCAATGGCTGCGCGAGACCGCCAGCTGGGCCTGGCGGGTGAAGCTGAAAACCTCGCTCACCCTCGATCTGATGGCCGAACTGCGCGAACGCGCCGAGGCCGAGGCGATCAACGTCTTTGCCCGCAATCTCAAGGATTTGCTGCTGGCCGCGCCTGCGGGCGGAAAGGCCACCATGGGCCTTGATCCGGGCATCCGCACCGGGGTGAAGGTTGCGGTGATTGATGCCACCGGCAAGGTGCTGGGCACCGATACCGTCTATCCGTTCCAGCCCAAGAACGACTTGCGCGGCGCGCAAGTCACCCTCGCGCAGCTCATCGCCAAACATGGGGTGAAGCTTATCGCCATCGGCAATGGCACCGCCAGCCGCGAAACCGAAAAGATGGTGGCCGATCTGCTCGCCCATCTGCCCGGCGAAAAGCCGGTGAAGGTGATCGTGTCCGAGGCCGGCGCCTCGGTCTATTCCGCCTCCGAACTGGCGGCGAAAGAATTCCCCGGCCTCGACGTGTCCTTGCGCGGCGCGGTCTCCATCGCGCGCCGGTTGCAAGACCCACTTGCCGAACTGGTGAAGATCGAACCCAAGGCCATTGGCGTCGGCCAATATCAGCATGATGTCGATCAGCACCGCCTTGCCAAGCAACTCGATGCCGTGGTGGAAGATGCGGTGAACGCCGTGGGGGTAGATCTCAACACCGCCTCCGCGCCGCTTCTGGCCCGCGTCTCGGGCGTGGGGCCGGGGCTGGCGGAAAGCATCGTGGCGCATCGCGATGCGAACGGCCCCTTCGCCACCCGCCGCGAGCTTTTGAAAGTCGCCCGCCTCGGGCCCAAGGCCTTTGAACAGGCGGCGGGTTTCCTGCGCATCACCGGCGGCAAGGAGCCGCTCGATGCCTCCTCCGTCCACCCCGAAGCCTATGACGTGGCGCGCAAGATCGTCGCCGCCTGTGGCCGCGACATCCGCGCCCTGATGGGCGACAGCGCCGCGCTCAAGGCGCTGAACCCGCGCCAGTTCATCGACGAGAAATTCGGCCTGCCCACCGTGCAGGACATTCTGTCAGAACTGGAAAAACCCGGCCGCGACCCGCGCCCCAGCTTCAAGACCGCCACCTTTGCGGATGGGGTGGAGGATATCAAAGACCTCAAGCCCGGCATGATGCTGGAAGGCACCGTGACGAACGTGGCGGCCTTCGGCGCCTTCGTCGATATCGGCGTGCATCAGGATGGCCTCGTCCATGTCAGCCAATTGGCCGACCGCTTCATCAAGGACGCGCATGAGGTGGTGAAGGCGGGCGATGTGGTGAAGGTGCGGGTGGTGGAGGTGGATGTGGCGCGCAAGCGCATCGGCCTCACCATGCGCAAGGACAGCGCCGATGCCCGCGAAAATGCCCGCGAACGTCAGGCCTCAAGCCCACCCAAAGGCGGCAAGCCCGCACCGCGCGGCCCGATGAGCAGCGGCCCCAAAGGCAGCGCGTCCGGCTCCGGCGGTGGCAATGCCTTTGCCGATGCGCTGAAAGGCAAATTCGGGCGCTGACCCGCCAATCACAAGCTGCCGCTACGGCAAGACTTTGCTGATGCCCGCGACAACCCCGCCGCAACCCTGTGGCGGGGCTTGGCGCATGGGTCTGCTTGCCGCATTCTCGCCGCAAGGGTGCCGCTTTCCCGCCAGGATCGGGGCACACCTTCCCGCCGTAGCGCGCAGCCATCTTTTCAGCCAGAGCGAGACCCCCATGGCCCTATCCCTTTCCGCAGCTCTCGAGGCCATCTCGGCCGATCCGGGCCTGAAATCCTTGCCCAAGGCGCATATGAAACAGGGCCTTGCCGCCGCTGCCGATCTGAACCGCATCCTGATCGCCTTGCTGGAGGAAACCGGGGCCAATGACGACGGGCTGATCTCAGCCGAAGACATGCAGGCCGTATCGGATGCGATCTGGTTGCCCGCCAATGCCCAGCCCTGGCGCGAATTCTGGTTGGGTCATGGCAATGACAATGGTACGGTGGAAACCGGCTATCACCTGCTGCAGGATGATGGCGGCACCCTGCGCTTTCGTGGCCAGGCGCTGGTGGATACGGTTCTGGACGGCATCTATCACTTCGGGTTTCAGGTCTCGGATGGGCGCTATGCCAATGAAGATGGCAATGACAACGCCCGGCTGACCGATGTGGCCGGATGGCTGAACTGGTTTCTCAATGGCAAATCGGTGGTCTGGGGCACGGATGGGGCCGAAACGCTGGGATCGGGCCGCTATGACGGGGTTCTGCGCGCGGCCCGGCACGAAACCTTTTTCGCCGGGGCAGGGGATGATGCGATCTGGTCCGATATCGGCAATGACATCGTGCATGGTGGCGATGGCAATGATCGGGCCGGGGGTGGCGCCGACAACGATACGCTGATGGGCGAGGCCGACAACGATACCCTTGGCGGCGATGAGGGCGATGACCTGCTGCAAGGCGGCACCGGCAATGATGCGCTGCATGGCGGCGATGGGCGGGACCGGCTGGAGGGCGGCGGTGGCGCAGATCAGGCATATGGCGGCGGCGGGCGCGATACGCTTCAGGGGGGCGGGGGCCGCGATACCCTGTCCGGCGGTGACGATATCGACCATCTGTATGGCGGTGCCGGGGCCGATCTGTTCCAGATGTGGGAAAAGCGCGCCCGTCCCGATGTGCTGCATTTCGAGGCCGGGGACAGCGGTCGGCGGCGCGGCGAGATTGACCGGGTCGAGGGTTTTCAGAAGGGCATCGACAAGATCGACCTCAGCGCCTTCGGTCCGATGGAATTTGCCGATCTCGACTATACCGGCGGCGGTGTGGCCTCGTGCTACCATGACGGGCGGCATCTGCGGATCGATGCCGATGGCGATCGCGCCACCGACATGATCATCGAATTCGCATGGATCGACACTCTGACCGGGCGCGACTTCATCTTCGCCTGATCGCCCGCCCGCGGGCTTGTTCCTGCCGCAGCGCGCCGCTACAGATCGGGCGAAGCGAAAGGCGCAGCTTTGGCCCCGAACCGGACGATCCTGATCCTGCAAAACACACTGGCGCTGGTGATCGGCACGGCCGGGGGCGGGCTGTTCTGGTGGCTGCATATGCCATTGCCATGGATGCTGGGAGCCCTCACCGCCACCATGATCGGGGCGGTTTCAGGCCTGCCCCTGCGCGGCCCGCAGCGGATAAGGGGTGTGGTGGTTGCCGTGATCGGGGTGCTGCTGGGGGCCAGCTTTACCCCGGCCCTGATCGGGCAAGCCGGGGCATGGGCGCTGTCTTTCGCCGGGTTGCTGGCTTATCTGGCGCTGTCGCTGGTAATCCTGATCCCGCTGTTCCGACGCCTCGGGGGCTTTGACCGGCCCACCGCCTTTCTGGCCGCCATGCCCGGCGGGCTGACCGAGATGATCGAACTGGCCGAAGCCGCCCGGGCCGATGTGCCCAAGGTGATCCTGGCACAAAGCTTGCGCATCGTGACGACCATCGCCTTGATCGCCCTGTGGTTTCGGGTGGTGCAGGGTCTGGCCGTCGGGCAGGCGCCCCTGAAGGCAGGCTTCGCCGATCTTGCCTGGCGCGACATGGGTTGGCTTGCCGGCGCGGCCCTTGTGGGAACGGGGATCGGCCTTTGGCTGCGCCTGCCCGCACCCACATTGCTGGGGCCGATGCTGGTTTCGGCCCTGCTGCATCTGACCGCCATCACCGAAAGCGCTCCGCCCGGCGAATTGGTGATCGCGGCGCAGGTGATCCTGGGCACCTTGCTGGGCTGCCGCTTTACCGGTATCCGCGCCGCAGCCCTGTTGCCCGCCCTCGCGCTCAGCCTGGGGGCCACCCTGGTCATGCTGGCCATCGCGCTCGGCTTTGCGCTTTCCCTGCAGGCGCTGACCGGGCAAAGCGCGGATCAGCTGCTCCTCGCCTATGCCCCGGGCGGCCTGACGGAAATGAGCCTTGTGGCGCTGGCCCTGCAGGCCGAGGTGGCCTTTGTCGCCGCGCATCACGTGCTGCGCATCCTGGTTGTGATCGTTGCGGCCCCGCTGCTCTTTCGTCTCTGGCAGCGCTGACTCCGTCCTTTATCCTGGCGCATATATCCTTGGTGGGGCCAAAATGCCGTGGGGGGCAGACAGCCCCCCTGCTGCGGGTCAGGCCGCCGAACCCCCGATGGTCAAGCCGCCGATCATCAGCGTCGGCTGCCCGACACCTACAGGCACCCATTGCCCGGCCTTGCCGCAATTGCCGATGCCGGGATCAAGCGCCAGATCGTTGCCGATGGCACGAATGCCTTTCAGTGCCGTGGCCCCGTCCCCGATCAGTGTGGCGCCCTTCACCGGGGCGATCACCTTGCCGTTCTTCACCCGGTAGGCCTCGGTGCAGGAGAACACGAATTTCCCGTTGGTGATATCCACCTGACCGCCGCCAAAGCCCACGGCCCAGATGCCATCCTTCAGATCGGCCAGGATGGCCGCTGGGTCATCCTGGCCAGCCAGCATGTAGGTGTTGGTCATCCGCGGCATCGGGATATGGGCAAAGCTTTCCCTGCGGCCATTGCCGGTCGGGGCCACGCCCATCAGCCGGGCGTTCTGGCGATCCTGCATGTAGCCCACCAGCACACCATCCTCGATCAGCACATTGCGCGCCGACGGCGTGCCCTCATCGTCAAAGCTGATCGATCCGCGCCGGTCGGGCAAGGTGCCATCGTCCAGCACGGTGACGCCGGGGGCCGCGATCCGCTGCCCCATCAACCCGGCAAAGGCCGAAGTGCCCTTGCGGTTGAAATCACCCTCAAGCCCGTGGCCGATGGCTTCGTGCAGCAGGATGCCCGGCCAGCCTGGCCCCAGCACGATATCCATGATCCCCGCCGGGGCCGGCACGGCTTCCAGATTGACCAATGCGATGCGCAGCGCCTCGCGCGCAACCGGCTGCCAATGCGCGGGGTCGATCAGGCTGGACAGGCCAAAGCGCCCGCCGCCGCCCATGCCGCCGCTTTCGCGCCGCCCGTTCTGCTCCACGATGACCGAGATATTCAGCCGCGCCATGGGCCGCACATCGCGCAGCCGCAACCCTTCAGGGCGCAGAATTTCCACCTCTTGCAGGCCCGCCGACAGCGCGGCAGAGACCTGCACCACCCTGGGGTCGAGCCCGCGGGTGAAGGCGTCGATCTCGCGCAGCAGATCGATCTTGCCCGCAAAACCGAGATCCAGCATCGGGTCGGCATCGGTGTAAAGCCGGGCATTGGTGGGTTTGGGGGCATCAGCCAGGGTGCCGCCGCCATCGCCCACCGCGAGCCGGGCCGTTTCCATTGCGCGGCGGATGGCGCTTTCGGAAATCTCGGTCGAATGGGCATAGCCCGCCACTTCGCCCCGCACAGCGCGCAGGCCGAACCCTTCCGACGCATCGTAAGAGGCCGTCTTGATCCGCCCGTCATCCAGCACCAGCGCCTCGGACCGCTTGCGTTCGAAAAACAGCTCGCCATCATCTGCCCCTGCGACAGCCTGTCGCAGGAGCGCCAGCGCCACCGTCTCATCCAGGGAAGTGTCGAACGGGCGGAAGGCATTGGCGGTCATGGAACGTCCTTGATTTGGATCAATCGGCGGCGGTTTGTCGCACGGTTTTGCTTGTCGCAGCCTGCCTAATATGGTTTCAACTGAACCAGAAACAACGGGATTCTGCCCGGTCAACGGGCAAGCCTGAAAAGCGGTCAAAAACCGCACTTCGAACGGGATAAGACTATGCAACTCATGAAGACCCTTTCCGGTGTCGTTTCTGGGCTGTCCGCGCTGGCGTTTTCGACCGCCGCTATCGCGCAGGACCTGCCGGTGATCGGCAAGCCTGTGGACAAGCTGATGGGCTTCCAGCCTGCGGCAACCGAACTTGCACATGACATCCACTGGCTGGACTCGTTCGTGCATTCCATCAGTCTGGGGATCGTGCTGTTCGTGTCGGCGCTGATGCTCTACAGCTTCGTGCGGTTCAATCGTCGTGCAAATCCGAAGCCGGCGACCTTCACCCACAATACCCCGATCGAAATCCTCTGGACGGCTGTTCCGATCGTGATCCTGATCGTCATCGGCGGGTATTCACTGCCGGTGCTGTTCAAGCAGCAGGAAATCCCCGAAGGCGAAATCGTCGTGAAGGTGACCGGCTATCAGTGGTACTGGGGCTATGAATACATCAAGGACGGCGTGACCCCGGCCGAGGAAGGCGCAAGCCCGCTGGCCTTCGACAGCTTCCTGCTGCCGAAAGAAGATCTAGCCGCAAATGGTTACGCCGAAAGCGATTACCTGCTGGCCACCGATACCGCCGTTGTGCTGCCGGTTGGCAAGACCGTGGTGATGCAGGTGACCGGCGCCGACGTGATCCATAGCTGGACCATCCCGGCCTTTGGCGTGAAGCAGGATGCCGTCCCGGGCCGTCTGGCACAGCTGTGGTTCAAGGCCGACACCGAAGGCGTGTTCTTCGGGCAGTGTTCGGAACTCTGCGGCAAGGACCATGCCTATATGCCGATCACCGTGAAAGTGGTGTCGGAAGCCAAATATGCCGAATGGCTGGCGGCGACCAAGGCAGCGGGTGGCTATGTGCCGCTGGCTTCGCTGGACGCGTCGCAGCCGGTGCAGCTGGCCGCGAACAACTGATCGTCGCCTGAGACAGGCAGGAGGGTGGCGGGCCTGACGGCTGCGCCACCTGATCCAACCGAAGGACCGGAAGATGAGCGACATCCACGCAAATGGCGCCATGTCCGAGGCCCAGCCGGGTGAGGCGGGCTTTGGCGATTTCATCGCATTGCTCAAGCCGCGCGTCATGTCGCTGGTGGTGTTTACCGCATTGGTCGGGTTGCTGGTCGCGCCGGTGCCGGTGCATCCCTTTGTCGCGGCCACCTGCATCCTGTTCATCGCGCTGGGCGGCGGGGCTTCCGGCGCGCTGAACATGTGGTGGGATGCTGATATCGACCGGGTGATGCGCCGCACCAAGGGGCGGCCGATCCCCGCGGGCAAGGTTCAACCGGGCGAGGCGCTGGGGCTGGGTCTTGCGCTGTCGGGGCTCAGCGTGATGATGCTGGCGCTGGCGGCCAATGTGCAGGCCGCTGCATTGCTGGCCTTCACGATCTTCTTCTATGTCGTGATCTATTCGATGTGGCTGAAGCGTTCGACGCCGCAGAACATCGTCATTGGCGGTGCCGCCGGGGCCTTCCCGCCCATGATCGGCTGGGTCTGTGCCACCGGATCGGTGGGGATCGAGGCGGTGCTGATGTTCACCCTGATCTTCATGTGGACCCCGCCGCATTTCTGGGCGCTGGCGCTGTTCATGAACAGCGATTACGAAAAAGCCGGTGTGCCGATGCTGACCGTGACCCATGGCAAGCGCAGCACCCGCAACCATATTCTGGGCTATACCATCGCGCTTGTGCCCTTTGCCCTTGCGCTTGGGGTCACCTCCATCGGTGGGCCGATCTATATGGCGGTGGCCATTGCGCTGAACATCGGGTTCCTGATCGGCGCTGTGGCGATCTGGCGGCGCGACGAAGCAAAGGCCGAGGCCGATGGCTATCGTCTGGAAAAGAAGGTCTTTGCCTTTTCGCTGCTGTATCTGTTCCTGCATTTCGGCGCATTGCTGGCCGAGGCCGCGCTGCGGCCCTGGGGCCTGGGGGGCTGGTAAGATGCTGAAAGCCGAACATGAGATCCATCAACGCCGGTTTGGCCGCAATCTGGGGCTTGGTCTGGTGCTTGTGGCCTTTGTGGCCCTGGTCTTTGGTCTGACCGTGGTGAAGGTCACGCGGGGCGATCCGATGCAAGGCTTTGACCATGTCGTGCGCCCGGAAATGGCACCTGCCGAAGCGCAGGGGGGCAACTGAGATGGCAATGAACGCGCAATCCCGAACTGCGCTGAAACTGGTGGGCGTTGCCGCCACCATGGGCGCATTGTCCTTTGCTGCCGTGCCATTTTACGACTGGTTCTGCCGGGTGACCGGCTTTGGCGGCACCACCGCCGTGGCAGTTGCGCCATCGGATGTCGTGCTGGAGCAGACTGTGCTGATCCGGTTCGATGCCTCGAAAGAGGCGGGAATGCCCTGGGATTTCAAGCCCCAGCAAACCGAAATGCGGGTGCGCATCGGCGAGACCGGCCTTGCCTTCTATGAAGCGCATAATCCGACTGACCGGTCTGTTGCGGGCACGGCGAGCTATAACGTCACGCCCGATTCCGCCGGGGGCTATTTCACCAAGATTGCGTGCTTCTGTTTCACCGAACAGGTTCTGGCACCGGGTGAAACCGCCATCATGCCGGTTACATTCTATGTCGATCCCGGCATCGTCACCGACAGGGAAGGTAAATTCGTGAAAGAGATCACGCTTTCCTATACCTTCCATGAAACCGAACTCCCCGCCGCTGACGGTACGCCTGCCGCCAGCGCGACAAACTGAAAAGACAACGAGGGACAACCATGGCTCACGCCAAGAACCACGATTATCACGTTCTGCCCCCGTCGATCTGGCCCTTCCTCGGGGCAATCGGCGCTTTCGTCATGCTGTTCGGCGCAACGCTCTGGATGCATGGCTCGGGGCCCTGGATGGGGCTGATCGGCCTCGTGGCCGTGCTTTACGTCATGTTTGGCTGGTGGGCCGATGTGGTGAAGGAATCGCATGCGGGCGACCATACCGCCGTCGTGGTGATCGGCCTGCGTTATGGCGTCATCATGTTCATCATGTCGGAAGTGATGTTCTTCGCCGCATGGTTCTGGTCGTTCTTCAAGCATGCCATGTATCCGATGGGGCCGATGTCGCCGCTGGTGGATGGCGTTTTCCCGCCGGAAGGCATCCAGACCTTCGATCCCTGGCACCTGCCACTGATCAACACGCTGATCCTGCTGTGCTCTGGTGCTGCTGCCACTTGGGCGCACCATGCCATCGCGCATGAAAACAACCGCAAGGATCTGGTGAACGGTCTGGCTCTGGCCATCGTGCTGGGCTTCATCTTCACCCTGCTGCAGGCCTATGAATACAGCCATGCCGCCTTTGGTTTCGCCGGTAACATCTATGGCGCCAACTTCTTCATGGCGACCGGTTTCCATGGCTTCCACGTCATCATCGGCACCATCTTCCTGCTGGTTTGCCTGATCCGCGCCATGCGGGGCCATTTCACGCCCGAACGGCATGTCGGGTTCGAGGCGGCCGCCTGGTACTGGCATTTCGTGGACGTGGTCTGGCTGTTCCTGTTCGCGGCCATCTATGTCTGGGGTCAGGGCTGATCCTTTCGCCTGACAGGCCTTCCATCGCGGGCGCGGTCCTTGTAGAAGGGCCGCGCTTTCCTTTTCCGGGGTCCCTCTGATGCGCCGAATGATCCTGCCGCTGCTGTTCGGGCTGATCGGCGCGGCCATCCTGATCGGGCTGGGCCAGTGGCAGATGCAGCGCCTGCAATGGAAACTGGGCATGCTGTCCGAGATCGAGGCGCGGATCATGGCGGAACCCGTGGCTTTGCCCGCCGAAGGGCAGGGCACGCCGTTTCAGCCGGTGCGGGCCGAGGGGCGCTTGACCGGCGAATATCTGCGGGTGCTGGTCAGCCGCAAGCTGGTGGGGCCGGGCTATCGGATCATCGCAGTGCTGGAAACCGGCGGGCGGCGCGTGCTGGTCGATCTGGGCTTTCTGCCCGATGGCGAAGCGGTGCCTGCCTTGGCTGGGGCCGCAGAGATTGTGGGCAATCTGCATGATCCGGTCGAAGTGGACAGCCATACCCCGACACCCGACCTGACGAAAAACCTGTGGTTTGCCCGCGACGTGCCTGCAATGGCCGCCGCGCTGACCACAGAGCCGACATTTATTGTCGCGCGCGAACAAGTTCTGCCGGAGATCGAGGCTCTGCCCATCGATACTTCGGTTATTCCCAATGATCATCTGGGCTATGCCGTCACATGGTTTTCGCTGGCGGCGGGTTGGCTTGGGATGACGGCACTGTTTCTTTGGCGTATCAGACGCCGGATAGCATGAGGCGGCGATGCACTATATCTCGACCCGCGGGCAGGCGCCCGTTCTGACATTCGGCGAAGCCATGATGACGGGGCTTGCCCGCGATGGGGGGCTCTATCTGCCCGAAACCATCCCGCAGATGGGCGCGGCCGAGATCGCGGCGCTGGCCGGGCAAAGCTATGAAGAGATTGCTTTCCGGGTCATGCGGCCCTTCATGGGGGACCTCTTCACCGAGGATGAGTTCCGCGAGCTGATTGCCAAGGCCTATGCTGGCTTTGGCCATGCCGCCCGCGCCCCGCTGGTGCAACTGGCGCCGAACCATTTCCTGCTGGAGCTGTTCCACGGCCCGACGCTGGCGTTCAAGGACTTCGCCATGCAGCTGATCGGGCAGATGATGCAGGCAGCCCTGGCCAAGACTGGCGAGCGCATCACCATCGTGGGCGCGACCAGCGGCGATACCGGTTCGGCCGCGATCGAGGCTTTCAAGGGCCTGTCGAACGTCGATGTCTTCATTCTGTTTCCGCATGGCCGGGTGTCCGAAGTGCAGCGCCGCCAGATGACGACGCCGTCGGACAGCAATGTGCATGCCTTGGCGCTGGACGGCGATTTCGATGATTGCCAGGCGCGGGTGAAGGACATGTTCAACGACTTTGCCTTCCGCGATGGCGTGCGTCTGGCCGGGGTGAACAGCATCAACTGGGCGCGGGTGCTGGCGCAGGTGGTGTATTATTTCTCCAGCGCGGTATCGCTGGGCGCCCCGCATCGCAAGGTCAGCTTCACGGTGCCGACTGGCAATTTCGGCGATATCTTTGCCGGCTACATTGCCAAGCGCATGGGCCTGCCGATTGACAGGCTGGTGATCGCCACCAACCAGAATGACATTCTGGATCGCGCGCTGCGGTCGGGCGACTATGCGACTGACGGGGTGAAACCGTCGATCAGCCCGTCGATGGACATTCAGGTGTCGTCGAATTTCGAACGCGCGCTGTTTGAGGCCTATGGTCGCGACGGGCGGGCTGTGGCGCAGCTGATGGCCGAGCTGAAAGAGGGCCGGTTCCATATCTCGCAAGGCGCGCTTGAGGTGCTGCGGAGCCATTACGACTCGGGCCGCTGTTCGGAAGCGGAAACCCGGGCGACCATTGCCAGCGAATTGGCTGCCAGTGGCGAATTGCTGTGCCCGCATGGGGCCGTGGGTGTGAAAGTGGCGCAAGACCATCTGGGCGCGATGCCGATGATCACGCTGGCCACTGCGCATCCGGCGAAATTCCCCGATGCGGTCGAGGGTGCGACCGGCATCCGTCCGGGCCTGCCACCGCGCATGGCCGATCTGTTCGACCGGCCCGAACGGGTGACCCGCGTGCCGAACGATCTGGCCGCCCTTCAGGCGCTGGTGCGCGACCGGATCTGACGGCGCAAATGGCGCGTGTCTCAGAAATGCACGCGCCGCCCCTTTCGCCACAAGGGGCCACGATGTAAGAACACGGGATCTTCGCTCCTTCACAGGTGTTTCCTTGACCCTTCGCATCACCACGCTTCCCAATGGTTTCCGCATCGTGACGGAGGACATGCCGGGGCTGAAATCGGCCTCGGTTGGCATCTGGGTCACGGCGGGGGGGCGGCACGAACGGGCCGAGCAGAACGGTATTGCGCATTTTCTGGAACATATGGCCTTCAAGGGCACCGAAAAGCGTTCCTCGCTGCGCATCGCCGAAGAGATCGAGGATGTGGGCGGCTATATCAATGCCTATACCTCCAAGGAAATGACCGCCTATTATGCCCGGGTTCTGTCGGCTGATGTGGCGCTGGCGCTGGATGTGATTTCCGACATCGTGCTGAACCCGGTATTCGATCCCAAAGAGATCGAGACCGAACGCCATGTGATCCTGCAGGAAATCGGCCAGTCGCTTGATACGCCCGATGATATCATCTTCGACTGGTTGCAAGAGGTCAGCTATCCCGATCAGCCGTTTGGCCGCACCATCCTTGGCCCCGAAGAACGGGTGTCCAGCTTCACGCGCGATGATCTGCGGCGCTTCGTGGCCGAACATTATGGCCCCGACCAGATGATCCTTGCGGCGGCTGGTGGGGTGGACCATGACGCCATTGTCGCGCAGGCCACGGCCATCTTTGGCGGGTTGCGCCCGGTCGGTGCGCCGGTGATCCAGCCTGCCATCTTTGGCGGCGGCGAACGGCGCGAGGTCAAGAAGCTGGAACAGGTCCACTTTGCCCTCTCGCTCGAGGCGCCCGGCTATCGCCACCCGGATGTCTATACGGCGCAGGTCTGGTCCACTGCGATGGGCGGGGGCATGTCGTCGCGTCTGTTCCAGAAGATCCGCGAAGAGCGCGGCTTGTGCTATTCGATCTTCGCACAATCGGGCGCCTATGAAGATACCGGCAGCATTACCATCTATGCCGGCACCAGCGCCGCCGAGATTGCCGATCTGACGCATCTGACCATCGACGAGCTGAAACGCGCCGCCGATGACATGACCGAGGCCGAGGTGGCCCGCGCCCGCGCGCAGTTGAAGGCCGGGCTGCTGATGGGGCTGGAAAGCCCGTCCAGCCGCGCCGAGCGCAATGCCCGCCTGCTGGCGATCTGGGGCCGGGTGCCCGAGGTGGATGAAGCCGTCGCCAAGATCGATGCCGTCAGCACGGCGGATGTGCGCCGCTATGCTGGCGAATTGTCGGGGGCCAAAGCCGCGATGGCGCTGTATGGACCAGTGACCAAGGCCCCGGATCTGGAGGCCGTGCGGAAGAGGCTGGCCGCCTGATGCTGGCCCTTCGCCGCAAGCCGAAAATCGAAACGACACGGATGACGCTGCGCCTGCCGAGCCATTCGGATTTCCGCCAATGGTCGGCCCTGCGCGCCGAAAGTGCGGGTTTTCTGGGGCCATGGGAGCCGGTCTGGTCGCATGATCATCTGTCGCGCAAGGCCTTTACCAACCGGGTGTATTGGGCGAGCCGGGCCGAAGCGCAGGGCACGGCCTTGCCGCTGGTCATGATCCGGCGCGACGATCAGCAGGTGCTGGGGGCGATCACGCTGGACAATATCCGCCGTGGCCCTGTGCAGGCGGGAACATTGGGGTATTGGGTCGGCGAACGCTTTGCCCGGCGCGGCTATATGCGCGAGGCGATCCTTGCGACAGTGCATTACGCCTTTACCTCGCTGGATCTCAGCCGGATCGAGGCGGCCTGTCTGCCCGAAAATGCCGCCTCGCGCGGGGTGCTGGAAAAGACCGGGTTCAAATATGAAGGCGTGGCGCAAAGCTATCTGCAGATCGCCGGGCGCTGGCGCAACCATGTGCTCTATGCCAATCTGCGGGGCGACCGGCGCGGCCGAACGGATGCGGGCTGACAGCGCGCCCGCGCTGCCCGACCGGGATCAGCTGTCCAGATCGACCAGTCGCAGATAGGGCCGCGAATGGGCGGTGGGCTTGACGGCGAAGGGTTGCTGCACCTTGGCGGCCTGCACGGTCAAAGCGGCCTCGACCCGAGCCGTCGGGCTCGACAGATCGGGTTTGGTCGGGGTGCAGGGTTCGGTCGCCGCCGATTCCAGAACCAGACGGCGCGGCGCGCGCCCGACTTCGCCCGAAACAACCAGACAGCCCATCACCATTTCGCCACGGGACCCATCGCCCGAAAGCGGCAACAGGATCATCTTGCCCTTCATCGGCGGGCGGCCCAGCCCGCTATCGCTGCCCAGCGTCAGGGTCTGGATGTTCGGGCGCTGGAAGCACTGTTCCATCAGGATCGACAACCGTGCCCGGGAAATCGGGTCGAACATCGCTGAGAGCGGCATGCCGCGCGCATCCATGCCCAGAAGATCGGTAAAGGTCATCCCGGCGATGCGCAGGCGGCCCGTGCCCGGGGCGATGCGTTCCAGCAGGAACGCGCCATCCAGCGCGCCGGAAATTCCGCGCGGGTCGATATCGGCCCGTTCCGGCAGGTTCCTGCCACGGCGCAGGCTTTCCCAGTAACCACGCACTTCCTGCAACTTGCGGGTCATTTCCAGATCGGCCTGTGCCGCATCGGCCGAGCCATCGCGTCCCTTGCCATTTCCGAAAAAGCCCAGTGCCATCGCCGTGTTCCTTGTGCAACATCCGCTCTGCGGTTGTCAGGAAACCCCGCCTGCGCGAAGGTGCGCCTCGGGGCCGGTTTGCATCCGCAGTCTTGCTTACCTGAGTCTTAACTTACACCTGAACGGGCAGAATTTCGCCATATTTCTGTACAAATGGTAAATTCGACTATCCGAAAGAGTAGGGAGCCTATCCGATGACGATTTCCATGACCGGCTTTGCCGCGGGCAAGGGGCACGGGGCAGGGGTCAGCTGGACCTGGGATCTGAGATCGGTCAACGGCAAGGGGCTGGATCTCCGGCTGCGGGTGCCTGACTGGATCGACGGGCTTGAAGTGGCCCTGCGCGCCGAACTGGGCCGGGCCTTGACGCGGGGCAATGTCAGCCTGACGCTGAAGGTCACGCGCGATCTTGCCGCTGCCGAAGTGGTGCGTGTCAATCCGCTCGTGCTGCAGGGGGTGTTGGCGGCGCTGGCGCAGGTGGAGGCGGCGGCCATGGCACAAGGCGTGACCATGGGGCAGCCCACACCCGCCGATGTGCTGGCCATGCGGGGCGTGCTGGAAAGCGGCACAACGGACGAAGATACTGCACCGCTGCGCACGGCCATTCTGGCCGATCTTCCGGCACTGCTGGCGGAGTTCACCGCGATGCGGGCCGCCGAAGGTGCCGCTCTGGCCGGGGTGATTGCGGGGCAGCTTGATCAGATCGACAGCCTGCGCCATGCCGCGCAAGAGGCGGTTGCCGCACGCCGGACCAGCCAGGCCGAAACCCTGCGCGCCCAGATCGCCCGGTTGCTGGACGTCGCGACTGCGGTGGACGAGGCGCGACTGGCGCAGGAACTTGCGATGATCGCGGTCAAGACCGATGTGACCGAAGAGCTGGACCGGCTGGCCGCCCATGTGCAGGCCGCACGGGCGCTGCTGGCCGAACCGGGGGCGGTGGGGCGCAAGTTCGATTTCCTGATGCAGGAATTCATGCGCGAGGCCAATACGCTGTGCTCCAAGGCGCAGGACATGGCGCTCACGCGCATCGGGCTTGACCTCAAGACGGTGATCGACCAGATGCGGGAACAGGTTCAGAACGTGGAATGACGATGCTTCGCAAGGGTCTGCTGCTTATCCTCTCCTCTCCCTCGGGGGCGGGCAAATCCACCTTGGCCCGACGGCTGATGGCATGGGACCCGACGCTGCGCTTCAGCATCTCGGCCACCACGCGCGCGCCACGGCCGGGCGAACAGGACGGGCGCGAATACTATTTCAAGACCCGCCCGGAATTCGAGACGATGGCGGCGGCGGGTGAGATGCTGGAACATGCCGAAGTGTTCGGCAATCTCTATGGCTCGCCCAAGGGGCCGGTTGAGGTGGCGATGGCCGAAGGCCGCGATACGCTGTTCGATATCGATTGGCAGGGCGGCCAGCAAATCCGCAATTCCAGCCTGGGCCGGGATGTGGTGTCGATCTTCGTGCTGCCGCCGTCGATTGCCGAACTGGAAGCCCGGTTGCGCGGGCGCGGGCAGGACAGTGACGAGGTGATTGCCGGACGCATGGCGAAAAGCCGGGATGAAATCAGCCATTGGGCGGAATATGATTATGTGATCGTGAACCGTGACATCGACACGGCCTTTGCCGAACTGGTGACGATCCTGCAGGCCGAACGCATGCGGCGGGATCGCCAGCCCGGTCTGGCCGAATTCGTGCGCGGTCTGAACCGGGAGTTTGAAGGCCGATGATTTATGCTCTGGACGGTATCGCCCCGCAGATCGACCCCTTGGCATGGGTGGCACCCGGGTGCCATCTGATCGGCAAGGTGGTGCTGGAGGCCCAGGCGAATGTCTGGTTCGGTACGGTGATGCGCGGCGACAACGAGGAAATCCGCATCGGACGCGGATCGAACGTGCAGGAAAACTGTGTGCTGCATACCGACATGGGCTTTCCGCTGGTGATCGGGGCCGATTGCACCATTGGCCACAAGGCGATGCTGCATGGCTGCGTCATTGGCGATGGCAGCCTGATCGGCATGGGGGCCACGGTCCTGAACGGCGCGCGGATCGGCAAGGGGTGCCTGATCGGCGCGGGCGCTCTGGTGACCGAGGGCAAGGAAATTCCCGACGGATCGCTGGTCATGGGCGCACCGGGCAAGGTGGTGCGGATGCTGGATGATGCCGCACGGCAAAAACTTCTGGCCTCTGCTGCCGGATACCGGGCCAATGCCACGCGCTTTGCCAGGGGGCTGCAGGCCCTGTCGCAGGAATAGCGGTCAGCGCACGCCGATCCCGGCCTGCATCAGCGTCTTGCGCAACGGTGCGATGGAATAAAGCGCATCCAGCGTGGCCGCCCGCAGATCACGCAGCGGCTGTGCCCCGATCTGGCTTGCGCGGTTCAGCAGGTCGATCCCCAGAACCCGGGCCTGCACATCCAGATGGCGCTGCCGGTGATAGGTGGCCAGCATCCGCGCATCGCCGATCTGCGCCGGGTCGGCCTTGGCCAGCGCCAACAGCGCCGTCAGATCGGCCAGGCTCATGTTCAGTCCCTGCGCGCCGATCGGGGGCATCACATGGGCAGCCTCGGCCATCAGGGCGCAGCGCTCGCCCGCCATCTGGTCGGCGATCTGGGCGATGATCGGCCAGGCGGTCAGACGGCTGATGAGCGTGAGCGGACCGAGCAATCCGCATGACCGTTCCATCATCTCGGCCTCAAACGCTGCGGGGGGCAGGGCAAGGCGACGATCCACTTCGGCGGCATGATCCATCCAGACCACGGCGGAACAGGGCATCTCGTCCCGGTCGGGCAGGGGAACAAAGGTGAATGGGCCGCCAGAGCGGTGAATTTCGGTCGAGATGTTTTGATGCGGGATCGGGTGGCGCACGGCGAAGGCCAGCGCCTTCTGCCCATAGCGCAGGGTCTTGACCGCAATGCCCAGGGCCTGACGCACAAGGCTGTTGCGGCCATCGGCGCCGATCACCAGCCGCGCCGTGATGCGGCGGCCATCCGACAGGGTGGCAATCGCTTCGCTTTCGCGGGTCAGCAGGGCCGTGGTCGCAAGACCCGGCAGAAAGGTCACCCCGGGCAATTCCGCCAGCCGGCCAACCATTTCGCGCCGCAGCAGCCAGTTGGGCAGGTTCCAGCCAAAGGGTTTGTCGGACAGATCGGCCGCGTCGAAATCCTTGATCACCCGCGCCTCGGCCACGGGGCCACCGGCATCGACAATGCGCATGATCTGCAGCGGCGCGGCGTGGGGGGCCAGGCGGTCCCAAAGCCCTGCCTCTTGCAGCACCGGGATCGACGGGTGCAGAAAGGCGGTGGTGCGCAGGTCCGATCCTTCGGCCTCGGCGGCGGTGACGGGCGGGTTGGGTTCGACGCAGACCACCCTGAACCCTGCCGATCCGAAGGCCGCCGCCGCAGCAAGGCCCGCAACCCCGCCACCGGAAATCAGGATATCGGTCGTCTCACGCATGATGGGCCCTTTGGTGCCGGACAATCGGTGACTGACAGATAGGCCAAGGGGACGCCCGCGTCCACGCGGCGGTATGTCTTAGCCGCGCGTGATGGCGATCAGGATCACGAAATACACCGGCACCAGTGCCACCGCCGTCAGCGACAGGGCCATGATGCCCCATTTCATCACGGCCAGCACCATGATCGTGGCGAAAATGGTCAGCAGATAGAAAACCACATTGATATCGCGTGCGATGTCACGGGCGATGAAGCCGATCAGCGGAAGGCGGGCAAAGCCGGTCGGACGGTCGGCGGAAATATAGGCCATGGGATGCTCCTGTTGTGGCTGACCCGGATGTGGGGCCGGCGCAAAGGTTTATCCACGATGCATCTTGTCGCAGGTCAGCGCGCAAGCTGCGACAGAAAGTCGCCCAGATCATCGGTGTGGTGATGGATATGCGGCGCTGGCAGCGGATCGGGTGCAACATGCACGGTGCGCATGCCCATCGCGTGCGGGGCGGCCAGATTGCGTGGGTCGTCTTCGAACATGGCCGCGCGCTCGGGGGCGATGCCATCCTGGGCAAAGATCATCTCGAAGGCCGCACGTTCAGGTTTGGGGCGAAAACCCGCATGTTCCACGCCATAGACCGCATCGAACAGCCCTGAGAGGCCCCGCGCCGCCAGCACCTGCAGCGCATAGGGCCGCGTGGCATTGGTATAGACCACGCGCCGCCCCGGCAGGGCGGCAATCGCCTTTGCCAAGGCCGGATCGGGTGAAAGGACCGAAAAATCGATCTCATGCACATCGTGCAGATAGCCATCAGGCTGCATGCCATGTTCGGCCATCAGGCCCGCCAGCGTGGTGCCGTAGCGATCCCAATAGTGCTGGCGCAGCCGGTCGGCTTCGGGTTGCGCCACGCCCAGTTCACGCATGACCCAGGCCGTCATGCGCTGTTCGATCTGGTCAAACAGCCGCATCGCGGGCGGATAAAGCGTATTGTCGAGGTCGAAGACCCAAGTGTCGATGTGGTGGAAATGCTGTGCAACCATGCGTGATCGGTAACGCAGACGGCCGCGCGGGGCAATGGGCTTGACCTGTCGATGATGCGGCGAAGCGCTGTCAGTGCCCCTTGCACGCTCCTCCTGCTGCATCCCACCTCTTGCATGGCAGGGGGATGCGCGCTTAGGGTCTGCTCCGCGCGGCAGGAAGGGAACCACGGTGCAGAAAGATGCCTATACGCTGATCCTCGAAGCCATCGAAGGCGGGGTGTACAAGCCCGGCGATCGTCTGGTGGAATCGGAACTGGCCGAACGGCTGGGCGTATCGCGCACCCCGGTGCGCGAGGCGTTGCAGCGGCTGGAAACCCAGTCGATGCTGACGCGCGACGGGCGCAGCCTGATCGTGGCCACGCTGGACCACAACCAGCTGTCGGAACTCTACGCGGTGCGGTCGGAACTGGAGGGGCTGGCGGCCCGTCTGGCCGCGCGCCATGCCACGGATGAGGAAATCCGGGTGCTGCGCAGCATGGTCGAGGAAGACCGCATCCTGCTGGGCGGCGATCCCCGGGCGTTGAGCCGGGCGAACAAGCGGTTTCACAAGCAGATCCACCTGGCCAGCCATAACCGGTTTCTGGTGCAGCAACTGGATCTGGTGCATCGGTCGATGGCCTTGATGGCCAATACCTCATTCGCGGCCGAGGGGCGGGATGAAATCGCGCTGGCCGAACATGAAATGATCGTGCAGGCCATAGCCAATCGCGATGGCGAGGCCGCCTATCACGCGCTGCGCGCCCATATCTCCAAGGCGTTTGAAACCCGGCTGCGGGTCGAGGCAGGGGAGTTGCGGCTTCGGTAACGCCGACCCGTCAGCGCGGATAGACCTCGACCAATGGCAGGTCGGTCAGGCCAAGGCCAAGGGCGCGAAATCCGGCCAGCGACAATTGCGCGGCCCCTTCGCCGGGCACAAGGTCCACCTGCACCGTCTGTCCCCCCGCGGTCTTGATCATCCCCGGTGTGGGCGCGCTCACCAATGATGAACGCAGCCAGAAGCCGGGGAGGGTCGGATCGCCCAGGCTGACAGTGACCTTTCCCAGCGACGCAGCACCTGCCGGGGCAGGGGCGGCCGTTGCGGCGGCCTTCTGTGCGGCGGTGGTCGTATCCAGCGCTTCGGCGGTGCGCGCACCTGCCTGCGGCGGCGGGGCCTGCAATTCGGGTGTGGGCAGGGGCAGCGGATCGCCCACCGGGGCAGAGGCCCGCACCGGTGCACGCGTACCACCCACCCATTGCGGCAGTGCCGAACAACCCGTCAGCACCAATACCCCCGTCACCAGACCCAGATTGCGCAACATGCCGATACCCCTTTCCATTCCGATGCCGACGATAGTCTTGGTCAATCCGCCCTTCAACCGTCGCTTTCGCGCTTGCCGCCGGATCGGCGGAAGCCTACCTTTTTCCCATGACCCCGCCCTTGATCGACCCTTTTGCCCGCGCCATCCGATACCTTCGGGTTTCGGTCACGGATCGTTGTGATTTCCGTTGTGTCTATTGCATGGCAGAGAACATGACCTTTCTGCCCAAGGCCGACCTGCTGACGCTGGAGGAGCTGGACCGGATGTGTTCCAGCTTTGTCGGGCTGGGGGTGGAAAAGCTGCGCATCACCGGGGGCGAGCCGCTGGTGCGCAAGGGCATCATGACCTTTTTCCGCGCCATGTCGCGGCATCTGGAAAGCGGCGCGCTGAAAGAACTGACACTGACCACCAATGGCAGCCAGTTGGGGCGCTTTGCCGCCGAGCTGGCTGATTGCGGGGTGCGGCGGGTGAATGTGTCGTTGGATACGCTCGACCCGCAGAAATTTGCCGATATCACCCGATGGGGGCGGCTGCCGCAGGTTCTGGATGGCATCCGCGCCGCCCAAGAGGCGGGGCTGCGGGTCAAGATCAATGCCGTGGCGTTGAAAGGGTTCAACGAAGAGGAACAGTTCTCCCTGACCGATTGGTGCGCCCGCGAAGGCCATGATCTGACCTGGATCGAGGTCATGCCGATGGGCGATCTGGGCAATGAGGACCGGCTGGATCAATACTGGTCGCTGAAGGATCTGCGCAGCCGCTATGCCGAACGCTACACGCTGACCGATCTGGCAGAGCGCACGGGGGGCCCGGCGCGCTATGTACGGCTGGAGGAAACGGGCCAGAAGATCGGCTTCATCACTCCGCTGACACATAATTTCTGCGAAAGTTGCAACCGGGTGCGGCTGACCTGTACGGGCGAGTTGTATATGTGCCTGGGGCAGGAAGACATGGCCGATCTGCGCGCGCCGCTGCGGGCCAGCCCGGACAATACCCTGTTGGAAAGGGCGATCCGCGCCGCGATTGCCCGCAAACCCAAAGGCCATGATTTCGATTATTCCCGGCAGGGCGTTGCGGGCCAGATGACCCGCCACATGAGCCATACCGGCGGCTGATCCCGTGGGAAGCCGGCGCCCGCATGGGGCGCCGGGGGATTACAGCTGTGAAATGCCCGGGATGACTAGACGCTGCCCGGCATTGAGCGCATCAGGTGTGGACAGGATTGCGCGGTTCGCTTCAAAGATCGCCAGATAATAGCCGGCGTCCCCATAGAACTTTTCCGCAATCGCACCGAGGCTGTCGCCGCGGGCCACGGTATAGAAGCGGAACTGTTGGCTGCTGCCATCGGCCTGCGCCACAGTATGCACCTCGACCCCGTCACCGCCTGTCACGACTTCGCGCGGGGCGCTGCGCGGCTGGCCTGCAGCATCTTGTGCCTTGCCCACCAGATCCGCCAGCAGGACAGCCGTGTCCACCTTGCCTTCGGCCGTGACCAGCGCGCCGGGAACCGCGATTTCCTTGCGGCCCGCCGCTTCGTTCACCAGTGCGTCAATATAGGCGTCGCTTTGGCCTTCGCGCAGTGCTTGCGCAACCAGACCCTCGAGCGTGGGTGCAGGTTTTGCGTTGGCCAGCCCATTCAGCGCGGCGACCGACATGGCCTGCAACGCTGGATCGGCGGCAGCGACGGCGGCCCCGCTCTCCGGCGCAGTGCCGGTCAGCGCGGCCAGAATCGCCGCTGTGGTCTGGTCGATATCCCCTGCCTGAGGCTGCGGTGCCGGGGCGGCGACTTGTGCAGCTACAGGCTGTTCGGCGGCGGGTGCCGCTACAGGCTCGGGCTCCACCGGATCGGCCAGACCCGTACCCGCCACGACCAGCGCAGCCAAGGCGGCGGCAGCGGCTGTCGCGTCGTCGGTCTGCGTCGCCTCCAGAGCATCGGGGGCAGGGGCGGCAGCGCGGGTCACCTCGGGGGCGGGTTCTTCCAGCGCGGCCATGACGCCGGTAAACACCGGCGCGGGGGGCTCTTGCGGCGCGGGGGCTGTCACCGGCGGCGGGATGACCCCGGCCAGCGGATCAGGCACATCTTTCAGCAGTGTCACCCAGGGTACACCCGTGATCACGGCAACCAATGAGCCAACGATCCCGAGATAGATCAACCCGACCTTCATTATGGCTGACCCTCCGCTGTCGCCAGTTTCGCCTCGGCCTCCGGTCCCCCGGCCACTGTCAAACCCAGTATCAGCCAATCCTGCATTCCCCCACGATAGTGCATCATCTTCTCCGGCGGATAGCCCGCCGCCGCCAGCGCCTGCAAGGCACGGACCGACTGGTCGCTCCACGGCCCGTTGCAATAGACCATCAGCGTCATGGCCTGCGAAAAATCGAACCCACCACCTGCCAGCGGACGGGCACCAAGTGCTGCCAGGATCTGATCGCGAAACGGATTGGAGGGATCGAGCGTGGCGAACGGCACGTTGACAGCCCCCGGGATCGCCCCTTTGCCAAACCATTCAGGCAGGCGCGCATCAATCAACACCCCTGTGCCCTGCGCCGCATGGTCCTGCAGAAAGCCGATCAGCTCCAGCTCTCCCGCCGGGGCCACATCTGGCACGGGCGTCATGGGCTGGATGCAGAAAGGCGGACAGGCCCGCGAGGTCTTCGTGAACTCTCCCCGCAGCACCGCTTCGGGATTCGGGGTACGTCCGATGACGATCTCGCGCCCATTCAGGACCAGCCGGGCCTCAGCCATGGACTCGGTCAGCCGCACCTCTTGCCCCGCCGCAGGCGGTGCGAAACCCGAGAGCGCAGCGATGCAAACGGCAGCCCCGGATAAACGGACCTTCACGGAAACCAACATCTTGACCTTCCCCCGCAACCGACCTCGATAATTTGGCAGACTGCTGGCAGGCAGTGGGCGCAAGGCGGTTGGCTACCACATGTTGTCAGGAATGAGAGGGTGTTTCAACAGGCTTTGTGAGTTGTAGCGTGTTGTTGTTGTAGCGTTGTAGCGTGACTGTAGCGTGACACGCAAACCTGCAGAGTTTGACACAAGAACTTGCAGCAGAACGATTTTGCTGAATGGCGGCTTATGAACTGCCTCTCTGTACCACTTCGGCGGCTCTTCGCAACATGATTGGGCAGGTCTGGGGCAACCCCGCGTCGCTCCTTTTCTGTCTCTCGCACGAAATCTGGTGTGGCTCGACTTGCGGCGTGAATGGGGCGCGGCCTCGTCCCCGTCGGTCTCCAAAAGGGCGGAGAGCGGATGTTCGCTGCAACAGCACTCGGGCTTCTGCAGCAAATAAAAAGCTGACATTGAAGTTGATGCACAACGGAGGTAGGCCTGAGAGGCATTGATTCTATTGTACGCCACATATGGCCGCAAAGTTGCGATTCACCCTACAGTGAGGACCTGGATGCCTAAAAGTACGTTGGACAAGCTTTTATCAATTGCAAGAATTCCAGACCAAAATCGCGGCGAATGGCTAGAAAGCGCTGACCAGAGCGTTGAAATTCTCGAGGATATTCTGAAAGCCGACGAGATCGTAATCTACGCATCCGGTCCGCATATGCTAATTCACTCGGTGTTGACCCCCAATGAGCTGTTAGACCCACCAGACCACGCTGATCTCGATCGGGCCTACATCATGCCAGATGATTCTTGGATCATTCAGCGAGCATATGGTGGCGGTGAGGGGCATCGCGTTTATCTGCAACCACCATTGGACCACCCTGGCTGCAAATCTCTTGTTGGCAGCGAAAAGCTGGTGTTTGTACGCTCGTTTGAAGGCGTCAAGGACTACGAGCCTACGATAGAAATCAGCCAGAAGCTTGTGCATGCGCTTGGACTGTACTTTGTGGATGAGCGGAATGCCTATTGTAGGCTAAATGATCGAGGAGACATCGAATCGATTATTTCGGTTTATCGAGACGTTACTCATGATCCCAGGCAACAAGTGCGCGCAGTCACGATACGCTCGCATGATCTAGCAAGCTACATGGCTCTTACCGGTACCAGTTTGGTCAGCCTGTTTGATTTTACACGGTTCGCTATGGGTGGGTTCAACGGCTGGCCCGAAGGCGCTGAGGATGTTTTCGAGACCAGGGACCTGTTTTACAAGCAGCGAAAAGTTCCTCAGCATGCGAGCTATGTTAACGGGCAGGTAATCCTTCGTACCAATCTTACCCCGGAAGCTCTGGCGGAAGAATGGAAGGCAGAAGAGGACAAAAGCAGACTAAAGTATGCGTCCTTTCTGATCATCGATCGCAAGAATGGGCATCAATTGATAGAAACCTCGTGCTCGCCCGACCATATCGTCAATTATTTCACTGAATCGGACTTACCTTGGGAGATTTCACCCGCCTTTTTTAGACCCGAGGTGCTTCAAAAGTACAAATCGGATCCAGAGAAATATACCTTCGGTGATCGAAGCATAAATTGTCGAGGCGCATGGCATCTCAAAACTTATGATATCAATGAGGCAGGGCAAGTGCATACCTATATCGGCTACTTGGCAGCCCTGCCCTATGACGAGCAGCTATATTGGCAGTCATTCAACGAAAAGCCAAAGGCCGAAATTTCTGAACGAGCATATCAAACCGACATTCTTGGCGCATTCACAACAACAGATGATTTCTTGGAGGATGTAAAGCGTATCATTGCGGAATTGGATCAAGACTCGCCGTCTTGGTGGAAAATGCGCGGTTCGGAAATGAGAGATGCCGTCCACTATCCGGTGACGGATTCGTCCTCGGAGTGGGGTGATGAAATTCTGGCACTAGATCACCTCGTTGTGGAAGGCTTTCTCGTCAGGGGGTTGAGAGCGATAATCGACGCCAACACGGGCGTCTACGAAAGGGATTGGGGATCACTTAAGGTACTTGAGGTCGCCCTCGCGTCAACGGGAAGAACCGAAGATCAAGCCCAAAATGCCGTTGCTCCGCTTCGCGAGCTACATGCTTTACGTAACCCTGCAAAGGCACATGGTGATCCAAAGGGACGACGCCTAGCAATAGCAACCGCTCGCAAACGCCATGGCACTTTGAGAAACCATTTCAGCGATCTGTCACAACGGCTGGCTGCGTCATTAAACGTGATTAAGGCTACGCTGCCAAAATAGGAACTCGAAGATAGCTTGGAAAAATGAGCACCGTTAACTACCTTCATGAACTGAACCTGCCTGACAGCTGCGTTTCGCCAAAGCTACGGGCACTACTCACCCCAGTTGGGCTGGACCCATTTGAGCGGCCTGAAGTTACGACCCGATACGAACATGACCAATACGGCCCTGATTACGAGTATGTTCACATGGTCATGGCCCTGACCGATGAAGCGGATTCGCTCTCTGTTTCCGATTTTAGCGAAGTTTCATATGGTGTTGTCAGTTTCTCAACTCCTATAGTCGATGATTTCGGCGGATTGGGTGGCCATTCACCTAGCGTATCGGGTCACGAATATGTCGTTGCGTCTCATGGCAATGGATCATTTTACAGTTATCACCTGGCAGAGAAAATTTGGATGTTGCTTGGTTTGTCTCCCCGCTGTGTCGGAGGTGACGACCAGAGACTGATTTATGATGACTTATCGCTGCCTGAGTTTGGTATTTCTGAAGGCGAAATCTCCAGCTCGTATTACTACCGGGCAAGTCGGAACGTCAGTTGGCGAATGTCGAACGAGTACCTTCGAAGATACCTTTGGATGCGGGGGAAGCACGGTACAAGGGTATTTTTCTACGCGACGAGTATTCAAGAAACGCAAGAGATATCAGAACTTCTGGGGGACAATGGCCACTATTTAGCAAATCCGGAAGGTGGTTGGTACAAACTAGACATTCGACGTATCAACGGGAAGACACTGATGCAGCTTTGGGCTGTGGTTTGTGCAGTCACTCCGGAGCTGTGCGCGGTGCAAACTGCCGCCGGTTTGACTTGGCCTGGCATTGCCGGGGCGATGGATCATCAGCGTGCAAATGCTCTGCTAGAACCTACACCGATTTTTCTCGATGACCGATTCCTTGAGAGGTACGAACAAAACAGCTTGTACCAAACCACCCCTTTCCAGACCCATGGTAACTGGACGTGCAATCCTTCTTACTCAGGGCAATGGTCATTCACAGATTGTAGACGTGTCGGGCGAAACCTGATTCAAGTTGGGCTGAGAGAACTATACAAACCGAAGCCCGACAGGGAAATTGTTTGGGCACATGCACACGTTGTTCCTCAGAGAATAGTAGATCAAACCGACCTAAACGAAGAGCACATCGTTGCCAAAGTTCAAAGATTTCTTGAGGTGCTTCTGGACTTGGCGGATGGCCTCGCTTGGCTAGCAACTGATCTCGGTCTGGGGACCCCGACATGCGAAGATTTGGTTGGTGTTTCTAGGGAGAAACTACAAGCCGAGCATTGGTTGCCTTACCCTAAGCTAAGTCGCTTGGCTCAAGTCGCTCCGATAAACATGTCGGAGCAGAAATTTCTTTCCCGATGCAAAGATATCCACGAGCTATGGCAGAAAATACCGAACGGGATTTTGAGGCGAATTGTTGATGAGGGGGGACACGATCCTAAGAGCTACAAGAGCTTTGGCAGTCTCAAACTCCTGCAGGTTCTGACCAATATCCTTGAGCGTCTGAACAGCAATCAAGAAACGACTGCCAATTTCAGCGGTGGCCACCAAGAGGCAGAGATCACCGAGCGCAATTCAAATCTAGCACCTCTTTTTCTCACGGCAGACCTACGGAATGCCGATGCTCACACTGGCGGATCAGTTTCGGAAACATTGACCCGGCTGGGATTCGATATGTCGCACACCAATTCAGGCTACGGTACAGCATTGGACTTTGTTCTTGATCAAAACATCGCTGCATTCAATTACATAGGCGCTGAGATAAAGGCGCTTCAAGCTCGAAGTCCTTAGGTCAGGATCCGGAGCCATAACGTTGCAGAAGTTGTAAACACGTCGTTCGCCCGCGAACGGAAGCTTTGCTTGGCCGCGACGCAGCATGTCGTCGCCGGAACGAGCGGCATGTATGGGCCGCTCTCAACATTAACCTTCTCTTCACCATCCCCCGGCAGCATTCTCCGCATGCAACCCACTGAGTCGCCCCCAGGTTCACCGGAGATCATCCCCGAGGCATCGGGCTGGGTGTTGGTGCGCTGGTCGAATTTCCAATGCCATGTCTGGCTTGGCGAGGGCGGCGATCCTGCGCGGCTGGCGCAAGCCGCAGGGCCAAGGGGACCGGCCAAACCCCGATAATCGAACCGCCCGGCCCCATGACAAAAGGGGCGAGGTTTCCCCCGCCCCCTTTTGGTCAAACCAGCGTTTCTTTCACCCCCGGTCGAGCAATTGCAGCGCGCCGACGGCCTTGATGAGGTCGAGGGCGTTCTGCAGGTCGGTTTCGGCCCCGATGGCGGTGCCGCGCGCCTGGTTGCGCTCGCCCTGATGGGCCGCCCGCCCGGCTTCATCCAGATCGCGGGCGGCCTGCATCAGCAGGTCGCGGGCGGCGTGATAGCTGGCTTCCATCAGCTTGCAGAGGGTGGTCGGTTCCAT
>NZ_JBALHR010000011.1:0-133964 GCF_036964905.1 Gemmobacter denitrificans
TTTTGCCGTGGTCAACGTGGCCGATCGTGCCGATGTTGACGTGCGGTTTCGTCCGTTCAAACTTTGCCTTTGCCATTTGGCAAACTCCTCAATTCGTTGCGATGCACCGGGAGGGTTCCCGGCCTACGGGGTGGTAGGGCGGGGTTCCCCCCGCCGCACCGATCAGGCGTATTTCTTCTGGATCTCTTGCGAGATGTTTTCCGGCACGGCGTCGTAATGGTCGAATTCCATCGAGAACACGGCACGGCCCGAGGTCATCGAGCGCAGCGTGTTGATGTAACCGAACATATTGGCCAGCGGCACCATCGAAGAGATGACGTTCGCGTTGCCGCGGCTGTCCTGGCCCGTCACCATGCCCCGACGCGAGGTCAGGTCGCCGATCACGCCACCGGTATATTCTTCCGGGGTCACGACTTCGACTTTCATGATCGGTTCCAGCAGCTTTGCGCCGGCCTTTTTCAGACCTTCGCGCATGGCGGCGCGCGATGCGATTTCGAAGGCCAGCACGCTCGAGTCGACGTCGTGGAACGCACCGTCGATCAGCTGAACCTTGAAGTCGATCACCGGGAAGCCAGCGAGCGGGCCCGAATCCATGACGGACTTGATGCCTTTTTCGACGCCGGGGATGTATTCCTTCGGCACCGCACCGCCCACAATCTTGGATTCGAACGAATAGCCTTCGCCCGGCTCCGTCGGCGAGATGATCAGCTTCACGCGCGCGAACTGGCCGGTACCACCGGTCTGTTTCTTGTGCGTGTAGTCGATCTCATGCTCGCGCGAAATGGTTTCGCGGTAAGCCACCTGCGGCGCACCGATATTCGCCTCGACCTTGAACTCGCGGCGCATACGGTCCACGAGGATGTCGAGGTGAAGTTCGCCCATGCCCTTCATGATGGTCTGGCCGCTTTCGAGGTCAGTTTCCACACGGAAGGACGGGTCTTCGGCAGCCAGACGGGCCAAAGCGATGCCCATCTTTTCCTGGTCGGCCTTGGTTTTCGGCTCCACCGCGATCTCGATCACCGGGACCGGGAAGGTCATGGTTTCGAGAACGACGGGCGCGTTCGGATCACACAGGGTGTCCCCGGTGGTGGTCTCTTTCAGACCGCCAAGCGCGATGATGTCGCCCGAGAAGGCTTCGGTGATTTCCTCACGCTCGATGGCGTGCATCATCATCATGCGGCCAACGCGCTCGCGGCGCTGCTTGGTCGCGTTCATCATCGCGTCGCCCTTGGCCAGCTTGCCCGAATAGATCCGGGTGAAGGTCAGCGAGCCTACGAAGGGGTCGTTCATGATCTTGAACGCCAGCGCCGAGAAGGGCTGTTCGTCATCGGCCGAACGGGCGATGTTGCGGGTCTCGGTCTCGTCGCCCGGTGCGAAGCCCATATAGGGCGGCACGTCCAGCGGCGAGGGCAGATAGTCGATCACGGCGTTCAGAAGGGGCTGCACGCCCTTGTTCTTGAACGCGGAACCGGCCATCACCGGGATGAAGTCGATGGCGAGCGTGCCCTTGCGGATCAGCGCGCGCAGCTCTTCAGCCGACGGCTCATTGCCTTCGAGATAGGCTTCCATCGCGGCATCATCCTGGCCGACGGCGGTTTCCAGCAGGTTCAGGCGCCATTCATCGGCCTGATCCTTCAGCTCCGCACGGATCGGCTGACGCTTCCAGGAAGCGCCCAGATCTTCGCCCTCATAGACCCATTCTTCCATGGTCACGAGGTCGATGATGCCTTCCAGCTTGTCTTCCGCACCGATCGGCAGGGCGATCGGCATTGCATTCGCGCCGGTCCGGTCCTTGATCATCTTCACGCAGTTGAAGAAGTCAGCGCCGGTCTTGTCCATCTTGTTGACGAACACGATGCGCGGAACCTTGTAGCGGTCAGCCTGACGCCACACGGTTTCGGTCTGGGGCTCCACGCCGGCGTTGCCGTCGAGCAGAACCACAGCGCCGTCCAGAACGGCCAGCGAGCGTTCGACTTCGATGGTGAAGTCCACGTGGCCGGGGGTGTCGATGATGTTGAAGCGGAACTTGGTCGCCTTGTCACCAACGCCCGACGTGGGGTCGATCTGACGGTTCCAGAACGTGGTCGTGGCAGCCGAAGTGATGGTAATGCCGCGCTCTTGTTCCTGCTCCATCCAGTCCATCGTGGCGGCGCCGTCATGGACTTCGCCGATCTTGTGGGACTTGCCGGTGTAGTAAAGGATACGTTCCGAAGTCGTGGTCTTGCCCGCGTCGATATGGGCAATGATCCCGAAGTTCCGGTAACGCTCAAGCGGATAGTCGCGTGCCATGGCGCCCTCTTACCAGCGGTAATGGCTGAACGCTTTGTTCGCGTCGGCCATCTTGTGGGTGTCTTCCCGCTTCTTCACTGCGGTGCCGCGGTTGTTCACGGCATCGGCCAGTTCGGCGGCCAGACGTTCTTCCATGGTATTCTCGTTGCGCTTGCGGGCAGCGATGATCAGCCAGCGGATCGCCAGAGCCTCGCGGCGCTCTTGACGCACTTCGACCGGAACCTGGTAGGTTGCACCACCGACGCGGCGCGAACGCACTTCGACGGAGGGCTTCACATTGTCCAGTGCCTCATGGAAAGCCTGAACCGGCTCGCGCTTCAGGCGGGCCTGAACGCGGTCAAGGGCGCCATAAACGATCGATTCCGCGATGGACTTTTTGCCATCCAGCATCAGGTTGTTCATGAACTTGGTCAGAACCCGATCGCCGAACTTGGCATCGGGAAGGATTTCGCGCTTTTCGGCGGCGTGACGACGGGACATCTCTCAGTTCCTCACTTCGGACGCTTCGCGCCGTATTTCGAACGACGCTGACGACGGTCTTTGACGCCCTGGGTATCCAGAACGCCGCGCAGGATGTGGTAACGCACACCGGGAAGGTCTTTCACGCGGCCGCCACGGATCAGCACGACCGAGTGCTCTTGCAGGTTGTGCTTTTCACCGGGAATGTAGCTGATGACCTCGAAGCCGTTGGTCAGGCGCACCTTGGCGACTTTCCGCATAGCGGAGTTCGGCTTTTTCGGGGTCGTGGTGTACACACGGGTGCACACGCCACGCTTCTGGGGGCAGGATTCCAAGTGCTGCGACTTGGACCGCGTCTTCCGTGCTTCCCGCGGCTTGCGGATCAGCTGTTGGATCGTCGGCATTAAACTAGCCTCTGTCTTGCAACCCGTTCAATCACCGCTCGTCAACGGCGTTTCCGGGGGCATGTCTTCATCTGGTGCCCTGCGCGTCCGCAAAACACAAAAACCGCACGCACCCCCATGCCGGAGGCCGCCGCGGTGGAATCTCAGAGGATCGAGGCTGTCGCCCGGATCTTGTCCACATCCATACGAATAACCCGCCCTGCGCCGGGCGCAGATCGAGGTAGGCGCGCTATAGGGGGAGTCGCGGGGCTTGTCAACAGCGGCGGGGGTGGGGCCAGGTCCGGCCTGCAATCGCCCGTCCGGTCAGGCTGTCCGGCGCTGACGCCGCAGCCGGTCAGCCAGCAAGGTAAACAGGCCCGAAGCCACGACGATGGCCGAACCGATCAGGGTCAGCCCGTCAGGCCAGGCACCAAAGACCCCTGCCCCGATCAGGATTGCCCAGAGAAGGGCCATATAGCGGAAGGGCGCGACGACGCCAATATCCCCCACCCGCATCACCATCACCACGGTGAGATAGCCGATGATAAGATTGACCGTTGCCCCGGCCAAAAGCGCAGCTTGTGTCAGACTGACCGTTTGCCACCCCTGCTGCAAGGTCACCACGCCCCCCATCACTGCCACCGCCAGAGCCGCCCAGACCGCAACCGCGCTGGAAGGCACGGACCGGCTCAGCCCCCGCGTCATCAGGTCGCGCAGGGTCACAAAGGCCATCGAGGCCAGCCCCAGCAGGGCCCAGCGATCAAAGCCTTCGGTGCCGGGGCGGATGATCAGCAACACGCCGGCAAAGCCGATCATGATTGCCAGCAGACGTGCGGCATCCAGCCTTTCGCCAAACCATAGTGCCGCGCCCAGGGTCACAGCCAGTGGCAGGGCCTGCATGATGGCCGAGAGATTGGCAATCGGCATATGGGTCAGCGCCAGCAGAAATGTCGCGGTTGAGACAACCTCGGCCAGAGTGCGCCAACCGATGCGCGCACGGTCCCCCGGTCCCGGAACAAAGCGCAGTTGCCCCTGCATCGCCGCCAGACCCAGCAGGGCCAGCGTGGTCGCCACCCCGCGCAGGAAGATCGCCTGAAACAGGGGCAGGGTCTCGCTGACAGCCTTCATGCACGCATCGTTCAGCGTGAAGGCAAGCATCGCCACATTCATCAAGAGGATCGCGCGCGTGTTGTCGGTCATTCCCGGGATCCCCTGTTGCCCGAACCGATCTAGCAGGGCTGGTCAGCACCTTCCAGCCGTCAAAGCGCCTGCAACTGCGCTGCCGTAAACGGGAAATGTTCGGCAATCAGCGGTGCGGCCGTTTCCCAATCCGCCGTCTCGATCTGACCCGAGGCATGGGGGTCGCTGTCATTATCGGTATGGATGGTGCGGATATAGGCAGGGATATTGGCATCGGTATAGGTATTGTAGAACTGGGTCACAAAGCGGTGGTTGCGGCGGAAGATGTTCTCGCTGCTTCCGGCAGGGCGTGTCATGGCCAGCCCCTGCGCCCCCGGAGCCTTTTCAATCACATGAAACAGGGCGTGGCCCTCGGGCTTGAATTCCAGAAAATATCCGCGATGGCAGCCAGTCACCAAAGGCGTGTCCAGCCCCGCCACCGGCAGCAAGGCGTTCACCGTTGCCCGCATCCGGGCGACGTGATTGATATCCAGCGCGTCATCATCATCCAGACGGAACCCCGTTACATGTGTGGCAGCATCCGGCGTGGCGAAATTGAAGGCGCGCCGCACCGCCATGTAATGCGGAAGCGAAGCCAAAGCGACCACCCGCGCGCCCTTCAAAGGAGCAATCACATCATTCAAACGGTCGCGCCATTGTGACGGAAGGCTCTGACCGACCAGAAAAACCATGCGGAAATCCTGATCCGACTGTGCCAGCAGCGATGGCAGGGCGAGATTTTCGAACAAATGGAACCGGCGTTCCAGCCGGGCATCCTCATAAAGCCGCGCCTCGATCTGGTCCGCGCTTTCGTTCTTCGTCACAAATCCCCCAAGCGAAGGATAGGAAAACCGCATCAGCCCGATGATCTGGTTCTTGTACCTGCTACCCATGGTCCACCTGCCCTTTCGGGAAAGGTTTGCCGCGTCGGGGGCGTGCTGTCAAAATGAAAAGCCCCCCGGTTTCCCGGGGGGCCATTCCTGCATGTCAGGAAAGATCAATCGCGGCTTTCGACCGTATCGACCAGACCGGAATCTTCCGCACCGTCCATCACGTCAAAGCTCGGCGCGGCCAGACGGGCCGCCCCTTCCGCTTCGGTGCGGCGGGCTTCGATCACGACGCTGTCGCGGTCATGCGCGATCTTCTTAACGCGGCTGGTGGCACCACCGGTACCGGCCGGGATCAGACGACCCACGATGACGTTCTCCTTCAGGCCGACCAGCTTGTCGCGCTTGCCCTGAACCGAAGCTTCGGTCAGAACACGGGTCGTTTCCTGGAACGAGGCCGCCGAGATGAAGCTGCGGGTCTGCAGCGACGCCTTGGTGATCCCGAGCAGGATCGGCTCGCCCACGGCCACGCGCTGACCGCGCGCTTCCGCCTTGGCGTTTTCTTCGTCCAGTTCGGCCTTGTCGACAGTTTCGCCCTTCAGAAGCGTCGTTTCGCCCGAGTCCAGAATTTCGTATTTCTGGAGCATCTGGCGAACGATCACCTCGATGTGCTTGTCGTTGATCTTCACGCCCTGCAGGCGATAGACGTCCTGCACTTCGTCGATCATGTAGTTGGCCAGCGCCTCGACACCCATGATGCGCAGGATGTCATGCGGTGCCGGGTTGCCGTCCATGATGTAATCACCCTTCTGGACGAAGTCACCTTCCTGAACCGGAATGTGCTTGCCCTTGGGGATCATGTATTCCATCGGCTGCAGCGTTTCATCGACGGGTTCAACCGTGATGCGGCGCTTGGACTTGTAGTCCTTGCCGAAGCGTACATAACCATCGGCCTCGGCGATGATCGCGTGATCTTTCGGACGACGGGCTTCGAACAGTTCCGCCACGCGGGGAAGACCCCCGGTGATGTCCTTGGTCTTGGCACCTTCGCGCGGAATACGCGCCACCACGTCACCGGCCTTCAGCTCCTGCCCGTCTTCGACCGACAGAATGGCATCGACCGACATCGGATAGGTGATCGGATTGCCCTGATCGTTGCGCATCGGTTCGCCCGTTTCCGGGTTCACGATGACAACCTCCGGCTTCAGATCGCCGCCCTTCGGCGCCGACCGCCAGTCGGACACGATCTTCTGGGTCATGCCGGTTGCGTCATCGGTTTCGTCACGCACCGAGATACCCGAGATCAGGTCAAGGAAGCGTGCGACACCGGCCTTTTCGGCGATGATCGGCAGGGTATAGGGGTCCCATTCGAACAGCTTGACGCCGCGTTTGACCATTTCGCCTTCCTTGACGTGCAGCTTTGAGCCGTAGGTCAGCTTGTGGACAGCGCGCTCGGCACCGGCTTCGTCGATGATGGCGATCGACATGCTCCGCCCCATGACGATCTGTTCGCCACGGTCATTGGCCAGCACATTGCCATTGCGGAACTCGATCTTGCCTTCCTGGCTTGCTTCCAGGAAGGACTGCTGGCCACCCTGGGCCACGCCGCCGATGTGGAAGGTCCGCATCGTCAGCTGGGTTCCCGGTTCGCCGATCGACTGCGCCGCGATGATGCCCACCGCTTCGCCCTGGTTCACCAGCGTGCCGCGTGCAAGGTCGCGGCCATAGCACATGGCGCAGACGCCCTCTTCAGCCTCGCAGGTCAGCGGGCTGCGGATGCGGCAGTGCTGCACGCCATTGACCGCGATCAGATCGGCACGACGTTCGTCGATCAATTCGCCCTTGCGCACCAGAACCTGTTCGGTTCCCGGCACAAGGATGTCATCGGCAGCCACACGGCCCAGCACGCGTTCAGCCAGCGATGCAACCACTTCGCCATCATTGACCGCTGCTTCGGCATTGATCGCCCGCTCGGTGCCGCAATCATGGCTCCGCACGATGCAATCCTGCGCCACGTCCACCAGACGACGGGTCAGGTAACCCGAGTTCGCCGTCTTCAACGCGGTATCCGACAGACCCTTCCGGGCACCGTGGGTCGAGTTGAAGTATTCAAGAACGGTCAGACCTTCCTTGAAGTTCGAGATGATCGGCGTCTCGATGATCTCGCCATTCGGCTTGGCCATCAGGCCGCGCATCGCGCCCAGCTGCTTCATCTGCGTGACCGAACCCCGGGCCCCGGAGTGCGCCATCATGTAAACCGAGTTTGGTTCTTTCTCGGCGCCGTTCTCATCGAACTTGGCAGCCGAGATGGTGGCCATCATCGACTCGGTCACCTTGTCGTTGCACTTCGACCAGGCGTCCACGACCTTGTTGTACTTCTCGCCCTGGGTGATCAGACCGTCCAGATATTGCTGTTCGAAATCAGCAACCTGCGCCTTCACCTCGTTGACGATTTCCCACTTGTTCTCGGCGATCACCATGTCGTCCTTGCCGAAGGAAATCCCGGCGCGGAAGGCTTCGCGGAAGCCCAGACCCATGATCTGATCGCAGAAGATGACCGACTCTTTCTGACCGCAATAGCGATAGACAGTGTCGATGACGGTCTGCACGTCTTTCTTCCGCAGCAGGCGGTTCACCAGTTCGAACGGTGCCTTGGCGTTCAGCGGCAGCAGGTTGCCAAGACGCAGACGGCCGGGCGTGGTTTCAAACCGCTTCCAGACGATATTGCCTTCGCCATCGACCTGACGCAGACGCGCCTGGATCTTGGCGTGCAGATGCACCGCACCGGCGGCCAGCGCATGTTCGACTTCCTCGATATCGCGGAAGACCATGCCTTCGCCAACCATGCCCTTGCGTTCCATGGTGACGTAGTACAGGCCCAACACCATGTCCTGCGACGGCACGATGATCGGCGCGCCGTTGGCGGGCGACAGCACGTTGTTCGTGGACATCATCAGCACGCGGGCTTCCAGCTGGGCTTCCAGCGAGAGGGGCACGTGCACAGCCATCTGGTCGCCGTCAAAGTCGGCGTTGAAGGCCGAGCAGACCAGCGGGTGCAGCTGAATGGCCTTGCCTTCGATCAGGATCGGCTCAAACGCCTGAATGCCCAGACGGTGCAGCGTTGGCGCGCGGTTCAGCAGCACCGGATGTTCGCGGATCACCTCATCAAGGATATCCCAAACTTCCGGGCGCTCTTTCTCGACCAGCTTCTTCGCCTGTTTCACGGTGCTGGACAGGCCCTTGGCCTCAAGCCGCGAATAGATGAAGGGCTTGAACAGTTCGAGCGCCATCTTCTTCGGCAGACCGCATTGGTGCAGCTTCAGCTCCGGACCGGTCACGATGACCGAACGACCCGAGAAGTCGACGCGCTTACCCAGCAAGTTCTGACGGAAGCGGCCCTGCTTGCCTTTCAGCATGTCGGACAGCGATTTCAGCGGGCGCTTGTTGGTGCCCGTGATCACGCGGCCCCGACGGCCGTTGTCGAACAGCGCGTCCACCGCTTCTTGCAGCATCCGCTTTTCGTTGCGCACGATGATATCGGGCGCACGCAGTTCGATCAGCCGCTTCAGGCGGTTGTTCCGGTTGATGACGCGACGATACAGGTCGTTCAGGTCAGAGGTCGCAAAACGACCGCCATCCAGCGGCACCAGCGGGCGCAGTTCCGGCGGGATCACCGGCAGCACGGTCAGGATCATCCATTCCGGCCGGTTGCCCGATTCCAGGAAGGATTCAACGATTTTCAGCCGCTTGATGATCTTCTTCGGCTTCAGCTCGCCCGTGGCTTCCTTCAGCTCTTCCCGCAGCTGTTCTGCCGTCTGATCCAGATCAATGGCCGCCAGCATTTCGCGGATCGCCTCGGCACCGATATTGGCGGTGAAGGCGTCAGCGCCATATTGGTCCTGCGCGTCGAGGAATTCTTCCTCGGTCATCAGCTGGCCATAGGTCAGGTCGGTCAGACCGGGTTCGATCACGACGTAGTTTTCGAAATACAGGATGCGTTCCAGATCGCGCAGCGTCATGTCCAGCATCAGGCCGATGCGGCTGGGCAGCGATTTCAGGAACCAGATATGCGCCACCGGCGCGGCCAGTTCGATATGGCCCATGCGCTCGCGGCGCACCTTCTGCAAGGTGACTTCCACGCCGCATTTTTCGCAGACGACGCCGCGATATTTCATGCGCTTGTATTTGCCGCAAAGGCATTCGTAATCCTTGATCGGGCCAAAGATACGGGCGCAGAACAGACCGTCACGCTCTGGCTTGAACGTGCGGTAGTTGATGGTTTCCGGCTTCTTGATCTCGCCGTAAGACCACGAGAGGATCCGCTCGGGCGAAGCCAGCGAGATCTTGATCTCGTCAAAGGTCTTCACCGGCGCAACCGGGTTGAACGGGTTGGTGCTGAGTTCCTGGTTCATTTCCAAATCCTTGAAAGGGGGCGGGGCGAAGTGGGGGGCGGGAAGACCCCGCCCCACGTCGATCGGGGGTTAACCCGACCGCCGCTCACTCCTCCTCCGCATCCAGGAGTTCCATGTTCAGGCCGAGGCCGCGGACTTCCTTCACGAGCACGTTGAAGCTCTCGGGAACGCCCGCTTCGAAATTGTCCTCGCCCTTGACGATCGACTCGTAGACCTTGGTCCGGCCTGCCACGTCGTCCGACTTCACCGTCAGCATCTCTTGCAGGGTATAGGCGGCGCCGTAAGCTTCCAGAGCCCAGACCTCCATCTCCCCCAGACGCTGACCGCCGAACTGCGCTTTACCGCCCAGCGGCTGCTGGGTGACAAGGCTGTAAGGCCCGGTCGAGCGGGCGTGCAGCTTGTCGTCGACAAGGTGGTGCAGCTTGAGCATGTATTTCACGCCCACGGTGACACGACGCTGGAACTTCTCGCCGGTGCGGCCGTCAAAGACTTCCGACTGGCCGGACTTGTCAAAGCCCGCCCGGATAAGTGCGTCATTCACGTCCGCCTCTTTGGCCCCGTCAAAGACCGGGGTGGCAATCGGCACGCCGCGCGTCACGAAACCGGCCTTTTCGACCAGGTCGCCTTCGTCCAGATCGCCGAAGGCACCTTCATACGTCTCGTCGCCATAGGCGAAGCGCATCGCCTCACGCACCGGGGTCAGGTCACCCGACCGGCGATACTCTTGCAGAGCCTCGTCAATCTTCAGGCCCAGACCGCGCGCGGCCCAGCCCATATGGGTTTCCAGAATCTGCCCGACGTTCATCCGCGACGGCACGCCCAGCGGGTTCAGCACAAGGTCAACCGGGGTGCCATCCGCGAGGAACGGCATGTCCTCCATCGGCACAACCTTGGAGATAACCCCCTTGTTGCCGTGACGACCGGCCATCTTGTCGCCCGGCTGCAGCTTGCGCTTCACCGCGACAAAGACCTTGACCATCTTCATCACGCCCGGAGGCAGATCGTCGCCACGACGCACCTTTTCGACCTTGTCGTCGAACCGGTGATCGAGCGCGCGCTTCTGCGCTTCGAACTGGTCATGCAGCGCCTCGACTTCCTTGGCCTCGGCTTCTTCGCCAAGGGCAAGCTGCCACCACTGGCCGCGCGACAGCGTGCCCAGCAGTTCGTCATCGATGGTCGAACCGGCCTTGATGCCCTTCGGGCCCTTGACCGCCACCTTGCCCATGATGAGCGATTTCAGACGCGCATAGATGTTGCGTTCCAGAATGGCGAATTCGTCGTCGCGGTCCCGCGCCAGACGCTCGACTTCTTCCCGCTCGATCTGCAGGGCGCGTTCATCCTTGTCCACGCCGTGACGGTTGAACACGCGCACTTCCACCACGGTGCCATAGGCCCCCGGCGGCAGACGCAAGCTCGTATCGCGCACGTCGCTGGCCTTTTCACCAAAGATGGCGCGCAGAAGCTTTTCTTCCGGCGTCATCGGGCTTTCGCCCTTCGGGGTGATCTTGCCGACCAGAATGTCGCCCGGCTGCACTTCGGCGCCGATATAGACGATCCCGGCCTCGTCGAGGTTGCGCAGCGCTTCCTCACCGACGTTCGGAATGTCGCGGGTAATCTCTTCCGGCCCCAGCTTGGTGTCGCGGGCCGCGACTTCGTATTCCTCGATATGGATCGAGGTGAACACGTCATCGCGCAGGATGCGTTCCGAAATCAGGATCGAGTCTTCGTAGTTGTAGCCGTTCCACGGCATGAAGGCCACGATCACGTTCCGGCCAAGCGCCAGTTCGCCCATGTCGGTGCAAGGGCCATCGGCCACCACCTCGCCACGCGCGACCGTATCGCCCACCTTCACCAGCGGGCGCTGGTTGATGCAGGACGACTGGTTCGACCGTTTGAACTTGCGCAGACGATAGATGTCCACGCCCGGCTCGCCGGGTTCCAACAGTTCGGTGGCCCGGATCACGATACGGGTCGCATCGACCTGATCGATGATGCCAGCCCGGCGTGCCATGATCGCTGCGCCGGAATCGCGGGCCACGACGGCTTCGATCCCGGTGCCCACGAAAGGCGCATCCGATTGCAGCAGCGGCACGGCCTGACGCTGCATGTTCGACCCCATCAGCGCGCGGTTGGCGTCGTCATTCTCCAGGAAGGGAATGAGCGAGGCGGCAACCGACACCAGCTGCTTGGGCGACACGTCGATCAGGTCGATCGCATCCGGCGGATTGAGCATGAATTCCCCGGCCTTGCGGCTGGAAATCAGGTCATCCTGGAAGCGGCCTTCTTCGTCCTGCGCGGCGTTGGCCTGTGCCACCGTGTGGCGCATTTCCTCGGTCGCGGACATATAGACCACGTCGTCGGAAACCTTGCCATCGATGACCTTCCGGTAGGGGGTCTCGATGAAGCCATACTTGTTCACGCGGGCAAAGGTGGCCAGCGAGTTGATCAGACCGATGTTCTGACCTTCCGGCGTCTCAATGGGGCACATCCGGCCATAGTGGGTCGGGTGAACGTCGCGCACCTCAAAGCCCGCACGCTCGCGGGTCAGACCGCCCGGCCCAAGGGCCGAAAGGCGGCGCTTGTGGGTGACTTCCGACAGCGGGTTGGTCTGGTCCATGAACTGCGACAGCTGCGAAGAGCCGAAGAATTCACGCACCGCAGCGGCGGCGGGTTTGGCGTTGATCAGGTCTTGCGGCATGATCGTGTCGATTTCCACCGACGACATGCGCTCCTTGATCGCGCGCTCCATGCGCAGCAGGCCGACGCGATACTGATTTTCCATCAGCTCGCCCACCGAACGCACCCGACGGTTGCCAAGGTGGTCGATATCGTCGATCTCGCCCTTGCCATCACGCAGTTCCACCAGCGCCTTGATGCAGGCGACGATGTCGTCACGGTCCAGCGTCCGCTGGGTATCAGGCTTGCCCAGGTCAAGGCGCATGTTCATCTTCACCCGGCCCACGGCGGACAGGTCATAGCGTTCGCTATCGAAGAACAGGGTGTCAAACAGCTGGCTTGCGGCCTCGACGGTCGGCGGCTCACCCGGGCGCATGACGCGGTAGATATCCATGAGCGCGGTGTCGCGGCCCATGTTCTTGTCGGCAGCCATGGTCGAACGAATGTAGGGGCCGACATTGACATTGTCGATGTCCAGCACCGGAATATCGGTGATGCCCTGATCCAGCAGCAGCTTCAGCGTGCCGCCCTTCACTTCGCCATCGCGGTCGTAATCCATGGTCAGCTCGTCGCCGGCTTCGACCCAGATTTCACCCGTCTGCTCGTTGATGATGTCCTTGGCGACATAGCGGCCGATGATATGGTCGAAAGGCACCAGAAGCTCGGTGACCTTGCCTTCATCCTTCCACTTTTTCACCATGCGCGGCGTGGCCTTGTCGCCCGCCTTGAGGATCACCTCGCCGGTTGCGGCATCCACCAGATCATAGCTCGGCCGCGTGCCCGACACGCGGCTCGGGAAGAAGCGGGTGACCCAGCCCTTGTTCTTCACATGGCGGAAATTGATCGTCTCGTAATAGGCATCCATGATGCCTTCCTGATCCATGCCAAGCGCATAAAGCAGGGTCGTGACCGGCAGCTTGCGGCGGCGGTCGATACGGGCAAAGACGATGTCCTTGGCGTCGAATTCGAAATCGAGCCAGCTGCCGCGATACGGGATGATGCGGCAGGCAAACAGCAGCTTGCCCGACGAATGGGTCTTGCCCTTGTCATGGTCGAAGAACACGCCCGGGCTGCGGTGCATCTGGGACACGATCACCCGTTCGGTGCCGTTCACGATGAACGTCCCGTTCGGCGTCATCAGGGGCATGTCGCCCATGTAGACGTCCTGTTCCTTGATGTCCTTGACCGACCGGCTGCCGGTGGTTTCATCGACATCGAACACGATCAGGCGCAGCGTCACCTTCAGCGGTGCCGCATAGGTCAGATCGCGCTGCATGCATTCTTCAACGTCGAACTTCGGCTTTTCCAGTTCGTATTTCACGAATTCCAGAACGGCGGTTTCGTTGAAGTCCTTGATCGGAAATACCGACTGGAAGACGCCCTGAATGCCCTCGCCATCACGGGCCTTCGGGCCATCGCCCGATTTCAGGAACAGGTCATACGAGGATTTTTGAACCTCGATGAGGTTCGGCATTTCAAGGACTTCACGGATCTTGCCATAATAGCGGCGGATCCGCTTCTGGCCAACGTAGCTCTGAGCCATGCTCATCGTCACCTTTCTGTTTCGCCGATATGCGGTCCGTCGGGTCGCGGGCGCATAGCGTTTGCGATCAGGGGGGAGGCTCCATTCATGCGGCCCCTCCCGAAGGGCCGCTCCCGAACCTCGAACCACGCCTGGGAAGGGGCTGCACGCAGCCACTTCCAAGCCGGGGTCACAGACGGCGCAAGCTGGGCCTGACACAAGGTCAGACCCAGCCCGGTCCGTCAATCCTTTTGGTGCGATTGCACCAACAAGATTACTTCAGCTCGACCTTGGCGCCAGCCTCTTCGAGCTTCTTCTTCATCGCTTCGGCGTCAGCCTTCGAAGCGCCTTCCTTCACCTTGCCGCCAGCTTCGACCAGGTCCTTGGCTTCTTTCAGGCCAAGACCGGTGATCGCGCGCACTTCCTTGATCACGTTGATCTTGTTGGCGCCGGCATCGGTCAGGACGACGTCGAATTCGGTCTTTTCTTCTTCAGCCGGGGCAGCAGCTGCTGCCGGGCCAGCAACCATCACAGCGCCGCCAGCAGCGGGCTCGATGCCATACTCATCCTTCAGGATGGTTTTCAGTTCCTGCGCTTGCAGCAGGGTCAGACCGACGATTTGTTCGGCAAGAGCTTTGAGATCAGCCATTTTACACTTCCGTTCAGTTAAGATGGGGTTCCAACGAGATTGGGTCAACCCACGCGAGTATCCCGAAGATCAAACCGCAGCGATCAGGCTGCGGCTTTTTCCTCGATGGTTTTGAGGATGCCAGCGATGTTCGAAGCAGGCGCGCCAATGGCACCGGCGATGCTGGAAGCAGGCGCACCGATCATCGACACGATCTGAGCAATAAGCTCTTCGCGCGACGGCATCGAGGCGACGGCTTTCACACCGGCCGTGTCCAGAACCGTGTCGCCCATTGCCCCGCCCAGCAGAACGAACTTGTCGTTCTTCTTGGCATAGGCATCGCAGACCTTCGCCGCAGCGACTGGGTCTTCCGAATAGGCCATCACGGTCATGCCCGTCAGCAGGTCACCCATCTTTGCAGCGGGCTTCCCTTCCAGGGCGATCTTGGCGAGCTTGTTCTTGGCAACGCGTACGGAACCGCCGACGGCGCGCATTTGCGCCCGCAGGTCCTGCATCTCAGCAACCGTGATACCCGCGTAGTGTGCAACCACAACCACGCCAGAGCTTGCGAAGATCTGGCCGAGTTCCTCGACCACTTTCTCTTTCTGGGCTCTATCCACAGTTTCACTCCAAGTTTGGGGGTTTCCCCCCGGCTCGTATGTGCCCCCGTTGCCGGGGGCGTTCGGGTCCGCTTTGGGTCCCGAGGCCAAGATCGCCGCAAGCGGCGCCTCAAATCTCGATCACCCATCTCAGGCAGGACATTAAGGCGTTTGCGCGCCACCCACCGTCTCGGACAGGACGGGGCATTTCCGCCCCATCATCCCCTTGTTTCCAAGAGGAATTTCGTTTGGCCGGGCAGACCCGGCCCTAAGATCAGGCCGAGGTCGATGCCAGATCGACCGCCACGCCCGGGCCCATGGTGGAGCTGAGCGAGACCTTCTTCACATAGGTGCCCTTTGCACCGGCCGGACGGGCCTTGGTCACAGCTTCCACAAAGGCGCGGACGTTCTGCGCCAGTGCTTCTTCAGTGAACGAAACCTTGCCGATGCCGCCATGAATGACGCCGGCCTTTTCGACCTTGAACTGCACTTCGCCGCCCTTCGCCGCAGCCACAGCCGTTTTCACGTCCATGGTCACGGTGCCGACCTTCGGGTTCGGCATCAGGTTGCGCGGGCCGAGGATCTTGCCCAGACGGCCGACCAGCGGCATCATGTCCGGGGTGGCGATGCAGCGATCGAATTCGATCTTGCCCGACTGGATGGTTTCCATCAGGTCTTCCGCACCCACGATATCCGCACCGGCGGCCTTGGCTTCATCAGCCTTGGCGCCACGGGCGAACACGGCCACGCGCACGGTTTTACCGGTGCCGTTCGGCAGTTGTACCACGCCGCGGACCATCTGGTCTGCGTGGCGCGGGTCAACGCCCAGGTTCATCGCGATTTCCAGCGTCTCGTCGAACTTGGCCGAAGCAGCCGACTTGATCAGGGCCACGGCGGCCTCGACCGAAATCAGGTCCTTGCCTTCGAAGGCCGCGCGGGCAGCTTTGCTGCGCTTACCGATTTTCGCCATGGTTCTCAGCCCTTCACTTCGATGCCGCAGGACTTGGCCGAGCCAAGGATGATCTGCATCGCGGCCTCGATCGAGTTCGCGTTCAGGTCTTTCATCTTGGCCTCGGCGATCGCACGGATCTGTGCGGCCGACACCTTGCCAGCGACTTCACGGCCCGGCTTGGGCGAACCCTTGGCGCGGTTGCGCTTGCCGACCGGCGGCAGACCGGCAGCCTGCTTGAGCAGGAACGAGGCCGGCGGGGTCTTCAGTTCAAGGCTGAACGACTTGTCCTGATAGTAGGTGATGATCACGGGCGTCGGGGTGCCCGGGGTCAGATCGGCGGTCTTCGCGTTGAATTCCTTCACGAAGGCCATGATGTTCAGACCGCGCTGACCGAGCGCGGGACCGACCGGCGGCGACGGGTTGGCCTGACCGGCCTTCACTTGCAGCTTGAGGCTGCCGATAATCTTCTTGGCCATGGGCCATCTCCTTTGTCACCGTGCCCGACACAGGGGCACATGGTTTAGTGGTCCGGTCCGGGGCGCGAACACCCCTCGCCTCCCACGTGATGCACTCAGATCTCTTTCGAGACCTGCGTGAATTCCAGTTCAACCGGGGTGGCGCGACCAAAGATCGACACAGTCACCTTCAGGCGGCTGTGGTCGGCATCCACGTCCTCGACCATCCCGTCAAAGCCTTCGAACGGCCCGTCGGTCACCTTGACCTTTTCACCAATGTCGAAGCGGATCAGATTGCGCGGCGCTTCCTGACCTTCTTCGACCCGGTTCAGGATCGCATTCACCTCGGCATCGCGCATCGGCATAGGCTTGCCTTGCGGGCCAAGAAACCCCGTCACGCGGTTAATCGACGAAATCAGGTGATAGCCCCGATTCGACATCTCCATCCGCACCAGCACATAGCCCGGCATGAAGCGGCGCTCCGACGACACTTTCTTGCCGCGGCGCACTTCGATCACTTCCTCGGTCGGGACGAGAACTTCCTCGATCTCATCCTCGAGACCGTTTTCCGTCACGGCCTGCCGGATCTGCTCGGCGACTTTCTTCTCGAAGTTCGAGAGCACGCTCACCGAATACCAACGCTTGGCCATCTTGCCGCCTTCACCTTTGCCACCGGGCGCGCACACCCGGATCATCCTGCCATTTCAAGGACTTGAACGTCCTCGCCGGGAACAAAAAACAGCGCGCAACACGAATCGCTGCGCGCCGGTTTGCCCTTGTTGCGATGGGCAATAGCCCCAGATACCCGCAAATACAAGGAAATTCGGCACTGCGCGGCGCAGTGGATCAGCCGCCAAACCCGTTGATGACGGCGCTCAGCCCGCTGCGGATGCCCAGATCGACCAGACTGAAGAAGGTTGCGGCCAGCGCGGCAAGGATGAACACCATGACCGTGGTCAGCACGACTTCGCGGCGCGACGGCCATACGACCTTGCCCACCTCGGTGCGCACCTGCTGGATGAACTGGAGGGGGGAGACCTTCGCCATGACTTCAACTTCCCATGAAGGCGCCCTGCGCCCTGCGTCCTTGCCCGGGGGCATTATGTGGCCTGCCCCGCAGGCACGCCGTCCGCACAGGCAGATACGCCTTCCGGGGAACAGATTCAAGCGCCCTGCCCCAGGCTCCGCCCGGCCCCTTCCCAAATGCGGGCGGGCGGCACCGCCCGAACGACCACTGTCGCGCGGGGCTCCCACCCGCACCGCCCATTTCTGACACTCTTGGCTGGCACATGCACGGGCGGGAATGACCGTACCGAAGGACAAGCCATGTCGGACAGTTGCAGCTTCGAGGAACGCGCCCAACAGGTTCTCGCGCGGCGGGGCCGAGGCGAATTGCTGATCGGCCCTGATGAACGCCTTGTGCTGCCTGCAACCAACTTCGGCGTCAGGCGCAAGCCGTCACAGGCGGGCCAAGGCAGCATTGTTGTTCGTCTGTTGGCCGTTTTCGCGATTGGCGCCCTTTCGGCGGCGCTCGGTCACTATGCGCTGTTTCTGACCCTGGACGGGCGGGCCGATGCAGCGCTTGACCCGCCCGCACTTGGGCTTGTCACGGGCGGCGGGCTTGTGCTCGGCCTCCTTGGAATACGGATTATCAGGATGAAGGGCATGGCTTGCCAGGCGATGCTTGGCCTTGCGGTCGTGGCGGCAACCTGCACCTTTCACAATCTGTTCCATTGGATGCCGGGTCCGACGGCCATGGCGTTCTCGCCGGACCATGTCGCGCAGATGCAGCAGTTGGCCCCCGCAAACTCGATCCGCCTTTATGGAACGTTGATCGCGCTTGGCGCGACGTCGTCCGAAACGGCTCTGCTCCAGCTCCCGATCGCCGGGCAATCGGCCTGCGATCCGGCTGTGCTGATGACAGAAGGCAAAACAGCAGAGGGCGCGCGCTGGCTGGCTGCGCCTGAACGGCAAAACTGTGAATGAGGATTTGGCAGGGGCAGCAGGGTTCGAACCCGCGACCTACGGTTTTGGAGACCGTCGCTCTACCAGCTGAGCTATACCCCTAGGCCTGCGGCGGGAGTTACGGCACCCGTCGGGGGAAATCAAGGGGCTACCTGAAAGAGCTGCGCAGAATTTCTGCCCCCGCCCCGGCCCCTCCCCGCAGACAGGTCAGGTCTCCAGCCCAGACAGCACCTCGGTCAGGATCGGCGCCAAGCGTGCTGCCCATGCCTGCTGTTCGTCTGCTGTGCCGATCAGATCATTGCGCAACTCGATCAGCGTATTGTGGCGTCCGGTCTGCAAGGCATGGCGATCCACAGCATCCCCCGGCAAATGGCCGGAATAGGGCTGGTTGTCGCCAATGCAAAGATCGGGCTCGGCCCGCAAGCGGGCAATCAATGGCCGCGACAGCCGATCATCCAGATGGCTGTACAAAACGCCCACATGCCAGGGCCGCGGTTCGCGCCCGCGCAGGCACGGTGTGAAACTGTGGATGGCCAGGATCACCGTATCGGGCCGCCGCGCCGCCAGACAGGCCAAGGCCGCATGATAGGGCCGGTAAAGCGTCTGCAGCCGGTGTTCGATTTCTGCCTCGGGCAGGTGCCGGTTGGCCGGGATGATCGTTCCGTCATACAACCGCATCACCAGGGTCGGGTCATCCTCGCCCCGGTTTGGGTCAATCACCAGACGCGAGAAATCCGAGCAGATCACCGGGCTGTCTAGGGCGACACCAAGGGCCTGCGCCACCCCCGCCGCACCGACATCATAGGCGATATGGCGTTCCATATCCTCGGCCGCGATGCCAAGCCCGCCGATCATCGTATCCGGCACCCGGTTGCTTGCATGGTCGCAAGTCACCAGCCAACGGCCGGGCCGGTCCTCACCTGAAATCTGGAACGCCATTCTGAACTGATCCCTTACCGCAGTGGTGGTTCAGGTTTAGAAAATCCACCGGCTTAAGGGAATCGGCAAAACGTGGATCTTTGCTGTTTCACTGGGGAAAGGGCCGGCAACCAGTCCCACGAGATCAGCGGAGCGAGAACGCGGCCCCGCGCAAGAGCGGTTGCCATATACGCGTAGGCAATAACGTGACAGGTCTGCCTGCCACTGCCCCGACCAAAGGACTGTCGCATTGCGCAAAAATTCAGCGCCCTGCGCAACGCGATCGTTACCAAGATGCGGCATTCCTGCATGAAAGGCCTGTCCGACTGCGGGAATCATCCCATTTTCGAACAGGTCATGTTATCGCTAACAAATGCAGCGTTGCCGCGACGGTCAATTTCCGCCATAAGGTCGGCGGCCCGTGGAAACCGACATGACAGATCAAGGAACCGGCAGCATGAGACGGATGCGCAATGTGAAAATCGTGGCCACCCTGGGGCCCGCCTCGTCCGATTACGCGATGATCCGGGCTTTGTTCGAGGCTGGGGCCGACGTGTTCCGCCTGAACATGAGCCACGGCACCCATGAAGACATCCGCGCCCGGCATGAGATCATCCGCAAGGTCGAGGCCGATCTCTCCCGCCCCATCGCGATCCTTGCCGATTTGCAGGGTCCCAAGCTGCGGGTCGGAACTTTTGCAGATGGTTCCGCCGAGCTGGTCGAAGGCGCAGCCTTCCGCTTTGATCTTGATGCCGAACCGGGCACAGCGCAGCGCGTGAACCTGCCCCATCCCGAGATTTTCGCCGCGCTCGAGGCAGGATCGACCCTGCTGGTGAATGACGGCAAGCTGCGGCTGCGGGTGGAAACCTGCGGCAAGGATTTTGCCGATTGCATCGTCGAAGTCGGCGGCACGATTTCCAATCGCAAAGGCGTGAACGTGCCGGATGTCTTGTTGCCGCTGGCCGCGCTGTCGCAGAAGGACAGGGTCGATCTTGAATTCGCCTGCCAACTGGGCGTGGACTGGCTGGCTCTTTCCTTTGTGCAGCGCCCCGAAGACGTGATCGAGGCCCGCGCGCTCGCCAATGGCCGCGCCGCGATTCTGGCCAAGATCGAAAAGCCTGCCGCCGTGAAATCCTATGACGCCATCCTTGCCGTTGCCGATGGCATCATGGTGGCGCGCGGTGATCTGGGCGTGGAATTGCCAGTCCATGCCGTGCCGCCGATCCAGAAACAACTGGTCCGCAAGGCCCGCGCCGCCGCCAAGCCGGTGATCGTTGCCACCCAGATGCTGGAATCCATGATCGAAAGCCCGGTGCCGACCCGTGCCGAGGTGTCGGATGTCGCCACCGCCATCTATGAAGGTGCGGATGCGGTGATGCTTTCAGCCGAAAGCGCCGCAGGCAAATTCCCGATCGAGGCCGTGACCACCATGAACAATGTGGCGATCAGCGTTGAAAGCGACGCCACCTATCGCGACATCATCGAAGCCAGCCGCCGCGTCACCCGCACCACGGTCGCCGACGGGATCGTGGCCGCGGCCCGCGAGATCGCCGAAGCGACCGACATCAAGGCGATCTGCTGCTTCAGCCAGACCGGCACCACGATCAGCCTTGTGGCGCGCGAACGGCCCCGGGTGCCGATTGTCGGCCTCACCCCGCTGGTTGGCACCGCGCGCAGGCTCTGCCTGACCTGGGGGGCGCATTGCGCGATCACCGAAGAGCAGGATCGCTTCAAGGGCGCGGTTCTCGCTGCCGTCAAGGTGGCCCGCGAAGGCGGGTTTGCCACTGAAAAGGACCAGATCGTCGTTACGGCGGGTGTACCTTTCAATGTGACCGGCACCACCAACATCCTGCGGGTTGCGCCTTGTGATGAACGGTTGATTCATCGCGCCGACCCCGAGTAAGCTTGCCCCAAGGTCATTGTCGAGGAGGCGGGGTTGAATTCGGATCTTTATCTGGTGATCGGGATCACCCTCGTCATTCTGGCCATCCCCTCGATGTTTTCGGCCTTTGTGGATGGCCGCGCCCCGCGCGCGGCCGCCATCATTCTCCTGATCGGGGGTGGCCTGATGGTCACCGGCTTCAGCATGAAACCCGGCGGCTATGAAGTGCAGGATATCCCGAACGCCTTTTTCCGGGTGATCGGGCGTTTCTTCTGACTGGCTGAATTTGCGCCGGGCGGCGGAAAACCCGCGCGTAACCGTTGGATTCGGGTTGCATCGCCGCCAGACCCGGCCTATACGCCCCCCTCTATACCCCGCGCGGCCGGCCGATGTGGCATTGCCGAGTCGTGCGTTCACCCTCAAGACAGAGGAGACAAAATATGCCCAAGATGAAGACCAAGTCGGCGGCCAAGAAGCGGTTCAGCTTCACCGCCTCGGGTCGTGTGAAGGCTGGCCCGGCGGGCAAGCGCCACGGCATGATCAAGCGCACGGCGAAATTCGTCCGCGACGCATCGGGAGCCATGATCCTGTGCGACAGCGATGCGAAGATCGTCAAGAAATACATGCCCTACGACCGCTGAGGAGCCTGAACAATGTCCCGCGTCAAATCCGGCAAGGTCACCCACGCCCGCCACCGCAAGGTCATCAAGCAGGCTGCTGGCTACTACGCCGCCCGCTCGACCAATTTCCGCACCGCCACTCAGGCTGTGGACAAGGCGAACCAGTACGCCACCCGCGACCGCAAGACCCGCAAGCGCAACTTCCGCGCCCTGTGGATCCAGCGCATCAACGCGGCCGTGCGTCTGTTCGACATCGAGATGACCTATTCGCGTTTCATCAACGGTCTGGCGAAAGCCGGGATCGAGGTGGACCGCAAGGTTCTGGCCGATCTGGCCGTGCATGAGCCCGAGGCGTTCAACGCCATCGCCGCTCAGGCCAAGGCCGCTCTGGTCTGATTTCAGGCCTCTTGTCTTGTGAAAGGCCCCGCCTAGGCGGGGCCTTTTGCGCTTTCGCGACGCAGCCAGTCGCTGGGGGCAAGGCCGGTTACCCGCAGGAATTCGCGGTTGAAGTTCGATTTCGTGTTGAAGCCGGAGTCCAGCATGGCCTGGGTGACACTGGCGCCGCCCAGCAGCAGACCGCAGGCATGGGCGATGCGCATCCCGTTCACCACCCGGCTGACATTTTCGCCTTTCACCCGGTTGATCGCTGCAGACAGGGCCTTCACCGGCACGCGCAGCCGACAGGCGATCTGGGACAAAGTCAGGCTTGGGTCAAGAAACAGTTGCCGTTCCGCCAGCAATGCTTCCATCTGCGCAACCAGCGCTGCATCGCTTTCCGACGGACCAGCACTGGCAATCTCGGGCGCAGCTTCATCTGGCGGCGTATCGTCACCCGGGGCCAGCACATCGGACAAGGCCAGCCCGGCAATGGCCAGCAAGGTGCCCCCCCACATCAGGCTGACGACATGGCCACGCCAGCCGCCCAATCCCGCCATTTCCATCGCGACAAGTATCACATCACTGCAACCTGACAGGATCAGGGCCACCCCGATCCAACGCCAGATCCGCACCGGGGCCTCACCACTGTCCAGCCGGGTTCGCTCCAGCATGTCGCGCCCGCCCCGCAAGGCCAGCAGCAGCGCCGTGCCATAACCAAAAAAACTGGCCAATACCGCATGATCCAGCATGGGCGGGGCCTGAACCACGCAAAACACCGCAAAGGCCGGCCCTGCCAGATGCCACAGATCACCCGAAACCAGATGGCCGCGCCGCGCCACGATCTGAAAGGCCAGCCAGGCCAGCGGAGGTATCGCCATGGCCAGCACCGGCTGAACCGGAGCCAACCAGCCGATTCCATAATGCTGCCGCCCCGAGATCACCATGCCCTGCACCGCCTCTGCGGCGATCAGCACCAGAAGCGGCCAGCGCACAGTCTGGCGCAAGGCGGCGCGTGCCACCAGAAAGATCAGGATCAAGCTGGCCACCAAAGGCACGGGCAGGGTCAACATCAGGGCACCTCCTGCGCTTCGCATAGGCCGAAATCCGGTTCCTGGCGACCTGAAACCGGAAAAAGGACGCCAGCCGCCCCCCGATTGGCTCAGATCGGCCTATCACAACGCCATGGAGGCCAAGATGTTGAAACCGCTGATCCTTGCCACGATGACCCTGCTGCCAATGATGGCGGCTGCCGACAGTCTGCCCGGATATGACCATATCCAGGTCGATGCCCCCCACCGCCCCCGGGTGATGGAGGCAGCCGTCTGGTATCCGGCCGGAGGCGAAAGCTATACCATCCCGCTCGGGGCCAACCCGGTGTTTACCGGCACCCGCGTCAGTTTTGCGCCTCGCATTGCCGAAGGTCGGTATCCGCTGATCGTTGTGTCGCATGGATCGGGCGGCAATATTGATGGTCTGGGCTGGCTGGCCGGGCCGCTCGCAGTGAAAGGTGCCATCGTCATCGGCGTAAACCATCCCGGCACCACATCACGCGACAGCTCTCCCCGTCGCACTGTGCAGGTGACCGAACGCGCCCGCGATATTCCGGCCATCATCGACGCAGCGCTTGCGCATCCCGATTTCGGCCCGATGATCGACCCGGATCAAATCACCGTTCTGGGGTTCTCGCTGGGCGGGGCCACCGCATTGCATGTTGCCGGGGCGCAGATGGACCGCGCTGCCTATGGGGCCTATTGCGACCGATTTGCCGATGCGTCGGATTGCCGGTTTCTGCAGCGCGGCGGCGTCGACCCGCATGATCTGCCCGCGGAATGGGAGGCAACAGACATGGCCGATCCGCGTGTGTCAGCAATGGTCGCGGTCGATCCGGGCTTTGGCTATGCCATGACCGATGACAGCCTGTCGCGCATCACGGCCCGCAGCCTGATCATCAATCTGGGCGATGAGAAAACCCAATGGGATGCAACAGAGGCCGGTCCCGCAGGCGCCAATCTTGTGGGGCGCATTCCGGCAGCAACGCTGACCCGCCTCGCACCGGCCTGGCATTTCTCGTTCCTTGGGGAATGTACCGCCGAAGGCCCTGCCTTCCTTGAGGCAGAGAAGGACGATCCGATCTGCGGCGAACCGGAAGGCGGCAATCGCAAGTCGCTGCATGACAAGGCGATTGCCGAGATTGCGGGCTTTCTGTCCCTGGGCGATTGACCTTGTCTGGGGCGGGGTGCAGGCTGGTTGCATGACCCTGACCCCACCCTTTTCCGGCCACTGCCTGTGTGGCGCAACACGCTGGCGCGCCGAGGCCCTGCCGCTCTGGCAGGGTCATTGCCATTGCGACAGTTGCCGCCGGGCGACCGGCGCGGCGATGGCCAGCTATGTCGGGCTCGATCCGAATTCCGTGGTCTGGCAGGGTCCACCCCCCGTTGTGCATCAGTCCAGCCCAGGCACGCGTTGGCACCGCTGCGCCACTTGTGGCAGTCCGCTGGCCTATTTTGCTGACCGCTTTCCGAATGAAATCCATCTTCATGCGGCCACGCTGGATGAGCCTGCCGCCTTTGCACCCGAACAGCATTTTCACGCGGGCGACCGCTTGGGCTGGCTGCATCTGGCCGATCACCTGCCCTATCGCATCGGCCCCAAGGACGATCTGGCACAGGTGCTGGCGCTGATCCGCGACACCTTTGCCTATATGGAAGGGCGGATTGATCCGCCCTCGTCGCTCAACCGACTGGATCTTGCAGCGCTGCGCAATCTGGCCGCGCAGGCCGAAATCTGGGGGATCGGGGGGCCGCTTTTGGGCTGCGTGGTGCTGACACCGGGCGCGGATCACCTTTATCTTGGCAAGGCGGCGGTGGCCCGATCAGCCCGCGGGCAGGGCATTGGCCGCGCTTTGGTCAGCCATGCGGAAACCCGCGCCCGCGCCCTTGGCCTGCCGGAATTGCGCTTGCAAGTCCGCGTCGAACTGACCGAGACACAGGCCATCTGGGAAAGGTTGGGCTTTCTGCGCACCGGTGCCACGGCGCATGACGGCTATGATCGCCCCACAAGCTACAGCTATGCAAAGAAGGTCTGATCCATGCCTGCCCTGATCCCGACCGAATATGCCGGCACGATCACCTGGCTTGGGGTAGTGGCGGATCGTGACGCCGCGCTGGAAAGTCAGCCGCGCGACAGCCTGATTGCCAGTTTCGCCGGGCCTGAGGGCGAGGCGCATGGCGGATTGACCCGGCCTGCCTGCAGCAGGGTGCAGGCGCAATATCCGCGTGGCACCAAGATCCGCAATGCCCGGCAGTTCAGCCTGCTGGGCGCCGAAGAGCTGGCAGCGATTGCTGCCGAAATGGGGCTGGAACTGCTTGATCCGGCCTTGCTGGGGGCGACCATGGTGATTTCCGGCATCCCCGATTTCAGCCACCTTCCGCCTTCGTCGCGGCTGCAGGGGGCGGGCGGCGCAACGCTGGTTGTGGATATGCAGAACCGCCCCTGCACCCTGCCTGCCCGTCCGATCGAAACCCGCCACCCAGGGCATGGCCGCGCCTTCAAACCTGCGGCCCATGCGCGGCGTGGTGTCTCCGCATGGGTCGAACGCGAGGGCATCTTCACCTTGGGGGAAACGATCCGCCTGCATATTCCAGACCAGCGGCCCTGGGCCCCCTTGGCCTGAGGGATGCCGGATACCCGCATCGACATCAGGCCATTGGCCGCAGACGATTACCCCGCCGTCGGGCGCATCTTCTTCTGTGCAATCCACGAAGGCACCCGGGCTGCCTATGACGCCGCACAGCGGCTGGCCTGGGCCGGGGAAACCATCGACCTTGACCGCTGGAAAGCCCGGGTTGCCGCACTGACCGGATTTGTCGCCGAATGCAAAGGGGAGCCGGTCGGTTTCATCACAATAGACCGATCCGGCTATGTGGATCTTGCCTTCGTGCTGCCTTCGACAGGTCGGTCCGGGATTGGCGGAAGGCTGCTTGGTGCAGCCGCGGATTGGGCCAACGCACATGGTGCCCGCCAGATGACGACCGAGGCCAGCCTTGTTGCCCGGCCTTTCTTTGAAAAGCATGGCTGGCATGTCGTGGAAGAGGAAACCGTACTGCGGATGGGTGTGGCGCTGCGCCGGTTCCGCATGCGCAGGGATCTGATCATTTAGTCTGTGCCGGGCTTCCGTCTGGCACGGGCAGGGCGCATGGTGCGCCAAACGATCCTGCAGCCGGAGGCCCCATGATCCCCGCCCTTCTGACCTTGCTTCTGTCACAGCTTGCCGGTGAGGTATTGACCCGCGCGACCGGTCTTCCGCTGCCCGGACCGGTGGCGGGGATGCTGATCCTGCTGGCAGGTTTCGCTGTGCTGCCTGCGCTGGTCGATGTGGTGCGCCCCCTGGCCAGCGGGATACTCGGCCATCTGTCGCTTCTTTTCGTCCCGGCAGGAACCGGGGTGATCGGGCATCTGGACAAGTTGGCGGCGCAAGGGCCTGCGCTGGCGGTGGTACTGATCCTGTCGACTCTGCTGGCCATCGCAGCGGGGGCCCTGGCCTTTGCCGCCGTTGCGCGACTGATGGGCACGGAGCCGGAAGCATGACCGATTTCACCGAGATCTGGTCCTACCTTGCAGAAGGCCCCCTGCTCTGGCTGACGGCGACGCTGGCCGCCTATGCGATCGGCAATGCCTGCTTTCTGGCTGCGGGGCGGCGGCCTTGGGTGAATGCCGTGCTGATTGCCGTTGTGCTGTTGGCCGGGCTGCTCTGGGCGACGGGCACCAGCTATGCGACCTATTTCGAAGGCGCACAATTTGTGCACTTCCTGCTGGGCCCTGCGACAGTGGCGCTGGCTCTGCCGCTGTGGGACAATCTGGGCCATGTGCGGCGCGCGGCTTTGCCATTGCTGGCAGCCTTGCTGGCCGGATCGGTTACTGCGGCAGGATCGGCCCTTGGCATAGCCTGGGCGCTTGGCCTGCGGGGCGAGGTGCTGGCTTCGCTGGCCCCCAAATCGGCCACCGCGCCGGTGGCCCTTGGCATTTCCGGCAGTCTGGGCGGATCGCCGACACTGACCGCCGTTCTGGTGATCCTGACCGGCATCATCGGCGCCATCTGCACCACACCACTGCTCAATGCCCTGCGCATCCGTGACTGGCGGGCCCGTGGCTTTGCCACCGGGGTCGCAGCCCATGGGATCGGCACGGCCAGGGCCTTTCAGGTGCATCCGACTGCCGGGGCTTTTGCCGGGCTGGGCATGGGGCTGAATGCGGTATTGACCGCCTTTCTGGCCCCCGCCCTGCTGCGGCTGTTTCAGTAAAGCCCCGAAGAAACCCCAAGTGCGTCGCGCAGTGCGTCCTGAATCGGGTCACCCGTCGAAGGCTGGGGCTGCGCCGGAGTTGCGCCGGGGCTTGCGGGCTGTTCTGCCGCCGGAACACCCGGCACTTCCAGCGACGAGGCCGAAACGCCCGAAGCCGGTGGCTGACGTGGCGCAGGTACGACCATGGGCAGCGGCGTGACCGGAATCCCCTTATGAACCCGCGCCATCACCTCTTGCCAGATCTGGGCCGGCAGCCCCCCGCCCGTCACCTCTTTCAACGGGGTGTTGTCGTCATAGCCCATCCAGACGCCGCTGACGTAATGGGCAGAAAAACCGATGAACCAGGCATCGCGGGCGGCGCTGGTGGTGCCGGTCTTGCCCGCCACCGGATGATCGCCGAGCCGCGCCCGTTTCCCCGTGCCGCGTTCGATGACCTGCGACATCATGTAGATCAGCTCTTGCGCCGCTTCCTGCCGGATGACCCTTTCGCCGATCCCGCCGGTCTGGCCGATCAACTCCCCCTCTTCGCCCTGCAGTTTCAGCTCGATCAACCCATAGGGTTGCACCGATGATCCGCCATTGAGGATGCCCGCATAGGCCCCGGTCATTTCCAGAAGCGTGCTTTCGCTGGCCCCAAGTGCAAGCGCCGGGCCAGCCGCCAGATCGGATTTCACCCCGAACTGTTCGGCCACCTGCCGCACTGCATCGCGCCCCACCGCCTCGGACACCCGCACGGCCGGGATGTTCCGGCTTTCGGCCAGCGCCTGGGTCAGCGTGATCATTCCCTTGAATTCCTTGTCGTAATTCGCGGGGGTCCAGGGGCCGGAGCCCTTGATGTTGATGGTCAGCGGCGTGTCTTCGACATAATCTGACGGGCTGTAACCCAAATCCAGCGCCGCGGCATAGACAAAGGGCTTGAACACCGAACCGGTCTGACGCAGCGCCTGGGTCGCACGGTTGAAACTGCCTGCCGCCTCGATCTTGCGCCCGCCCACCATGGCGCGCACTGCGCCATCCGCGCTCATCACCACGATCGCAGCCTGCGCCTTTGACCCTTTGGATACCTTGGTTGCGAACACATCTTCCAACGCAGCCTCGGCCTGGCGCTGGATGGTCTGGTCCAGCGTGGTGCGGATGATGACATCCTCGGTCGTGTCCTTGGTCAGGAAGGCCGGGCCGGATTCCATCACCCAATCGGCAAAGAATCCCCCCGCATTGCGGGCTGCCGCTTCGGACAATTGCGCCGGATTGGCCCGCGCCTCATCGGCGGTGGCCTTGTCCAGATAACCTTGTTCTTCCATCAGCCCGATGATGACATTTGCCCGATCCTGCGCCCGTTTCAGATTGGCGGTCGGCGCATAGCGTGACGGGGCCTTCAAGAGCCCTGCCAGCATCGCGGCTTCGGCGGCCGTGACATTGGCGGCCGATTTTCCGAAATAGCGCTGCGCTGCGGCTTCGAACCCGCGCGCACCCGCCCCCAGATAGGCCCGGTTGAAATAGATCGTCAGGATATCGGCCTTGGAATACTTCCATTCCATCGCCATGGCGAAAGGGATTTCCTTCACCTTGCGCCAGATGCCCCCGCTGCGGCAGTCTTCCTCATATTCCGCCTCGGTCTTCCACTTCGTCGCGTCATATTGCACGCCGAGGCACAGCAACTTGGCCACCTGCTGCGTGATGGTGGACCCGCCATTGCCCTCCAGCGGGCCGCGTCCTTCGGACAGGTTGATGCGGATGGCGCTGGCAATCCCGCGCGGGCTGACCCCGAAATGGCCGTAAAAACGCTTGTCCTCGGTCGCCACCACGGCATTGCGCAAATGATCCGACACATGATCCGAGGTGATCATGCCGCCGAAGGTTTCGCCACGCCAGGCAAAGACCTGACCGTCACGATCCAGCATGGTGACCGATCCGCGCGCGCGCGCGTCCACCAGATCGGTGACCGAGGGCAATTGTTGGTGGAAATAGAAGACCACCCCAAACAGCACCAGCGCCGACACAACGCCAAGCCGCCAGCCCACGCCCCAGATCACCCGCCAGATCAGGCCAAGAAGCCCAAGGATCAGCCCGACAATCAGCCCATGCTTCCGGGCAGGTTTGCGCGATGCGGGCTTTCGGGGGGAAGCCGGTTTTTTCGGCGGTTCGGGCTTCTTCGGCGGTCCGCCGCGCCCAGATCCCCCGCCCGAAGACGGATAGCGGCGATCCGCCACCAGCGGTGCCCCCCGTTTGCCCGATCCACTCATTGCCCGATACGCCCGTCTTCTGGTCTTTGTTCTGCCGGAATCTTACCCTGACATGCCGCTCTTGTGGAGTGGGTGCGGACACGATTCGCAGACCGGTTTCGCACAATAATTCGGCACATGGCGCAATTCGTGCAAAAAATGTGCAACAAGCCCTGAAATCCCCCCCGACGAAGCCGCGCATTTCTTGTGCAGCTGCAGCATTCGCCGCCTTCTTGACCGGCAAGCCCGCGACAGGGGCGAATGGCAAGAAAAAGGGGACGCATGTGAAACTGATCATTGCAGCAATCAAGCCGTTCAAGCTTGAGGAGGTCCGTGAAGCCCTGACCACCATCGGCGTGCGCGGCATGATGGTGACCGAGATCAAGGGCTTCGGGTCGCAGTCCGGCCATACCGAGATTTATCGCGGTGCCGAATATGCCGTGAACTTCGTACCGAAGGTGCGGCTGGAAATCGTTGTTGCTGACGCGCTGGCCGAACAGGTGGTGGAGACGATCCGCACCACGGCACGTACCGACAAGATCGGTGACGGCAAGATCTTCGTTCTGGATGTGGAACATGCGGTGCGCGTCCGTACGGGCGAAACCAATGACGACGCGCTGTGAGACAAGGGTGGAAGGGGAACACGACACCATGAAAACAATGAACAAACTCTCCGGCCTTGCGGCGATTTCGGCGCTGACGGCCCTGCCCGCATGGGCGCAGGAAGCCACGGCCGAGGCCGCCGCTGCCACCACCGAAACCGTTGCCGAAGTCGTCCCCGTGATGGACAAGGGCGATGTGTCCTGGATGATGACCTCCACCGTGCTGGTGCTGTTCATGACGCTGCCGGGTCTGGCGCTGTTCTATGGCGGCCTGGTGCGCAGCAAGAACATGCTGTCGATCCTGATGCAAACCACGCTGATTGCCTGCGTGATGATGCTGATCTGGGTGATCTATGGTTACTCCTTCTCCTTCGGCGGCAGCGACTCGCCCTATTGGGGCGGCCTGGGCAAGCTGTTCCTGGCTGGCGTGACGGCTGACAGCATGTCGGCCACCTTCTCGGCTGGCTATGTCATCCCGGAATATCTGTTCATCGCCTTCCAGATGACCTTCGCGGCGATCACACCTGCGCTGATCATCGGGGCCTTTGCCGAACGCATCAAGTTTTCGGCGGCGCTGCTGTTCTCGGTCCTGTGGGGCACTTTCTGCTACTTCCCGATGGCCCATATGGTCTGGGATGCGAACGGCCTGCTGTTCAAGCACGGCGCGATCGACTTTGCCGGCGGCACTGTGGTGCATATCAATGCCGGTGTAGCGGCCCTGATCGGCGCCATCGTGATCGGCAAGCGTGTGGGTTACGGCAAGGAAAACATGGCGCCGCATTCGATGGTGATGACCATGATCGGCGCTTCGATGCTGTGGGTCGGCTGGTTCGGCTTCAACGTCGGGTCCAACCTGGAAGCCAATGGCGGCGCGACGCTGGCCATGATCAATACCTTCATCGCCACCGCTGCTGCCGCAGTTGTCTGGTCGGCGCTGGAAGGCGCACTGCGGGGCAAGGCTTCGATGCTGGGGGCTGTTTCGGGCATGGTCGCCGGTCTGGTGGCAATCACCCCCGCTTGCGGCACGGTCGGCCCGATGGGCGCCATCCTGCTGGGGGCGATTGCTGCGGCCGCCTGCTACTTCTTCGTCACCGTGGTGAAGATCAAGGCCGGCTATGACGACAGCCTTGACGTGTTCGGCATCCATGGCGTGGGCGGCATCATCGGCGCCATTCTGGTCGGTCCCTTCTCGGCGGCCTCCTTCGGTGGCGTGAAGGGCGAAGACTATGCGATCGGCGCGCAGACCTGGATTCAGATCGAATCCGTTGCGCTGACCGTGGTCTGGACCGGCGTGCTGTCCTTCCTGCTCTTCAAGCTGGTGGATATGGTGATCGGCCTGCGGGTGGATACCGACAGCGAACGTCAGGGCCTGGATCAGGTCTCGCATGGTGAAAGCGCCTATCACGGCTGATCGACCACTTCCCCACAAACAGCAAAGGCCCGCGATCCCTGCGCGGGCCTTTTCGCATGATGGGTCTCCAATGCCGTTCAGGCGACCAAAGCCAGCCCGTTCTTGCGGTGGCGTTGCAGCAAACGATCCAGCCGGGCGTTGCGGATACAGGGCCGGGCGGGCAGCACCGGATGCGCAATGAGTTCGGGAAAAAGCAGAGCCAGTTCCGACGCAGCTTCGGCACCGACGGCACGCATGGCCTCGGCTCCGGTCAGCAGGGTTTCGCTTGGCGCACCTTCGGCAAAGATGATCTGATGCGGTTCGGTCAGCAGGTGAAACCAAGTGACCTGCGTCGGCACCTCGGTCACCGCGATACCGGGCAATCCGATCAGCTTGATTGCGGGCACCAGGATTTCAGGCGAACCAAACATCCGCTCGGCCACGCGCGAGCGCAGCAACATCCGATGCTGCCGGGAAACATACAGGTCGCGCAGGGGCAGGCCCTGCCCAAGCGCCCCCCGGGCGATACGCACCGGGGCCAACCGTCCCTGCCCCATAACGGTGCTGGCTCCGATCCACAGGATCGGCTGCGGCCCATTGTCCCTGGTCATGACAAGATCGCCCGGTTGCAGGGTCTCGATCAGCTTTTCTCCCTGCGGGGTCAGAATACGGGTGCCGCGCAGATAACAGGTGACCACGTTCCATGTCTGCCGGTCCCCCGTCATCCCCGAGAAGGTGGCACTGTTGAGACTGTCAAGCGTCAGGCTGCGGATCGGTTGCGCCTGCATTGCTGCCTGATCGGCATTTGCGGCGAATTCAGGGGCCCAATAGGTATTGCCCGCCGTATCCTGAAAGATGACAGCCGTGACCGTGGCGGTCGTGCCATCGGTATATGTAATGGTCGCATTGTACACGACCGAGGAATCGAAGGTCTGTTCCGCCCCGCCATTGATGAGGAAGGTTTCGGCAGGTGCGTTGGTCTGATCATAAGCATTCGTGGTGCCACCGGCGAAACCGGTCGAACCGGGCGAGAACGTCTGCTGATTGTTGAGCAAGGCATTCTGCACCCCGCCGAAGGTCAAACCGACCAGGGCACCAGCATTCTCTGCCAGTGTATTGCCTTCGGTCGTATCAATATCCGCCTGATTCCCCAGCGAAAACACATTGAAGGTTGTTGGCATTCTGCCTCTCCGCAATCAAGGCGCAGGGCAGGAACTGCCCAATTCACCTCATGAGAGAGTGCCGGACCGACCGGGCGAAAGCGTGGCACCTTCATGAAGAATACGGGTCAGATGGCCAGATTGATCCGTGCCACAGAACAAAGAGACTGCGATTTTCCCGCAATCGAGCCTGCATGCAGGCAAAAGGATGGCGCGGCGGTGTCAGGGCCCGCCGCGCCAGAAAACGTGATTAACGGATCACCTCGGCAACCGCCCGGGCCAGAACCGGCACGGTGGCCGCGTTCAACCCGGCAATGTTGATGCGCGAGTCGCTGACCATGTAGATGCCGAATTCTTCACGCAGCCGCATGACCTGCGCTTCGGTCAGGCCCAGCAATGAAAACATGCCGCGATGCCGGGCCACGAAATCGAAGCGGTCGGTATTGGTGGCCCTGCGCAGTTCCTCGGCCAGTTGGGCGCGCAGACCCAGCATCCCGCTGCGGGTTACCTCCAGCTCTTCCTTCCAGTCTGCCTCCAGCGCCGGATCATCCAGCACGGTCATCACCGCGCGAATGCCATGATCGGGCGGAAAGCTATAGGTCTGGCGGTTGAGGAAGCTCAGATTGCCCTGGGTGATCTCCGCCTGCGCCGCATCGGCGGATACGGCGACCAAGACCCCGGCGCGGTCGCGATAGACGCCGAAATTCTTGCTGCACGAGGCCGCGATCAACAGTTCCGGGAAAGCCTGCGCAATCATCCGTGTCGGTGCCGCGTCCTGATCCAGACCGTCGCCAAATCCCTGATAGGCCAGATCGACCATCGGGAAGGCCTGCCGGTCCTTCAGGATGGCGATCACCTCCTGCCACTGGTCCAGCGTCAGGTTCGCCCCGGTCGGATTGTGGCAGCAACCATGCAGCAAGACCACATCGCCCGGCTTCACCTGCCCCAGATCCGCCTTGACCGCTGCAAAATCCACTTCGCCCGATTCCGCATTGAAATAGCGGTATTCGGCGACGGGAAGCCCCACGAACTTGATGATCGAGATATGGTTGCCCCAGGTTGGGCGCGATACCCAGACCGTTGCCCCGGGATTGAACATCTTGGCCAGATCAACCCCCAGCCGCACAGCCCCGGTGCCGCCCGGAGTTGCAATCGACGACAGCCGGTCAGCCGCCACCGCGTCGCCCAGGATCAGCTTGCGCATTGCCATGTTATAGCCGGGCTCGCCCGTCAGCGCGGTATAGGTCTTGGTGTCCTGGGTTTCCCAGATCTTCTTTTCAGCAGCCTTGATCGCCCGCATCACCGGGGTCAGACCCGTCGCATCCTTGTAGACGCCCACGCCGAGATCGATCTTGTCGGTTCTCGGATCATCCTTGAACATCTGGATCAGCTGCAGAATCTTGTCCTGCGGCTGCGCCTTCAGTGCTTCCAGCATCGCCTTATCCTTTTGCGACTTTCAGATCGTCATACATGCCCCATTCGGCCCATGAGCCATCATAGAGCGACCAGTTCCTGTGCCCGATCCGTTCCAGCGCCAGGGCCAGAACGGCAGCCGTAACCCCCGATCCGCAACTGGTAATGGCGGGCTTGGCAAGATCCACCCCCGCTGCAGTGAAAACGGCACGCAGGGCGGCCAGGTCCTTCATCGTGCCATCGGGCTGCAGAAGATCGGTGAAAGGCACGTTCTTCGATCCCGGAATGTGACCCGACCGCAAACCGGGGCGCGGCTCGGGCACTTCACCGCGAAAGCGCGGCGCGCTGCGGGCATCAATGATCTGCGCCTCGCCCAGCTTGCTGGCATGGGCAACCTGCGTCACATCCTTCACCAGCGCCGCCTGACGGCTGACGGTGATGTGACGGTCACGCAGGATCGGCGCCATGTCCTCAAGTTCGCGCCCTTCGGCCTTCCACTTGGGCAGGCCACCATCCAGCACGGCGATGTCGGTCTTGCCCATCAGCCGGAACAGCCACCACACGCGGGCCGCGGAAAACAGGCCCATGCCGTCATAAACCACCACCTGATGGCCGTCGCCCACGCCCATGGCGCGCATCCGGCTGATGAACTTCTCGACTGGTGGTGCCATATGCGGCAGGCTCGACCTCTGGTCGCTGATCTCGTCGATATCGAAGAACCGCGCACCGGGGATATGGCCGGCGGCATATTCGGCCTTCGCGTCCCGGCCCATATCGGGCAGATACCAGCTGGCATCCAGAACCCGCAGATCGGGGTCTTTCAGATGGGCATCAAGCCAGGCGGTGGACACCAGTGTCCTGGGATCATCTTGAAAAGCGGAAGTCATGGCGCGGGCTCCTGCATCTTTGATCCCGCTTTATCACAGGGGCGCAGTCAGGCAAGCGGCAAGCCACCTGTTAGCGCCCAAAGCAAAGGGCGCGCAGCCGAAACGGCGCGCGCCCTTTTTCCAAAGCTGCCGGGTTCAGCGCCCCAGAACCCCCTTGATCACGCCAACAACCGCCAGCAGCACCCCGCCGCCGACGCCACCGCTGGCAAGGCTGCCAACGATGGACGCGATATCCGTGCCGCCACCCGCCGCAGCCGCAACGCCCCCCGCGCCCAGCATGGCCAGAATCTGGCCGCCCACGCCGCCACCAAGGATTCCGACGATCGAATTGCCCAGCGTCCCAAGGCTCAGGTTCTTCAGAACCGCCCCGGCAGCATTGCCCCCCACAGCCCCGGCAATCAGGCTGATGATAAGTTCCATGTCACTCGTTCCTTTCCCGGCGCGATGCCTTGGGCAATCGCGCATGTTGCCCGGGACAAACACCCCCGGATGCGCCAAACAGTCGCATATCTTGGGTCAGGAACCAAGCTTGACGCAAGATCAAGTCAGATTTGTTGACAGATCAACCCTGCTTGAGCAGCCGTTGCTTCTGGCGATCCCAATCGCGCTTGGCCTCGGTCGCGCGCTTGTCGGCCAGCTTCTTGCCCTTCGCCACACCCAGCTTGACCTTCACAAGGCCACGGTCATTGAAATACCACTTCATCGGCACGATGGTCATGCCTTCGCGCGCAGTCGCGTTCCACAGGCGCGACAGTTCTTTCTTCGACACCAGCAGCTTGCGGCGGCGACGCTCTTCATGGCCCCAGGTCTTGGCCTCGCGGTAAGGGGCCACATAGCTGTTGATGAGCCACAATTCGCCACCTTCGACGCTGGCATAGCTTTCACCCAGGTTCGATCCGCCCTGCCGCAGCGATTTGACTTCAGACCCATACAGCATGATCCCGGCCTCAAGGTCGCTTTCGATATGGTAATCGAAACGCGCCCGGCGGTTTTCGGCGATCATCTTGGAATTGGGGTCTGCGTGCTTGGCCATGATCGCTCCGAAATAGGCGAGCGATCGCGGAAAGTCCAGCCACCGGGCAGATGTCAGGCCAGACGCCGTTCCAGAAATGCGGCGCTGCGCGGCTGGCTCAGCTGAACGAAATCGGCACTCATCAGGGCGGTTTCAGGATGCGCCACCGATGCCCCATGCAGCATGACACCGCTTTGGGCCCAGAACACCTCTTCCTCATCGAACATCAGCCGAAGCAAAGGTTGCGGGCGCGGCAGGGCGCGGCGCGTGATCCCCCGCCGCCCGACCAGCGCCGCAGCAGGCACGAGAACCTCCATCGCGTCCGGCACATCCGGATCGCCAAGGGTGTCCAGCAGCACCAGCTGGCTTTCGCCCAGCATCAGGTCTTCGCAATTGTCCAGCACGCCGCCCGGCACATGAATTGCCGTTCCGCTGGCTGGCGCATCGGCCCAGATCGCGACCAGCGGGCGCAGACCGCCGCCCGACACCTGCAGACGTTGGCCTGGATACAGGCTTTCCACGGGTGCCCAGCCGGTTTCGGTTTCCACCAGCGCCCCGGGCATCAGCCCAAGCGACGGCGCCGCAATTGCATCGGCCAATGGGGCTTCACGGCGCAGGATATCGGTCAGGAACATCTGGGCATCCTCTCTGTTAAGCTTTGTGGCAGTCGGTGCTGCCTTACGCCCCAGAAAGCGCTGAATTCTGCCCATTTTTTGACATGGAAGCGGCTCAATCACGACACTGTCACCCATACAGAAACATTTACCAGGACCTCACACAAACTGGCCGCGGAAAGCCCCCATACAAACCAAACCTTAACCCTTTTGCGAAGCCACCTTTCGGCTGCGCAAAAGCGTATACAACCCGGCCGCGACCACAATTCCCGATCCGAGAATCGTCTGAAGGTCAGGGCGCTCCCCAAAAACAACCATGCCAAGAACAAGCGCAAAAACAAGTCTTGTGTATCGGAAGGGGGTTACGGCACTGACTTCGCCCAACCGCATGGCAACGGTCAGCGCCCAATAGGCAAAGACCCCGAAGCCAATCGCCACGGCCAATTGCCCCCAGGCAACCGCATCGGGCCAGACAGCACCGCCCTGCCAAAGCATCAACCCCAAGCCGGTCGGCACCATGGCCAGAAACCCGTAAATGCCCAGTTGCAGGTTGCTCAGCACCTTTGGCGCGGCCCGTGTCGCCAGATCGCGGCCCGCAAAGCCGATCAACCCCGCCACAGCCAGCAAGGACAGGGCGTTGAACCCTTCCAGACCGGGGCGCAGGATGACCAGAACGCCGCACAATCCGGCAAGAATGGCCGACCACCGCCGCCATCCTACCTTTTCGCCAAAGATCAGCGCCGCCCCGGCAACAACAACCAGCGGGGTGGCCTGCAGGATGGCACTGGCCGTGGACAGCGGCGTCAGCGCGATGGCCAGCGTATAGAACAGCCGTCCCATCACCTCGAACCCGGCTTTCAACAGCATGCGTGGCCCGATGACTGCCGGGTGCCACAGCGGCTGCCCAGCCCGCCGCGTCAGGGCCGCAAAGACCAGCGCTCCGCCCGCACCGAAGATCAGCAACACCTGCCCCACCGGCAGGCCAGCCGCGGACACGCGCTTGAGCAGCATGTCCTCGATGGCAAATCCCAGCATGGCCGCCACCATGAATCCCGCGCCGCGCAGATTGTCGTTCATTCCGCATCTCTCCAACGGCAAAAGGGCCCCGCACCGGCAAGGCCCTTTGTCTTGTTCCAAATATCCCGGCGGAGCCCGGAACGGGCGGGGGCAAAGCCCCCTCTTGCCCTCAGATCAGCCCGGCGAACTGCATCGCGGCCTTGATCCGCGCCTTGGTGCCATCGGTCAGCCCGACCAGCGGCAGGCGGACCTCCTCGCTGCACAGGCCCAGCAGCGACAGGCCATATTTCGCGCCGACCAGCCCCGGTTCAAGGAAGATCGCCTCATGCAAGGGCATCAAGCGGTCCTGATACTCCAACGCGGTCGCGTAATCGCCGCGCAGCGTGGCCTCCTGGAATTCGGCACACAGGCGTGGCGCCACATTGGCGGTGACCGAAATGCAGCCCACGCCACCATGGGCGTTGAAGCCAAGTGCCGTGGCATCCTCGCCTGACAGCTGGATGAAATCTTTCCCACAGCTGGCGCGCTGCTGGCTGACCCGCTCGATCTTGCCGGTCGCATCCTTCACACCCACGATGCGGGGCATCTTGGCAAGCTGGCCCATCGTTTCGGGGGTCATGTCCACAACCGACCGGCCCGGGATGTTGTAGATGATGATCGGCAGGTCGCTGGCGTCATGCAGCGCGGTGTAATGGGCGATCAGACCCGCCTGTGTCGGCTTGTTGTAATAGGGCGTCACCACCAGCGCCGCATCGGCCCCGGCCTTTTGCGCATGCTGGATCAGGCCAATCCCTTCGGCCGTGGCATTCGATCCCGCGCCTGCAATCACCGGAACCCGACCTGCAGCGGTTTCCACCACAATCTCGATCACCCGGCCATGTTCCTCATGGCTCAGCGTCGGGCTTTCACCCGTGGTCCCCACCGGCACGATGGCATGACTGCCCTCGGCAATGTGCCATTCCACAAGTTTCTTGAGCGTGTCCACATCGACAGCGCCGTTCTTGAACGGCGTGACAAGGGCAGGCATGGACCCTTTGAACATGACACGCTTCTCCTGATTGCTGGGCAGACTCGCCCGGTTGACCTTGGCTTCCTTATCGCCCAAGCGGCAGCTTGCCAAGCGGGGGCTTCCTGTCGGCGATGTGAGTTGCAGCGCTGCCGCCCTTCGGGCAGGTTCCGCGCCATGATGCTGATGCGCCCCCTTGTCCTTTCGCTGTCGCTGGTCCTGCTTGGCCCCCTGCCTGCGGTCGCCCAGACCGACCCGGCCGCCGCCCTGCGTCTGGCCCTGAATGAATCGGGGCGCCAGAATTGGGCCGAGGCCGAACGGCTGGCGGTGGATGCCGGTGCAGTCGGGGCCGATGTCATCCTGTGGCAGCGGTTGCGCGCGGGAGAAGGCAGCCTGACGGAATACGAGGATTTTCTGGCCCGCCGCCCCGAATGGCCGGGCCTTGCCTTGCTGCGCAAGGCGGGGGAAGAGGCCGTTGCGCGATCCAGCACCCCGTCGCGGGTTCTGGCATGGTTCGGAACCACACCGCCCCAGACGGCCACCGGATCGCTGGGTGCCATCCGCGCCCTGCAGGCGACAGGGCGCGCGGCGGAAGCCGAGGCAGAAGCCCGCCGCGCATATATCGAACTGCCCCTGACGGGCGAAGAGGAGGCCGCGCTGTTGGGCCTTTATCCGGGTCTGGTGGCGCTGTCGCGGGACCGGCTGGAACATCTGCTCTGGGAGGGCGAAAAGGCCGCCGCCCGCGCCTTGATCGATCGTGTCGGGCCGGATTGGGCGGCGCTGGCGCGGGCCCGGCTGGCGTTGTTTGACCGCGCGGCCAATGTCAATGATCTGGTCAAGGCCGTGCCCGCTGCGCTCGCCAATCATCCATTATTGGCACAGGCCCGGGTCGATTGGCGCATTTCCAAAGACCTCTGGCCCGAAGCAGCGGCGCTGATGCTTGATCATTCGGCCAGCGCCGATCTGTTGGGCCGGCCCGAAATCTGGGCCAAACGCCGGGCGCAACTGTCGCGGCAGTTGCTGCGCGATGGCGAGGCTGCGCAGGCCTATCGCATTGCCGCCCGCCACCATCTGACGGCGGGCAGCGATTATGCCGATCTGGAATTTCTGGCCGGGTTCATTGCGCTGCGCCATCTGGGCGATGCCCAGACAGCGCTGACCCATTTTCGCCATCTGGAATCGGCGGTCGTTACGCCCATCTCGGTATCACGCGCCCTTTACTGGCAAGGCCGCGCTCTCGAAGCGGCAGGCGATCCGGCGGCCCAGACCGCCTATGCCAGTGCGGCGCAGCACCAGACAGCCTATTACGGCCTGCTGGCTGCTGAACGCCTGGGGCTTTCGTTGGACCCGGGGCTGATTGCCCTGCAGGGCCGCACCAAGTGGCAAGATCGCCCCTTCGCGCGTTCATCCGTGCTGGAAGCCGGGCTTTTGTTGCTGAAGGCCGGGGACCGGACGCAAGGCAAGCGATTCCTGCTGCACCTGGCCGAAGGCCTGTCGCCAGATGATCTGGCCGCACTCGCCGATCTGGCCCTGACGATCCATGAACCGCATATCGCCGTCTTGCTGGCCAAGCAGGGGGCCGAACGCGGGGTGATCCTGCCCGAGGCCTATTTCCCGGTGCCGGACCTGATCCCCGAAACCGGGCTGGCGGTTTCGCGGGCCTTTGCGCTGGCGATTGCCCGGCGTGAAAGCGAGTTTGACCCCGCAGCACGCAGCAGCGCCGGGGCCCGCGGGTTGATGCAATTGATGCCGGAAACGGCCGAACGCACGGCGAAGTCGCTGGGCCTGCCTTTTGATCTGGGCCGCCTGACCCGCGATCCGGCCTATAATGCGACCCTGGGCAGTGCCTATCTGGCGAAACTGGTTGAAGAATTCGGTCCCTCGGTCGCGCTGGTGGCTTCGGGCTACAATGCCGGACCGGGACGCCCGCGCCGCTGGATCACCGAATTCGGCGATCCGCGCAGCGCGGCTGTGGATGTGGTGGATTGGGTGGAAATGATCCCGTTTTCCGAAACCCGCACCTATGTGATGCGGGTGACCGAGTCACTGGTGATCTATCGCGCCCGCCTGCGCGGCACGGCTGGCCCGGTACGGATCACGGCGGAACTGAAGGGCTAGGCCTGCAGCGGCACCTTCACATCCCGAGACAGTTTCAACCAGGCGATCATGCCAGTGAAGAAGCCAAGCGCCGCAAGCAGCAGGGCAATCACCATCTGGCTCTGATCCTCGATCCGGGCCGACAGTGCCAGATAGCCAAAGGCCCAAAAGCCTGACCAGCTGATCACGCAGATCAGGGCAATCATCTTGTTCATGTGGTTCCTCCCAAAACCGTGCGCGCGCCTGTCCACATTGGGACATCTTGTCGCAGCACGCCAGAAGATTCGCGGCCATCCGACATGACTTCGCACCGTGCCTTGTCATATCCGCCCACCGGGACGCAAAAAACCGCGCCCGGATTGCGGGCGCGACAGGTTCAGGGAGGATGAGGGGGGACAGAAACTCCCTGTATTGACGGCGGCTCAGCCGTAAGTGCGGCGATCCTCGATCACCTTGCCATCATTGGGCAGGCTGCCAGGGGCAACGATTTCCACCCGACCGCGCAGCTTCAGCACTTCCAGCACCGAACCTTCATACAAGGCGGGATTGGTGGCGCGGCTTTCCACCTGCACCGTCATCGCATCCATCTCGCCCTCGCGGCTAGCGATGACCCGGGCGCGTGATACCTCCTCGTGACGGGCCACGAACTCGGCCACCTGTTCGGGGCGCACGAACATGCCCTTGATCTTGGTGGTCTGATCGGCACGGCCCAGCCATCCCTTGATGCGCAGGTTGGTGCGCCCGCAGGGCGATTGACCGGGCATCAGCGCCGACAGATCACCGGTGGCAAAGCGCACAAGCGGGTAATCGCGGTTGAGCGTGGTGACCACCACCTCGCCCACTTCGCCCATCGGGACGGGATCGCCCGTGCCGGGGCGCACAATTTCGACGATCACCCCTTCATCCAGGATCATGCCTTCCTGCGCCTCGGATTCATAGGCGATATTGCCCAGATCGGCGGTGGCATAGCATTGCAGGCAGAGGATGCCGCGATCCGCATATTCGCGACGCAGGCTGGGGAACAAGGCCCCCCCGCCCACAGCCGCTCGGGTGATCTTCAGCCGCTCGCCCATCTCATCGGCGCGATCAAGGATGATCTTCAGATAATCCGGCGTGCCGGCATAGGCGGTGCTGCCCACATCTACCGCCGCCCGCACCTGCAGGTCGGTCTGGCCGGTGCCCGCAGGCAGCACGGCAGCGCCAACGGCTCGCGCACCGGATTCAAAGATCATCCCGGCAGGCGTCAAGTGATAGCCAAAGCAATTCTGCACGATATCGCGGGGCCCCACACCGCAGGCGTGCAGAAACCGGCCCATGCGCCACCAGTCGTGCCCGGTGCGGCCAATCTCATAGATCGGGCCGGGCGATTGGAACACGTGTTCGAACCGCCCACCTTCGGGCAAAAACCCCCCAAGTGGTGGGTGCTTCTTCTGCGCACCGGACAGATCGGCCTTGCGGATCACCGGCAGTCGCGCCAGCGCGGCAAGGCTGGTGATCTGCGCCGGATCGACACCGGCAAGACTGCTGGCCATGGCCGGGGCCGTCATCGCATGCGCAATCAGCGCAGGCAGGTCGCGGGCCAGATCGGCAGCACGCTGGTCGGCAGAGCGGGTTTCAAGGGCATCGAAATGGGCCATGGCCTGATCCCCCTTCATGCCAGCCACCGCTTGCGGCGGCGATAGCTGCGCACATCGCGGAACGATTTGCGGCCCTTGTCCGACATGCCCAGATAGAATTCAGCCACATCCGGGTTTTCGCGCAATTCCTGCGCCGTGCCTTCCATCACCACCCGGCCACTTTCCAGAATATAGCCGGTATGGGCATAGCGCAGCGCGACATTAGTGTTCTGTTCGGCCAGCAGGAAGGTCACACCCTCGCCCGCATTCACGGCCTTCACGATTTCAAAGATCTGTTCCACCAGTTGCGGGGCCAGACCCATGGACGGTTCATCCAGCAAGATCATCTCGGGGCGCGACATCAGCGCACGGCCCATTGCCGTCATCTGCTGTTCCCCTCCCGAAGTGTAGCCCGCCTGCGATTTGCGGCGCTCTTTCAGGCGCGGAAAATAGGTATAGACCATCTCAAGATCGGCCATGATCGCCGCCTTGCCATCGGTGCGGGTATAGGCGCCGGTCAGCAGGTTTTCCTCGACCGTCAGGTGTTCAAAACAATGGCGGCCTTCCATCACCTGAATGACCCCCATCTTCACTAGGTCTGACGGATTCAGATCCTGGATCCGCTGGCCACGATAGGTGATCTGCCCCTTGGTGACAGCCCCCCGTTCAGAGTGCAGCAGGTTCGATACGGCCTTCAACGTGGTGGTCTTGCCCGCGCCATTGCCGCCCAGCAGCGCGGTGATCCCGCCCTTGGGCACAGAAAGGCTGACACCTTTCAGCACGAGGATGACGTGATTGTAGATCACCTCGATATTGTTGACCTCCAGCAGGGTCTCGCCTGGCTTCGGATCGGTGGAAAGGGCGGTTTGGGTCGCGTCAAGCATGGCTCTGGCCTCGCAGCAAGGGGTGCGGGGGCGGGATTGCCGCCCCCGCCGCGCATCAGTTGCAGCGCTCGGTGATCGAGTTTTCGGCGGCAAAGGCAGCCGAATCTTCCATCACCAGCGGCACCAGAACCTCGTCATCCGGGGCGATGAAGCCCGAGATCAGGTTCCATTTCTTGGCAGCGGCATCCCATTGCTGGATCATCGCCGCACCCGGGCCGCCATGGTCTTCGCAGGTTGCCTTGAAGGGCTGGCCGAAATTCGGCAGACCCAGTTCGGCCATGCGCGCCTCAGTGATTTCCAGCTGTTCAAAGCCGTCACGCACCTGCTTGGCGTTCACTGCCGCCGTGCCATGGATTTCCTGCGCCTTGCGGATCGCCTCGGCGATGACCATGGCCGCATACATGCCGCGCGAATACAGCACCGAGCCCACCTGATCGCCCGCGCCTGCCGCCTTGCCGGCGTCATGGACGTATTTCTTCAGGTCGGCATAGACCGGATAGTCCATACCTGTGCCGTGCATGGCCAGCGACTTGTAGCCATTGGCCCCGTCACCCGCCGGAAGCACGTCGTTTTCCGACCCGGACCACCAGATGCCGATGAAGTTCTCCATCGGGAAGCGGATATTCGCGGCTTCCTGAATGGCGACCGAGTTCATCACGCCCCAGCCCCAGAACAGCACATAATCCGGCTTGTCGCGGCGCACCTGCAGCCACTGGCTTTTCTGTTCCTGTCCGGGGCTGTCGATCGGCAGTTCGGCCAGCGTGAAGCCATGCTTCTTCGACAGTTCCTGCAGGGTGCGGATCGGTTCCTTGCCATAGGCCGAGTTGTGGTAAAGCAGCGCGATCTTCTTGCCTTCCAGGCTGCCGCCATTCTGATCCAGAAGATGCTTGATGGCCACGCTGGCGCCATCCCAGTAATTGGCCGGGTAGTTGAACACCCATTCGAACACCTTGCCATTCGCCGCCGAGGTGCGGCCATAGCCGGGGGTGTAAAGCGGGATGCCATCGACCGCGACCTTGGGGATCAACTGATAGGTGATGCCGGTGGACAGCGGATTATAGACCAGCGCGCCCTGGCCCTTGGTGGCCTCATAGCATTCCACGCCCTTTTCGGTGTTGTAGGCGGTTTCACATTCCGGCACCTGCACCTTTTCGCCGCCGATGCCGCCATCGCGTTCATTCAGCAGGGTGAAATAGTCCATGAACCCGTCGGCATAGGGGATGCCACCGGCGGCAAAGGGCCCGGTGCGATAGCTCAGGTTCGGCACCACCAGTTCGGCGGCAGCCGGGGTCGCAAGGCCCGCAGTTGCAGCAATCGCCGCAGCCGCCAGCATGGTGAAAGTCTTTTTCATGTCGTTCTCCTCCCGGTTTTTTTTCAGATATGAGCCGGTTTCCCGGCCTGTCCGTCCCGCCGGGGCCGCCTCCCGCGCCCCCGGCATTTCCGCGCCCGCCCCGTCAATGCGGGAAGGGCCAGAGCCGCAATTTCTCTTTCGTCACCCGCCAAAGCTGAGCCAGACCATGCGGCTCCAGGATCAGGAAGGTGATGATAAGCCCGCCCACGATCATCAGTTCGATATGGGCGGCCAGATCGGTGGGCCAGCCAAGGCCGCCGACCAGCACGTTCTTCAGAAACACCGGCAGCAGCACAAGAAAGGCCGCCCCGGCGAAGGCGCCGAAGATCGACCCCAGCCCGCCGATGATGATCATGAACAGCACAAGAAAGCTCTTGTTGATCCCGAAGGCTTCGCCCACTTCGGCCGCGCCCAGATAGACCGCAAAGAACAGCGCCCCCGCCACACCGATATAGAAGCTGGACACCGCGAAAGCCGAGAGCTTGGTGGTCAGCGGGTTCACCCCGATGATTTCGGCGGCGATGTCCATGTCGCGGATCGCCATCCATTTGCGCCCCACCATGCCGCGTGTCAGGTTGCGCGCCAGCCAGGCGAGAGAGACCAGCAGCACAAGGCAGAACAGATACTTGGCCCAAGCCGGGGTATTCGCACCGGTGACAGCCACCCCCAGCATCGTGCGTTCAGGCGCCGTGATCTGCCCCGAGGCGGAGTAGTTGTAGAACCACGGCACCTTGTTAAACAGCCAGACAAGGAAGAACTGCGCCGCCAGCGTGGCCACGGCCAGATAGAAGCCCTTGATCCGCAGCGAAGGCAGGCCGAACAGCACCCCCACACCCGCCGTAACCAGCCCGGCCAGCAGCACGTTGATCAGCATCGGCATGTCAGGGAAGGCCGTCATCAGCTTGTAGCAGGCATAGGCCCCCACCGCCATGAACCCGCCCGTTCCAAGACTGACCTGCCCGCAATAACCGGTCAGGATATTCAACCCGATGGCGGCAATCGCATAGATCAGAAAGGGCACGAAAATCGCATTGGCCCAGTAATCGTTGATCAGAAAGGGCACCACGCCGAAGGCGACTGCCAGCAGGGTGTAATAGGCCATCCGGTCAAAGCGGATCGGAAAGGTCTGGCTGTCCTTCACATAGGACGTCTTGAAATCACCGGCTTCTCTGTAAAGCATCGGTCACACCCTTTCGATGATCTTCTCGCCAAACAGGCCCTGCGGCCGGAAGACGAGGAAAATGAGCGCCAGCACATAGGCGAACCAGTTCTCGGTCGCGCCGCCGATCAGCGGCCCCATGAAGAATTCGAACAGCTTCTCGCCCATGCCGATGATGAGCCCGCCGACAATCGCACCGGGGATCGAGGTGAAGCCACCCAGCATCAGCACTGGCAGCGCCTTCAGCGCGATCAGCGACAGGCTGAACTGCACCCCGGACTTGGACCCCCACATGATGCCCGCCACCAGAGCCACAAAGCCCGCGATGGACCAGACCAGAACCCAGATGAAGCGCAGCGAAATGCCCACCGACAGCGCAGCCTGATGGTCATCGGCCACAGCGCGCAGGGCGCGGCCATATTTGGTGTACTGGCTGAAGGCGGTCAGCGCAGCCACCAGCAGCGCTGCAACCACCGCCGCAACGATATCCAGCCGGTCGATGAAGAAGCCATAGCCGAACAGGTTGAAGGTCACGCTGTCGATGGTTTCCGAAATGCCCTGCGGCAGACCGACATCCAGCTTCTTGATATCGGCCCCCCACATCACATCGCCCAGACCTTCCAGGAAATAGGCAAGGCCGATGGTCGCCATGAACAGGATGATCGGCTCCTGATTGACTAGATGTTTCAGCACGAACCGTTCAATGGCCCAGGCCATGCCCACCATCACAAGCGCCGTCAGCGCAATGGCCACAAGGGCAGGCAGATGCCAGCCGAAATGATGCAGATCGGTGCCAAAGGTTGCGTTGATCACATGGGCAAAGGGGATCTGCCCATCCTGCAGCCCGACCAGCGTCAGCGCCGCGAACAGCGCCAGCACCCCCTGAGCATAGTTGAAGATGCCGCTGGCCTTGAAGATCAGAACGAAGCCAAGCGCGACAAGGGCATACATGATCCCGGCCATCAGCCCGTTGAGCGAAACCTCGATCGCGTAAAGAAGCTGGTCAGGCATGGGCGACCCCCAGATAGGCGTTGATCACGTCTTGGTTGTTGCGCACTTCATCGGGCGGACCGTCCCCGATCTTCTTGCCGTAATCCATCACGACCACCCGGTCCGACAGATCCATCACCACGCCCATGTCATGTTCGATCAGCACGATGGTGGTGCCGAATTCGTCGTTCACATCTAGGACAAAGCGGCACATGTCCTCTTTCTCCTCGACGTTCATGCCCGCCATCGGTTCGTCCAGCAGCAGGATCTTCGGTTCGGCCGCAAGCGCACGGGCCAGTTCGACCCGCTTTTTCAACCCATAGGGCAGACGGCCCACCGGGGTCTTGCGGATATGCTGGATTTCCAGAAAGTCGATGATCTTTTCGACCTTGGCGCGGTGTTCGGTTTCCTCGCGCTGTGCGCGGCCCCACCACAGCGCCTGATCCAGCAGGCCGGTCTTCATCAGGGTCAGCCGCCCTGTCATGATGTTGTCCAGCACGGTCATGCCTTCGAACAGGGCGATGTTCTGGAAAGTGCGGGCAATGCCCTGCTGTGCCACCTGATAGGGCTTCATCTGCGCCCGCTTCTGGCCGCGGAACCAGACCTCGCCTTCCTGCGGAACGTAGAAGCCGGAAATCACGTTCAGCATCGAGGATTTGCCCGCACCGTTCGGCCCGATGATGGCGCGGATCTCGCCTTCGCGGATGTCAAAGCTGATATCGGTGATCGCCTTCACACCGCCGAAACGCAGGGTGATGTTCTTCATTTCCATCAGCACGCCGCCGATCTTGCGGCCATCTGCGGTGATATAGCTGTCAGTCGTCTGAGCACTCATGGCAGGCTCCTTCCAGAATGAAATTCCGCCAGCAGACGCCCGCTAACGTAGTTGCGAACGTCTGCTGAAGGTGAGTGCATCCGAGGAGCGATGAAGATGTCGCAATTGGAAGGCTCCACCAATTGCGGAGTGATTCCATGCCCCATCAGCCCGACCTGTTTATCGAAGGTGCAGCAGCGATATTCCGTGACGCCTTTACCGACCCTTTGTACGCGCTGCAGGAAATTTGTAGGGACAACGGCATTAGTCCGAGTGCCGACTGTGACCTCCGAGAACGGATCAGACAAGCTGTCTGCCATGCTTATCGTCGCAGCTAGCAAGTTCATGCGGCGGCCCTCCGGTCTGTGCTGTGGGTCGGGGCAACCCGGGCATCCATCATGCGGACATTGGCACGAATGGCCCCTTTGCGGCCATCTTCATAGGTGACTTCCGTTTCGGTCTGCACACTGCTTGCCCCGGAATAAAGCCCGTCGATCAGATCTGCGAACTTGGTTTCAATGATGTTCCGGCGCACCTTGCGGGTACGGGTCATTTCGCCGTCATCGGCATCCAACTCCTTGTGCAGGATGCAGAAACGGTGAATCTGGCAGCCCGACAGCATCGGGTCTTGCGCGACCGAGGCATTCACCTCCTCCACATGCGCCCTGATCGTGTCATAGACGCGCGGATGACCGGCCAGTTCCTGATAACTGGAATAGGCAATGTTGTTGCGTTCCGCCCAGTTGCCCACCGCCGTCAGGTCGATGTTGATGAAGGCGGTACAGCGGTCGCGGCCATTGCCGAAAACCACAGCCTCCAGAATGTTGGGATAGAACTTCAGTTTGTTTTCCACATATTTCGGCGCGAACAGGCGGCCATCGGCCATCTTGCCCACATCCTTGGCGCGGTCGATGATGCGCAGATGGCCGGTCTTTTCTTCGAAGAACCCGGCATCCCCGGTGGCCACCCAGCCCTCGGCATCCTTGGTGGACGCGGTGCTTTCGGGGTTCTTGTAGTAAGACATGAAGGTACCGGGGCTGCGGTAGAACACCTCGCCATTTTCAGCGATGCGCACCTCCACGCCCGGGCTGGGCACCCCCACGGTATCCGACCGCACTTCGCCATCGGGTTGCTGGGTGATGAAGACCGATGCCTCGGTCTGGCCATACAGCTGTTTCAGGTTGATCCCCAGCGAGCGGTAGAAATCAAAGATTTCCGGCCCGATCGCCTCGCCCGCCGTATAGCCCACGCGGATGCGGCTGAAGCCCAGCGTGTTCTTCAGCGGGCCATAGACCAGCTTGTCACCGATCCAGTAGGCCAGACGGTCGCCAAAACCCACCTTCTTGCCATCCAGAATGGCCGGGCCCACACGCCGCGCGACTTTCATGTAATGGTCGAACATCCGCTTTTTCAGCCGACCCGCATCTTCCATGCGGATCATCACCTGGGTCAGTTGCCCTTCGAACACCCGGGGCGGGGCAAAGAAATAGGTCGGCCCGATTTCGCGCAGGTCGGTCATCATGGTGGCGGCGCTTTCGGGGCAATTCACGCAGAACCCCGTCCACATCGCCTGCCCCACCGAAAAGATGAAATCCCCCACCCAGGCCATCGGCAGATAGGCCAGCACGTCATCGCCCGGGCGCAGCTTGTCGAATGCCGATGAATTGCGCGAGGTTTCGATGATGTTGCGGTTCGACAGGACCACGCCCTTGGGCTTGCCCGTGGTGCCCGAGGTGTAGAGCATCACGCAAGTGCTGTCGTAATTCAGCTCGGCAATGCGGGCCTCGAGTTCGGCGTCAAAACGGAAATGGCCGGCCTTGCCCTCGGCCTCCACATCGGCCAGCGCATTCATCTGGCTGTGGTCATATTTGCGCATTCCGCGCCGGTCCACATAGATGATCTGTTCGATCATCGGCAGGCGGTCCTGGATTTCCAGCACCTTGTCCACCTGTTCCTGATCGCCCGCCACAACGAAGCGCGCGCCGCAATGATCCAGCACATAGGCCATCTCTTCGGCGACCGCGTCCTGATACAGCGGCACCGGCACGGCCCCGCACATCTGCGCCGCCACCATCGACCAATACAATGCTGGGCGATTGCGGCCGATGATCGCCACATGGTCCCCCCGGTTCAGACCAAGCGCCATGAAGCCAAGCGCAATGCCACGGATTTCCGCCGCGCCTTCGGCCCATGTCCAGCTTTGCCAGATGCCGAATTCCTTTTCGCGCCAGGCGGGCTGACCGCCATAAAGGCGGACATTGCGCGCCAACAGCGCCGGGATCGAATTGAGCCCGTCCGTTTCTGCCATCCGTCTTCCTCCCTCGCGCCCTGTTCCGGGCGTCCTGCGGCGGGGCGATTCCTCCCGACCCCGCCGCGCTGACCATAGGGATGGTCACCAATGCTTGCGCGACTTTTTCGCAATCCTTGCGAATTGTAACAGGCAAGGCTTCCCGTCAAATCTGCAAAGGCCAATGGCCAAACGCCGGGCGGGGCTTGTCCATCCCCGGGCGCGGCCCTAGTCTCCGCGCCAGTATCAGGAGACGGCCCGCGATGACCCAGAAACGCAGCATTTTCGAGGATGTCGGCAGTGACGCACAGCGCCCCGCCGCCCCGCAACCGGGGCTGATCGACCGGGGCACCGGCGCGCGCGGGGCAATCCGGGCCTGGCTTGTGGTGCTGTTCGCGCTGGTCGCCAGCATGATCGTGGTGGGCGGGCTGACCCGGCTGACCGACAGCGGTTTGTCGATCACCGAATGGGCCCCGATCCATGGCGCGATTCCGCCTCTGTCCGATGCTGACTGGGCCGAAGAATTTGCCAAATATCAGGCCAGCCCGGAATATCAATTGCAGAACAAGGGCATGGCGCTGGAAGATTTCAAGGTGATCTTCTGGTGGGAATGGGGCCACCGCCAGTTGGGCCGGGTGATCGGCCTGGTCTGGGCGGCGGGCTTTGCCTTCTTCTGGGCCACGAACCGCATCCCTGCGGGCTGGACCGGGCGGCTTTTGACGCTGGGCGCGCTTGGCGGGCTGCAGGGCGCGGTGGGCTGGTGGATGGTATCCTCGGGCCTGAAAGGCAGCATGGTTGATGTATCTTCAATCCGGCTTGCCACCCATCTGGGGCTGGCCTTTGTCATTCTGGGGCTGATCGCCTGGCATGTGCTGGCGCTTGGCCGGACCGAGGCGCAACTGCTGCAGGCCCGTCGCGGGCGCGAAGCGAAATTGTTCGGCCTGTCCACCGGGCTGATGCATTTCGCATTGCTGCAGATCGTGTTGGGCGCCCTTGTCGCAGGGATTGACGCCGGACGGGCCTTTCCGACCTGGCCTGACATGAACGGCAGTTTCTTCCCCGCAGACGCCTTCTATGTGCCCGGCAAATCAGCGGTATGGGCCTTTGTCGAAAATCCCGGGCTGGTGCAGTTCCTGCACCGGGTGGCAGGGTATCTGCTGTTTGCCTTCGCCATCATGGTTTTTGTCAAAAGCCGCCGTTCGGCCTATGCCGCCACGCGCACGGCCTTTCTGGCTGTGCTTTGCATGATGGCGCTGCAGGTTACGCTGGGCGTGGTAACCGTACTGACCTCGGCCCATCTTCATGTGGCCATCACCCATCAGGTGGGGGCCATTCTGCTTTGGGTGCTGATCCTGCGCGCCCGCCATCTTTCGCAATACCCGGTGGCCGGTTCCATCCGGGAGGGAGTTTGATTTCATGACCAAGCATTTGACAGATTTTGACAAGCTGATGGCCTTCCAGCGCGAGACCGAGGCCCTGGCGCAAATCGCGGGCCGCCTTGGCTGGGATCAGGAAACCATGATGCCGCGCGGTGCCGCCGAACAGCGCGGTGAGGAGATGTCGGCCATCGAAGGCGTGCTGCATGCCCGCCGCACGGATGGGCGTCTCGCCGAATGGCTGGATCGTGCCGAAGCGCCGGACCCGGTCGCCGCAGCGCAGTTGCGGTTGATCCGCCGGTCCTATGCCCGGGCGACCAAGATCCCTGCCGATCTGGCGCAGACACTGGCTCGCGTGACCTCGACCGCGCAAGGCATCTGGGCAGCCGCGCGTGCCGCCGACAAGGTGGCCGATTTCCTGCCGACCCTGGCCGAAGTCATCGCGCTGAAACGCGAAGAGGCGGCGGCGCTGGCACAAGGTGGCGATCTTTACGATGCGCTGATGGATGATTACGAACCCGGTGCCACGGCAGCCGTGATCAGCGCGATGTTCGACCGGATGCGCCCGCGTCTTGTGCGGCTGCGTGCGGCCGTGCTGGAGGCAGCGCAGCCCCCGAAATTGAACCATCGCTTCGGGCAGGATGGGCAGATGCGCTTTGCCCGCGATCTGGCGCTGGCCTTTGGCTATGATTTTGACCGCGGACGGCTGGATCTGGCCGTGCATCCGTTCAGCTCGGGGTCAGGGAACGATGCGCGCATCACCACCCGCGTGGTGGAAACCGATCCGTTCAACTGCTTCTATTCCACCATCCACGAAGTCGGCCATGCCTGCTACGAACTGGGTATCGACCCCGACTATCTGCTCACGCCGCTGGGCAATGGCGTGTCCATGGGTGTGCATGAAAGCCAAAGCCGCATCTACGAAAACCAGTTGGGCCGCAGCCCCGCCTTTACCGGCTGGATGTTCCGTCAGATGCTGGACCGTTTCGGCGATTTCGGCGTGGCCAGCCCCGAGGAATTTGCACGCATCGTCAACAGTGTGCAGCCCGGCTTCATCCGCACCGAGGCCGATGAGGTGCATTACAACCTGCATGTGATGATGCGCTTCGATCTGGAACGCGCGCTCATCAAGGGCGATCTGCAAGTTCCCGATCTGGAGGCCGCGTGGAATGACCGGTTCCTCGCCGATTTCGGTGTCGCGGTGGATCGCCCGGCCCATGGGTTGTTGCAAGACGTGCATTGGTCCTGCGGGCTGTTCGGCTATTTCCCGACCTATACCTTGGGCAATGTCTATGCGGGCTGCCTGCATCAGGCCTTGCGCGCGGATATTCCGACGCTGGACGATCAACTGGCCAAGGGCGACACCTCGGCCGCGACCGGCTGGCTGCGCGAGAAGGTGCAGCGCCATGGCGGGCTGCACGAACCCCGCGCCGTCATCTCGTTGGCCTGCGGGTTTGAACCGACCGAGGCGCCGCTTCTCGATTACCTCGACGCGAAGTTCGGCGCGCTTTACGGGCTTTGATCCCGGGGCACTTTGGCCCCCCGCACTTAAGTTCCGCCCCCGGCCCGATCAGCCGGGGGTAAACACCCGTGACAGCAGGTTCAGCCAGTTACCCCAGCACAGCCGCGCAATCAGATCGGGGCCATAGCCTGCCCGCTCCATCCCAGCCACCAGAAGCGGCAGGCCCGCAGCCGACCCCATCCATCCGGGGATCATCGTGCCGTCGAAATCCGACCCGAGCGCGACGCCCCCCTCGCCCAAATGCAACATCAAATGATCCAGATGGCGGATCATCACTTCGACCGGGCAATCGGGGTTCTTGATCCCGTCGGGGCGCAGGAAACCCACGCCGAAATTGAGCCCCACCAGCCCGCCACGTTCGGCCATGGCATCCAGTTGGCGATCGGTCAGGTTGCGGGTCGAAGGGCAGATCGCATGGGCGGCGGAATGGGTGGAGACAAGCGGCTTGTGGCTGCAGGCCGCGACATCCCAGAACCCCGCCTCGTTCAGATGCGCCAGATCAACCAGCACACCCAGCCGGTCACATTCCACCACCAGCCGTTTGCCCGCATCCGTCAGGCCCGGGCCGGTATCGGGGCTTGCCGGGCAATCGAAGGGCACGCCATGGCCAAAAATGTTGGAGCGGCTCCAGACGGGGCCAAGGCTGCGCAAACCCGCAGCATGCAACACCTGCAATTCATCCAGGCTTTCGCCAATGCCTTCGCAACCTTCCAGATGCAGGATGGCAGCAAAGGCACCCACCTGCCGCGCGGCCTCGATCTCGGCCACGGTCCGGCACAGGCGGATTGCATCGGGCCGCGCAGCAGCCATGCGGATCAGGATTGACGCCTGTTCCATCGTGACCCGATGGGCCTTTTCCACACTGATCGCCGGAAAGGCCCGGTAACGCGCCATCGGATCGGGCGCATCTGCCACCTCACCCGGCACCCAGATCGCAAAGAAGCCCCCGGCCATGCCCCCTGCCCGGCAATTCTCCAGCGAAATATCGCCCGCGCGCCCGGCAAAGAAGCTGTCACCACCCCGGTCATTCATCGCCCACAGGCGCGACAGAAGATCATTGTGCCCGTCAAGGATCAGGGTCTTGGTCATATTGCCTCCGTTTCCCGCAGTTGGCGCGCACCGATCACGTCATGTTTCTTGTCAGTTGACAAGAGCAGCCCAAAGTTGCCCAATCGGTCAAGATTTCCGGCCATCGTTTCAGTCTCAAACTGCCGGGATCGCAAGAACAATGAAAAACCAACCTAGGGAGTTCCAGATGCTGATTGATCCGACCCTTCGCCGGGTGGGTGCCTTTGCCCTTTCTGCCCTGATGCTGGGCACTGCCCCTGCTGCCCTGTTTGCCGAAACCCCCGCCGATACGCTGGTGATTGCCGATGCAATTGATGACATCGTGTCGCTTGACCCGCATGAGGCCTATGAATTCTCCGGCCTCGATGTGGTGAACAACGTCTATGACGGGTTGATCGAGCTTGACCCCGCGCAGCCCACCGGCCCGCAGCCGGGCCTCGCCGAAAGCTGGGCCGTCAGCGAAGATGGGATGACCTTCACCTTCAAGATGAAGTCGGGCATCACCTTCAGCAGCGGCAATCCGGTGACCGCCGCCGATGCGGCCTATTCGCTGCAACGTGCGGTGAAGATCAACAAATCGCCCGCCTTCATCCTGAACCAGTTCGGCTGGACCGCCGAGAATGTGGATCAGATGGTGACCGCCGAGGGCGATACCGTCACGCTGAAAACCGACAAGGCCTATGCGCCAACCTTCCTGTATAACTGCCTCACCGCCGGGGTGGCCTCCATCGTCGATATGAAGACGGTGATGGAGCATGACGTGAATGGCGACATGGGCAATGAATGGCTGAAAACCAATTCGGCCGGGACCGGCGCCTATATCCTGCGTTCTTACAAGCCGAATGAAGGCTATATCCTGCAGGCCCGCGAAGGCCATTGGCGCGGCGATGCGCCGATGAAATCGGTGTTCATGCGCCATGTGCCCGAGGCCGCGACGCAGCGCCTGCTGCTGGAGAAAGGCGATATCGACATCGCGCGTGAACTGACCCCGGTGGATATCGAAGGCATCACCGGCAATGCCGATCTGAAGATCCAGAAGGATGTGGGCGGCCAGATCTTCTATCTGTCCTTCAACCAGAAGAACGAGCTGTACAAGAACCAGAAGTTTCTGGAAGCAATGCGCTATGCCATTGATTATCAGGGGCTGGCCGAAACCGTGCTGAAGGGCAGCATGGTGCCGCATCAGGCATTTTTGCCCAACGGCTATCTCGGCGCGCTGGAAGATACCCCGTTCAGCTTTGACGTGGAGAAGGCCAAGGCCGCGCTGGCCGAAAGCGGTGTGAGCGATCCGAAGATCGTGATGGATGTGCGCAATGCCACCGACCGGATGGAAATGGCGCAGTCGATCCAGAACACCTTTGGTCAGGTGGGCATCACGGTGGAGCTGAACATCGGTGAGGGGGCCGAGCAGCTGAAACGCTATCGCGCGCGCCAGCATGACGCCACGCTGCAAAGCTGGGGCCCGGATTACCCCGATCCGCAGACCAATGCGGGTTCCTTCGCCTGGAATGACAACAATGCCGATGATGCGGGCACCGGCACGCTGGCCTGGCGCAACGCCTATGATCCCGGCCCGCTGAATGACATGACGGCGGCGGCGGTGATGGAGCGTGACGGCGACAAACGCGCGGCGATGTACAAGGATCTGCAAGAACAGCACCGCACCACCTCGCCCTTCATCGTCATGTTCCAGATCGGCTACAATTCGGCGATGCGCAGCAATGTGAACGCCTTCTATACCGGCGGCGCGATTGACAGCGCGGCCTATTGGCTGGTCACCAAGTAAGGACAGGCGCCCCCGGCCCATCCGCCGGGGGCGCGCTTACCCCATGACCCCGGCTTCCGCCCCCGCCACTCCCTCTCCCTGGCCCGCGCGTTTGCGTGGCCTGTTCGGCGCGCTGCTTTCGCTGGCGCTGACCCTGCTGGGCCTGTTGTTCGTCACCTTCATCATCAGCCGCGTGGTACCCATCGACCCGGTGCTGTCGATCATGGGGCAGCGCGCCTCAGATGCGCAGATCGAGGAGGCGCGCATCGCGCTCGGGCTGGACAAGCCGATGTGGCAGCAATTCCTGATCTATGTCTGGAATGTGCTGCAAGGGGATCTGGGCACGTCCATCGGCTCGGGCGAGCCGGTGTTGCAGGCGGTCAGCCGCGCCTTCCCCGCCACGCTGGAACTGGCCACACTCGCCACCATTCTGGGCGTGCTGGCCGGGGTGCCTGCAGGTGTGCTGGCCGCCACGCGGCCCGGCAGTCTGGCCGACCAGATCGTACGGCTTGTGGGTCTTATGGGCTATTCCATGCCGGTGTTCTGGCTGGGGCTGATCGGGCTTTTGCTGTTTTACGGCATTCTGGATTGGGTCGGCGGGCCGGGGCGGCTGGATGCCATCTATGACATGCAGTTCGAGATGGAAGGCATGAGCCGCAGCGGCATGATCCTGCTGGATACCGCGCTGGCCGGAAATTGGGAGATGTTTTCCAATGCGTTCAGCCACATCATCCTGCCCGCCGCTTTGCTGGGCTATGTCTCCATGGCCTATATCAGCCGGATGACCCGCAGCTTCATGATGAACGAGTTGAGCCAGGAATATATCACCACCGCCCGGGTGAAGGGCATGCCCGAATGGCGGGTGATCTGGGTCCATGCCATGCGCAATGTGCTGGTGCCGCTGATCACGGTCATCGCGCTGTCTTACGCCTATCTGCTGGAAGGCTCGGTGCTGACCGAGACCATCTTCGCCTGGCCCGGCCTTGGCAGCTATATCACCGAGGCCCTGGGCCGCAACGACATGCCCGCCGTGCTGGGCGGCACCATCGTCGTGGGCGTGGCCTTCGTCACGCTGAACCTTCTGTCTGACCTGCTGTACAAGCTGGTCGATCCGCGCGCGAGGTAAGGGCATGAGCACGCTGACCACATGGCTGCGCGACCCCAACCCAAGCTCGCGCCGGCAGGCCAAGCTGGGGCAGGCTTACCTGGGCTGGCTGCGCCTGCGCCGCAATCCGCTTGCGATGGCGGGGCTGGTGATCATCGGCCTCTTGCTGGTGGTTGCGGCCTTTGCGCCCTGGCTGGCGCCACATGATCCCATCGCGCAGAACCTGCAAAACCGCCTGATGCCGCCGGGCACGGCGGGGCATGTGCTGGGCACCGATGATTTCGGGCGCGATATCCTGTCCCGCATCCTTTACGGCGCGCGCATCACGCTGGCGGTGATTGCGCTGGTGGCGGTGACGGCGCCGGTGCTGGGCCTGATCATCGGCACGGTGGCGGGCTATTTCGGCGGCTGGGTGGATGCGGTGTTGATGCGGGTGACCGATATCTTCCTCGCCTTCCCGCGCCTGATCCTGGCGCTGGCCCTTGTGGCCGTGCTGGGGCCGGGGATCGAGAATGCCGTGCTGGCCATCGCGCTGACCGCCTGGCCGCCCTATGCCCGGGTGGCGCGGGCCGAAACCCTGACCGTCCGCAATGCCGACTACATCGCCGCGATCCGCCTGCAAGGCGCCAGCGCCCCGCGCATCATCTGGGGCCATGTGGTGCCGATGTGCCTGCCTTCGGTCATCATTCGCGTCACGCTGGATATGGCCGGGGTGATCCTGATTGCGGCGGGCCTCGGGTTCCTCGGCCTTGGCGCGCAGCCGCCCTTGTCAGAGTGGGGCCTGATGATCTCGGCGGGCCGCAAATACCTGTTCGAGCAATGGTGGGTCGCCACCATGCCGGGCCTCGCTATCTTCATCGTCTCGCTGGGGTTCAACCTGTTGGGGGATGGTTTGCGCGACGTGCTGGACCCAAGGAGCAGCGGCAAATGACCCTTCTGTCGGTAAAGAACCTGCGCGTCACCTTTGATACCGAGGCGGGGAGGGTGGAGGCCGTGCGCGGCGTGTCCTTCAGCCTTGGGCGCGAGCGGCTCGGGATCGTGGGCGAAAGCGGTTCGGGCAAGACCATGACCGGGCGCTCGGTCCTGCGGCTGATCCGCCCGCCAGGGCGGATCGAGGCCGATGCGATGGAGTTTGACGGGCAAGACCTGATGAAACTCTCGGAACGGCAGATGCGCGCCTTGCGCGGGCCGCGCATCGCCATGGTGATGCAAGACCCGAAATACAGCCTGAACCCGGTGATGAAGGTGGGGGCGCAGCTGATGGAGGGGTTGCGCCAGCGCGACCGGCTGGGCCATGCGGCGGCGCGGGCCAAGGCCATCGCCGCGCTGGAGGCGGTGCAGATCCGCGACCCCGAGCGGGTGATGGAGGCCTATCCGCACGAGCTTTCGGGCGGGATGGGCCAGCGGGTGATGATCGCCATGATGCTGATCCCCAACCCCGATCTGCTGATCGCCGACGAGCCGACCAGCGCCCTGGATGTCACCGTGCAGGCCGAGGTGCTGAAAATCCTCGATGGTCTGGTGCGCGAGCGGGGCATGGGGCTTATCTTCATCAGCCATGACCTGCGGCTGGTGGCGCGGTTCTGCGACCGGGTGCTGGTGATGTACAAAGGCCGGGTGGTGGAGGAACTGGCGGCGGGCGATCTGTTGCAGGCGAAGCACCCCTATACCCAAGGCCTGCTGAACTGCCTGCCGCGGATCGGCGGCGACCGCCAGCCCCTGCCGGGGCTGGATCGCAATGCGGAATGGGCGCGCTGACATGGCTTTGATCGAAATCGAAAATCTCTCGGTGGTGTTCACTGCGCAAGGCCGTCAGGTGCGCGCGGTGGAGGGGGTGAGCCTGTCCGTTGACGCCCGCGAAAGCTATGGGCTGGTGGGCGAAAGCGGCTCGGGCAAATCCACCATCCTGCGGGCAATCTGCGGCTTGGCGCCGGTGTCAGAGGGCAGGATCCGCATCGGCGGCGAGGTGCTGCGGCGCGACCGCAGCTTTGCCGCCCGCGTGCAGATGGTGTTCCAGGACCCCTATGCCAGCCTGCATCCGCGCCACACGCTGGACCGCACGCTGTCGGAACCCCTCGCCATTCATGGGCTGGGCGATGCCGACCGGCGGGTGGTGCAGGCGATGGAGCAGGTGGGGCTGCCCGCCAGCTTCCGCTTCCGCTATCCGCATCAGCTTTCGGGCGGGCAGCGGCAGCGGGTGGCGATTGCGCGCGCGTTGATGCTGGAGCCGGAAATCCTGCTGCTGGACGAGCCGACCAGCGCCTTGGATGCCAGCGTGCAGGCCGAGGTGCTGAACCTTTTGTCGCGGCTGCGGGCCGAGCGCGGGCTGACCTTCCTGATGGTCAGCCACGATCTGGCGGTGGTCGATCACATGTGCGACCGGGTGCTGGTGATGCAGCATGGCCGCGCGGTGGAGGAACTGCCGCGCGCGGCCCTGGCGGCGGCGCAGATGCAGACGGATTACGCCCGCAGCCTGTTCGAAGCGAGCGCGGATCGGATGTTGTGACGGCCCGACAGCGCATCAGCCCCAGGTGACATCACCCAGAAAGATATACCCCGCGCCATAGATCGTCTTGATCAGCGTGGGGTTCTTCGGGTCTTCGCCCAGCTTGGTGCGCAGGCGCGAAATGCGTACATCCATCGCGCGGTCAAAGCTTTCGCCCGCCCCGCCGCCCAATGAATCCTGCATCTGCGCGCGGCTGATCAACCGTTTCGGGCTTTCCAGAAACAGCCGCAGCACCTCGCCTTCGGCATGGCTGAACGGGGTTTCGCTGCCATCGGCGGCGATCAGCAGGTAGCGATCAAACAGGGCCGTCCAGCCGTTGAAATGCGCCGTTTGCGCCGCCCGATCCGGCTCGGCCCGGGCCTTGCGCAGCCGGGCACGGACACGGGCCACCACCTCGGCCGGATCGAAAGGCTTGATGATATAGTCATCGGCCCCCAGCTCCAGCCCGGTCACCCGATCCTGCACCTGCGCCCGCCCTGAAATGATGATGATCGAAGCCCCGGATTCCAGCGCCAGCCGATGCACCACTGCCAGCCCGTCGCGATCGGGCAGACCCAGATCAACCAGACAGACATCCGGGGCCATCCGCTTGAGCGCCGCTTCGAATTCGGTGGCCCGGCCATGGGTCGTGACACGATACCCCGCCTCCTCCAGCGCATCGGCCAGCATGCGACGGATTTCGGGTTCATCATCCAGAATCGCGATATGGGGGGATTTTGTCATTTCAGCACAGTCTGCAGGGCGGCCGAAAGACCTGCCGCATCAAAGGGTTTTCCGATCACCGGCACGGGGGCGGTGGCGCGGCGCGGATCGGCCGCCGGCAGGGCCGACATCAGCAGGCAAGGCGGCCCCTGCCCCAGCAGATCGCGGACCAGATCGGCCCCGCTTTCGCCGCCCAGCTGGATATCCGACAGCACAAGACCAAGGCCCGGCAGGCTGACAAGCTGCCGCGCTTCGGCCAGACTGGCGGCCTCGACCACCGCATGACCCAGATCGCGCAGCATTTCGCGCACGGATTCGCGGATATCCGGGTCATCTTCCACCAGCAAGACCAGCAGCGGCGCGGGCGGGCTGACCACGGGCCGGAACGGCAGGCGCAGCGACACGACGGCCCCGCCACCTTCACGATTGGCCAAGCGCACCGATCCGCCTGCCAGGGTGATCTGATCATAGACCATCGACAGGCCAAGCCCCGACCCCTGCCCGCCTTTGGTGGTGAAGAACGGGTCCAGTGCCTTTTCCAACGCCTCGGACGAAAAGCCGGGGCCGTCATCCTCGGTCTGAATTTCCAGCCAGGTGTCCCGCAGGCTGCGGGCGCAGATGCGGATACAGCCGCCCTGCATGCCCATCGCATCGCGGGCATTCAGCACCAGATTGACCAGCGCATCCTGCAGCGCCCCGGCATCCAGCAGCAGATGCGGCAGATCGCCTTCGGTCCGGGTCTCCAGCCGGGTCTGCGGCGGCAGCGTGGGCCGGGCCAGCAGGCACAGATCATCCAGCAGCGCCTGAACATCGGTCGCCACCGGCTTCAGCGCGCGCTTGCCCGAAATCGACGCGATACGATCCAGCAGAACCCCACCACGCCGGGCTGCGGCAAGCGTGCCAGTGACCAATGCGCGGGCCTCATCCGGCAGCGGCAGGCGTTCCAGCCGCGATTGCAGGCCAAGGATGATCGTCAGCAGATTGGCGAAATCATGTGCCACGCCCGAGGTCAGCTGTGCCGCCAGCTCGCGTTTGCGCGTCTGGGTCAGTGCGGCGCGCGTCTGCGCCTCGGCCGTCACATCCGCCGACAGGATGTAGACCCCGTTCACCGGCCCGTCGCCGATCTGATCTGGCGTAAAGGCCGCCCGGATGCGCCGCCCGGAATCGTCATGGGTGAATTCAAAGACCGAAGGCCGCCCGGTCAGCGCCTGTTCCAGATAAGGCAGGATTTTCTGGAACGTCGCCTCGCCCAAAGCCTCGCGCCCGGTCAGCCCGATGATATCCGCCGACCGGCCCGGCATCACGCTGCCCAGACGCCGGTTGGAATAGGTATAGCGCAAGTCGCGGTTCACATGGGCGATATGGGCCGGCATCATTTCAGTGGTCAGCCGGGTGCGCGCCTCCATCTCGGTCAGTTCGCGCTTGGCCTCTTCCAGCGCCGCATTGGTGGCGGCCAACGCACGGTTGGCCTGGGCCAGCCGTTCGGAATTGGCCAGAACCTCGTGCGACAGCGCATCCGACCGGGCCCGCAACATGCGTTCCTGTGTCTTGACCTCGGTGATGTCCGTATAGACGGTAACCCACCCCCCTTGGGGCAAAGGCGCCCCTTCGACCGAGATCCAGTGCCCCGAGGGGCGTTCGCGTTCCATGTAATGCGGGCGAAAGGCACGGGCGGCCTGCACCCGGGCCTGCACGGCGGCCTCCGGGTCATCAACCGGGCCATATTCGCCGCGCAACACCAGATGGCGGATGGTTTCCTCGAATCCTGCGCCTTCGGATGCCAGTTCCGGTGGCAGATCGAACATTTCCTGAAAGCGGCGGTTCCACAGGGCCAGCTTCAGATCGCTGTCATAGATCGACAGCGCCTGCTGGATCAGGTTCAACCCGGCCCGCATCAGACCGGCATGGGCCTCGTCATTCGGCATCGCATCTTCTCCCCCGGCCCATGGCTAGCATCGGGGGACCAGCACGGAAAGGGCAAATGCCCTGCAGCCGGATCAGCGTTTGCGCGCCTGCCATGCGGCCCAAAGATCGGGGCGGCGTTCAGCCGTCAGCGCCTCGGCCTGCGCCCGGCGCCATCTGGCAATTTCGCCATGATTGCCCGACAGCAGCACCGGCGGGATTTCACGCCCCTCCCAGACCGGCGGCCGGGTGAACTGCGGATGTTCCAGCAGGCCATCGGCAAAGCTTTCCTCTTCGGTCGAGGCATGGTTGCCCAGAACGCCGGGGATCAGCCGCACGGTCGCATCAATCATCGCTTGCGCCGCGATTTCGCCCCCGGTCATCACGAAATCGCCCAGGCTGACCTCTTCGATGCCATAGGCATCGATCACCCGCTGATCCACCCCTTCGAACCTGCCACAGAGCAATGTCAGCCCATCCGCCGCCGCCCAGGATTGGGCGCGGGCCTGGGTAAAGGGTGTGCCGCGGGGCGAGAGGAATACGATCGGCCAGCGCGCCCGATCGACAGGTGCGCCACGCTGCGCCTGAGCCAACGCCGCCGCCACCACATCGGCGCGCAGCACCATGCCCGCCCCCCCCCCGGCCGGGGTATCATCGACATTGCGATGCTTGCCGATCCCGAAAGGCCGCAGATCGATGGTTTCCAGCGCCCAAAGCCCCATATCCAGCGCCTTGCCTGTGAGCGACAGGCCCAGGGTGCCGGGGAAGGCTTCGGGGAACAGGGTCACGATCCTGGCGCACCATGCGCCCTTGACCCGCTGCGGTGCCATCAGGTCGCGCGGTTGCAGGCTGGCCGAAATGGTCAGGCGGCCATGGCTTTTGGGTTTGGCGGGCGGGGCGATGTCATCGGTCATGGCCCGGGGTTCTACGCGAGGAAGCCACGCGCGGAAAGCCCCAAGCGCGGCAGCCCTGCGCGCGGATCATCAGGTCAGCGGGGCCAGCCGGGCGTTCAGCGCCAGAAGATCATCCAGCGCAGCCGCGACCGAGGCATCGGCGTCCATATCCACCTTTGCCCGGGCCGACCGCAGCGCCCCATCATTGGGGCAATCGCCCCAGGCATCGGCATCCTGTTCCAGCAATGCCACGCAGCGACGCGCCAGCAGTTCCAGCGCAGCCATGTCCTGCCCCGCCACCTGCAGCGCCTTGACCGGCGCGGCCTGCCCACGACAGATTTCAGCCACGCGCGGATCGGTCGCCTGCAGGATGAAAGCCAACCGCTCTGCCCGTGTCGGGGCGGGGGCACCGACGCGCTGATGCAGCACATCGAGCAATTCGTCCGCAGCCATGTGATTGCCAAGTGCAGAAAGGTGATCCTGCAACCGGGCCGGGGTGGTGCTGTCGGGCAGATCGGCCAAAGGCTGGGTCAGGCGTGCGGCCAGCAACTGGCGTTCGGTCCGGTCTTCCCGGCTTGCCGCCGTGGCGGACCGGGCGGCGGTTACCGGCATCTGCTCCAGCGCCTCGTCCAGAAAACCATCCAGCGCCGCGCCCTGATCCGGGTTCCAGATCAGCCGCGCCAGCGGCACCGACAGGAAGGACAGGCCGATGGGCAACATGCCGGGCATCGACGGGTTGAACCCCATCACGCCACCGATGCCGCGCCCGATCCCGAAACAGACCGTCACCAACAAGACCTGCACCAGAAGCTTGGTCAGAAACCCGATTGCAGCTTCGGGTCGCCCCCAATCGGCAAGACTGCGCGGCCAGTCGGCCGGACGCATGATGACCAGCCAGAGCAGGAAGATCGCGGCAAAGACCGGAACCACGCTCCAGCCAAATCCCCCCAGCCCCGCCAGCAGCGGGCCAAAGTACAACAGCGCCATTGCGCCCTGCAGCAAACGAAGGCGATTGGTCATGCGGAACTGCCCATCCCTGTGGCTTTTGCCATTCTTTCCTGACGGCAGACTGCCCTGCCTAGGGCCTTTAGTCCAGCGTTTCGGGCGGATTGACAACCACCAGACCGGCAGAAAGGTCAACTGTGGGTACGTTTGCCAGCGTAAAGGGAACCAGCAGGCTGTCCTTCAACCCTGGGCCAGTGATTTCCAGAATATCACCGGCACCATGATTATGCACCGCCGCGACCCGGCCCAATTCCACCCCACCCGGATCGCGCGCCGAAAGGCCGATCAGATCCGCATGATAGAATTCGTCATCGGGCAGTTTCGGCAGGCGGGCCTTGGCGACATAGAGATGCACGCCCTTCAGCGCATCGGCCTCTTCTTTTGTTGCGACGCCCGACAGACGCGCACCCAGCCCACCCGCCACGGGGCGCGTCAACTTTACCTTGAAACTGCGGCTACCATCTTCGGTGAACAGCGGGCCATAGGCGGCGATGTCGCTGGGTTCGGCGCAGAAGCTTTTCAGCCGCACCTCGCCCTGCACGCCAAAGGCTCCGGCAATCGCGCCCACGCAGATCATTTCGGTCATCTCAGCGGCTCTCCATCTTGAGGGCGGGGGCGCGGGCTTCCCAGCCCAGCCGTTCCAGTTCGGGGCAATCGGTGCTGTCTTCCGGCCAGCCGACACAGAGATAGCCGATCAGCCGCCATGTGTCAGGCACCTGCAGATCACGGCACAGCCGGACCGGATCAAGGATCGACACCCAGCCCAGACCCAGCCCTTCGGCCCGCAGCGCCAACCAGAACTGGGTGATGGCCCCAACCACCGAATAAGCCCGGGTCTCCGCCATTGTTGCCGCGCCAAGGCCCGCGCCCTTGGGCGTGGCATCGTCGCAGAACACCGCCAGATGCACCGGCGCCTCACGCAGACCCGCCAGTTTCAGGCCCGCATAAAGCCGCGCGCGGTCACCGTCATAACTGGCCAGCGCCTCGGCATTGGCGGTTTCGAAATTCTCGATTGCTGCCGCGCGGGCAGCGGGGCTTTCCACCCGCACAAGCCGCCATGGTTCGGACAGGCCGACCGATGGCGCAAGCGAAAAGGCAAGAAGGCAGCGGTCCAGAACCGCTGCCTCCACCGGATCGGTGCGGAAGCGGCGCACATCGCGCCGCCAACGCATCAGATCCCACAGTTCCGCCCGGAAATCCGGGCCATAGCTGCCCTGCATGGGCGGCCGATCACTCTTCCGCCGGGGCGGCAGCGCGGGCGGCTTTCTTCTTGGCGCGCTCGGCCATGGCCTTGCCCGGAACGGCGGCCTTCGGGTTGTTGCGGACCTTCTTTTCGATCAGGCCGGCAGCTTCCAGGAAGCGGGCCACACGGTCGGTCGGCTGCGCGCCGTGGCCCAGCCAATGCTTGATGCGCTCGGCGTTCAGGCGGATACGGTCTTCGCTGTCCTTGGCCAGCAGCGGGTTATAGGTGCCCAGCTTTTCGATAAAGCGGCCATCGCGCGGCATGCGCGAGTCAGCGGCAACGATCGCGTAGAACGGGCGCTTTTTCGAGCCGCCACGGGCCAGACGGATTTTCATGGACATGGGGTATCTCCTTCAGGTGTCCTAGGGAAGGCAGGGGTCAGCCCCGGCCTACTTTTGCAGTTTCTCGTGATGCCTGATGACTTCGGAAATGATGAAGTTCAGGAATTTCTTCGCAAAATCCGGATCAAGATCCGCCTCTTGCGAAAGACGCTCCAACCGTTCGATCTGCCGCGCCTCGCGCGCAGGATCGGACGGGGGAAGTTCGTGTTCGGCCTTCAGCCGGCCCACCGCCTGGGTGTGCTTGAACCGTTCGGCCAGCGTATAGACCAGGATCGCATCCAGCCGGTCGATGCTTTCGCGGTGTTCGCGCAGAATTTCCGCTGCGCGGGTGATGGCGTCGCTCATGCGGGTCTCCTGTGGCGAAAGACAAGATCGCTGGGATCGGGGCGGGGGGCATCGGCGTCCGGCACGGCACCGAGCCGCAGGGCCACTGCCTGCGAGGCCAGATTGTCGGCATCGCAATAGCTGACCAGCGACGGATAAGACAGTTGGGCAAAGGCCCAATCCCGCAGGGCGGCGGCGGCTTCGGTTGCGTAGCCCTGCCCTTCGAACCCGTCGTAAAGCGTCCAGCCCAGTTCGGGTTCGGGGAACAGCGGCCCGGCATTCAGCACGATTTCGCCCATGACAACGCCATCGGCACTGTGCGTGATCGCAAGGCCACCATGGCCATACAGCGCCCAGCCCGCGACATCGTGGCAAAACAGCGACCATGCGCCGAAACTGTCAAACGGCCCGCCCATGCCGCGCGCACGCGGGCTTTGCAGACAGGCGGCAAAGGCCGGATAATCGGCCAAGGTGAAGGGCCGCAGGGTCAGACGTGCGGTGGTCAGGATCGGTGCCGCAGTCATGCATAGGCCTCCGCACCACCATCAGCCAGCGCGTCAGGCGACGGATGCCGCCAGATGCCGCTTTCGCCATATTGTTCATGCAGGAAAGTGCCATCCGGCACACAGCCCATGCGCCGTGCCAGGGCCTGCGACCGCGTGTTGGTTGGCGCGATCAGACTGATGACCGTGGGCCAGCCCAGCACGTCATAGGCATAGGCCCGGCCCGCCAGCGCAGCCTCATGGGCCAGCCCCTTGCCCTCTGCCTCAGCCGCCCAGACCGACCAGCCGATTTCCGGCTCGGGCCAGCCTTCGGGGAACCACGGGCCGCTCATGCCCAATGCCGCACCGCTGGCGCGGTCGGTGAAGATGAACATGCCGTATCCGCGATGAACCCAATGCCCGGTGATATGGCAGAAGCCACGCCAGGCAAGGCCCCGGCTGATCGGCCCGCCGATATGGCCGGACCGCTCTGTCGCCATGAAGGCGGCGAAGACCTCGAAATCCGCCGTCACGGGCGCGCGCAGGATCAGCCGTTCGGTTTCCAGCACCGGGGTGGGACCATAGGTCAGCATGCCAGCCCCCGCAGATCGTGGCGGATCACCACATCGGTCGGATCACTGCCCGGCGCATCCACCTGCACGCCCCCCAGACGCAGGCCAAGCGCGATGGACCGCGCATTGCCCGGATCAATGTAATTGTCGATGTGATCCCAACCGAAGGTCGTTGCCGCCCAGACCATGACCGCGCGCGCACCTTCGGCGGCATAGCCCTTGCCTTCGGCTGCATCGGTCACAAACCAGCCGAGTTCGGGTTCCGGATAGCCCTCGGGCTGATAGATGCCGACCTCGCCCAGATAGGCACCGCTTTGGCGATCCTCCATCGAGAAGGGGCCAAACCCCATCAGCGGCCATTGCCCGACTTCCGAGGCGAAGATGCGCCATGCCTGTTCGCGGCTGAACGGGCCCCCTTCCCAGACCGACCGGTCCGAGGCGTAAAAGGCCAAACGATGCGCAAAATCGCCATGACAGGGCATGCGCAGACGCAGCCGTTCCGTCAGCAATTCGGGGGCCGTCGGATGCAGGATATGGATGGGTCGCGCGATCATGCCCGCCCCCCTGCATGATAGCGATAGACGATATCGCCTGCATCCTGCACCGGGGCCTCCGGGTCCAGCACACCGCCCAGCCGTTCGCAGAGCCGGTGCGACCGGTGATTGCGCGGATCGGTAAAGCTGATTGCGGTGGTATAGCCACTGTTGGCGAAGAACCAGTCGCGCGCCGCTGTGGCGGCCTCAAAGGCCAGGCCCTGCCCTTCGTCGGCGGCGTTCCACAGGCTCCAACCCAGTTCGGGTTCGGGATGGGTGTCGGGGAAGAAGGGGCCTATGCCGCCAATGCCTTCGTCCGATCCATGCCGGGTAACCGTGAACAGGCTGAACCCATGCTTGCGCCATTGGTCAAGCAGCGCCTGGGTTTCGACCGTCAGTTCCTCCAGCGACCATGGCCCGCCCATCAGCGCCGACCGGTCCGAGGCCCAGAACGGAAAGCTGATGGCCACATCCGCCATCACCGGCTTGCGCAGGCGCAAGCGTCCGGTCACAAGGACCGGATCGCCATATGCGTCCTGTTCAAGCCGATAGGTCATTTCTTCTTCATCAGCCCCGAAAGGCCCGCAGGCAAGGACAGGCCACGACCAAGGCCCGGCAAGCCACCGCCCATGCCGCCCATACCGGATTTCATGGCGCGCGCGGCTTCTTCCAGTTGCGCGGGATCCATGTTCTTCAGATCGGGCATGGCGCCGCCCTTGGCGCCCATCATCGCCTTGACGGCCTGTTTCATCATGCCGCCCTTGCCCATCTTCTTCATCATGTCGGCCATCTGCTTGTGCTGTTTCAGCAGACGGTTCAATTCGGCCACTTCAAGCCCGGCCCCTGCGGCAATGCGCTTCTTGCGGCTGGCCTGCAGCAGGTCGGGATTGGCGCGCTCCTTCTTGGTCATCGAATTGATCAGCGCGATCTGGCGGCGCAGCATGCGATCATCAAAGCCCGCCTCTTCAGCGGCCTTGGCCATCTTGCCCATGCCCGGCAGCATGCCCATCAGGCCCTGCATGCCGCCCATCTTCATCATCTGTTCAAGCTGGGACTTCAGGTCGTTCATGTTGAACAGACCCTTGGCAAAGCGCCGGGCCATCCGTTCGGCCTGTTCGGCCTCGAACGTTTCGCGCGCCTTTTCGACCAGCGCGACGATGTCGCCCATGCCCAGAATCCGGCCTGCCACCCGTTCGGGTTCGAAGGCGTCGATGGCATCCATCTTTTCGCCCAGACCCACAAAGCGGATCGGCTTGCCGGTGATCGCGCGCATCGACAGCGCCGCACCGCCGCGCCCGTCGCCATCCATCCGGGTCAGCACGACACCGGAAATGCCGACCTTGGCGTTGAACTCGGTCGCCACATTCACGGCGTCCTGGCCCGTCAGGCCATCAACCACCAGCAGGGTTTCGCGCGGCTGGGCCAGATCGCGCACCGCCTGCACTTCGTCCATCAGCACTTCGTCGATATGCAGGCGGCCTGCGGTATCGAGGAACACGACGTCATAGCCGCCCAGATTGGCCTGGGTCTTGGCGCGTTTGGCGATCTGCACCGCCGTTTCGCCCTTCACGATCGGCAGGCTGTCCACCCCGATCTGCGCGCCCAGAATTGCCAGCTGCTCCATCGCGGCCGGGCGTTGGGTATCAAGCGAGGCCAGCAGAACCTTCTTGCCGTTCTTTTCCTTCAGCCGCTTGGCAAGCTTGGCGGTGGTTGTGGTTTTCCCCGACCCCTGCAGACCGACCATCAGAATGGTGGCCGGCGGATTGTCGATCTTCAGTGCCTCGGGCTCGCCATCGCCCGCCAGCACGCGCACCAGTTCGTCATGGACGATCTTCACGACCTGCTGGCCCGGTGTCACCGATTTGGTGACGGCCTGCCCCGTGGCCTTGGATTTGACCGCCTTGATGAAATCCCGCGCCACAGGCAGCGAAACGTCAGCCTCCAGCAGCGCCACCCGCACTTCGCGCAGGGCAGTATCGACATCAGCCTCGGACAGCGCACCGGCCTTGGTCAGCCGGTCGAAGACACCGCCAAGGCGTTCGGAAAGGGATTCGAACATGGGTCTTCTCCTGTTGCCACACCAAGTTTCCCGGCTCAAATAGGATATGGCACCCGTGGGCGCAACGCGCTGACGGATGGCGATCCCCTCATGAGCGAAGGGACCGGAAGCGCAGGCCTCCGGGGAATTCTGTTGGGCGATACGCCTTCGGATCGCCAGAGTCAAGCGCAAGCCCTACCACAGCATGGGCTGACAGCACCAAGGGACGACGGGCGATGCGATCCTGTGCCAGACCGTGCGGCTGCCGAGGTGACCCGTGCCGCGCAGAAATCGCTTGCGGCCTGACGTCGGGCAATCCGCTTTGCATACAGGATTGCGACTTGTGGCCACCCACCATGAAGGTAAGCTGTCGCCATCAGGATGGAGGCGCGCATGGAGAACTGGGACGAAATCCGGACCGCCTTTCAAGTCGCCCGGCTTGGCACCGTGTCGGGGGCGGCAGAGGTTCTGGGCGTGCATCACGCCACGGTCATCCGGCATATCGACGCCCTGGAAAGGCGGCTGGGGGCCAAGCTGTTCCAACGCCATGCCCGCGGCTACACCCCGACCGAAGCCGGGCGTGATCTTCTGGGCGTGGCGCAAGCGACCGAAGATCAATTCAGCCAATTGGCCAGCCGCATCAAGGGCCAGGGCGAAACGGTGGCGGGTGAGTTGGTCGTCACCTCGATTTCCGGTCTGGCCGGTCTGCTCTCGCCGGTGCTGACCAGCTTTCAATGCCAGCATCCGGCGCTGATCGTGCGGTTCCTGACCGATCTGCGCCTGTTCCGGCTGGACTATGGCGAGGCGCATGTGGCGATCCGCGCCGGGGCCATTCCCGAAGAGCCCGACAATGTGGTGCAACCCTTGATCCGTGTGCGCACCGGTCTTTACGCCACCCGCGCCTATGTGGAACAGCACGGCAAGCCGGAAGGGCCGCAAGATTTTGCAGGTCACCGCTTCATCGGGGCGGATAACGCACTGAGCCGGGCCCCGTTCCACCGCTGGCTGCGCGATACCGTGCCGCTGGACCAGGTGGTCTATCGCGCCACAGAACCCGCAGCGCTGGAGGCTGCCGTGAAATCGGGGGCCGGGATCGGCTTTTTGTCGCATTACATTGCCGTCGAAGACCCGTCTCTGGTGGAAATCATGGCCCCGAGGGACGATTGGGCCGCGCCGCTCTGGCTGGTGACCCATGTCGATCTGCACCGCACCTTGAAGGTGCAAAGCTTCCTTGCCCATCTGAAGGCTGCAGTCACCGGCTGGACCACCGTATGACACCGATCCTGACGCGGAACATGGCCCCGGCATCCCGGCAGGGGCATCTGGCCATGCTGGCCTTTTCGGCGCTGGTTGCAGGGTCGTTTTCACTGGGGGCCATGGCTGCGCCGCATATCAGCCCTGCCGCCCTGACCGTGCCGCGCTTCGCGCTGGCAGGTGCCTTGGTGGGCGCGGCAGCCTTTGCCACCACCGGCATCCGGCGCAGCGCCTTTGTTGCCCCCTGGCGCTATGTGGTGTTGGGCGGGTTGCTGGCCTGTTACTTCGTGCTGATGTTCGAAGGGCTGAAAACCGCCGCCGCTGTTCCGGCCGCCGCCGTCTTTACCCTGACCCCGCTGATGGCAGCGGGATTTGGCTGGCTCTTGCTGCGGCAGGCCACCACCCCGCGCATGGCGCTGGCGCTGGCCATCGGGGCTCTGGGCGCGGTCTGGGTGATCTTTCGCGGCGATCCGGCCGCCGCACTTCGGATGGAAGTCGGGCGCGGCGAGGCGATCTATTTCATCGGCTGCGTGGCCCATGCGATCTATGCGCCCATGGTGCGCAAGCTGAACCGGGGCGAACCTGCGGTGGTGTTCACCTTCGGCATGATGGTCGCGGGTTTCGCGCTGCTGTGCCTTTATGGCTGGCGTGATGTACTGGCAACCGACTGGCCCGCCCTGCCCGCAATCGTCTGGGTCTGCCTGATCTATGTCGCGGTCGCTGCCAGTGCGATGACCTTCGTGCTGCTGCAATTCGCCACCCTGCGGCTGCCTTCGGCCAAGGTCATGGCCTATACCTATCTGGTGCCCAGCTGGGTGTTGCTATGGGAAATCGCGCTTGGCCGCCCGGTGCCCCCGCTGATCGTGCTGGGCGGGGTGGCGCTGACAGTTCTGGCCTTGGCCCTGCTTCTCAAGGACGAATAGCGCAGGCCTTGTGCATTCGCGCAGGGCGACAAATGCCGCCCTGCCCCCTAGCTTGGCCTGACCAAGACAGGAGAAAGGCATCATGGAATTCGGGCTCGATACTTTTGGGGATGTGACGCGCCGGGCAGATGGCAGCCTCAAGCCACAGGACGAGGTGCTGCGCGATGTGGTGGCCGAAGCCGTGCTGGCCGATCAGGTTGGCGTCGATGTCATCGCGCTTGGTGAACATCACCGCGACGATTTCGCCATTTCGGCACCGGAAATCCTGCTGGCCCATATCGGCGCGAAGACCAGCCGCATCCGGCTGGGCACCGGCGTCACCGTCCTGTCCACCGATGACCCGGTCCGGCTGTACCAGCGCTTTTCCACGCTGAATGCGCTGTCAGGGGGCCGGGGCGAGGTGATCCTTGGCCGGGGGTCATTCACCGAAAGCTATCCGCTGTTCGGGCAAGACCTGTCGGATTACGAAATGCTGTTCGAAGAAAAGCTGGACCTTTTCGCCGCGCTGAACCGGGGCGGACGGGTGAAATGGCAGGGCCAGCATCGTGCGCCAGTGAATGTACCGCAGGTCTATCCGCCAGCCGGCCCGGAAGGCATCGCCACATGGATCGGCGTCGGCGGCAGCCCAGACTCGGTGGTGCGCGCCGTGCGCTATGGTCTTCCCATGATGCTGGCGATCATCGGCGGCGATCCGCGCCGGTTCCGCCCCTTTGTGAACCTGTATCACGATGCCTGGCGCCAGATCGGCGGCACAGCCAAACCGCTGGGCGTGCATTCGCCTGGCCTGATCGCCGAAACGGACGAGGCCGCGCGCGAGGCTGCCTTTACCGGCTACAAGGCGCTGCATGACCGGATCGGCCGCGAACGCGGCTGGCCACCGATCACGAAACAAGCCTTCCTGCAGGAAGTGACACAAGGCAGCCAATATGTTGGCAGCCCCGAAACCGTGGCGCGCAAGATTGCTGCGACAGTGCAGGCCCTTGGGCTGCAGCGCTTCAATCTGAAATATTCGGCGGGCACAACCCCGCATGACGATCTGATGCGATCAGTCGAGCTTTATGGCACGCAGGTCATTCCACGGGTGCGTGAATTGCTGGCGGAAACGCGTCAACCGGCCTGACCCCGGCTGTCTTGCGAAAGGGGCGACCGACCGCTGGGTCGGGCGCCGCTGCACTGATGTCAGCCCATGGTTTCCAGACAATGCCGCCGGAATGCGCGCTTGAGCATGTCCAGCTCGGCGCGCAGCAAGTCGATTTCAGCGCGCAGGTCGTCTTCCATCGCCACCCCGGTGATGATGGTGAAATGCGCCAGCTTCTCTCCGCTGGCTGCGTTGCGGAACAGGAAGGTCTGTACACCTTCCGACAGGATGCTGGCCGGAATCGGCAGGCGCACCGCATGATGGCCCGGCTGGCCCGGGATCTCGGTCACTTGCAGGCCCGGCAGCTTCTGTTCCAGATGCAGCACTTCCAGCGCGGGCTTGGCCCCGGCCCCGGTCAACACCCCTTCCCAGACCCCGCCCCGGACTCTGGTTTTCGTCAGCTGCACGTCGCTCATACCTGCCCCCTTACAGATCGGCCCGCGGCCGGCGTGACAGGGTCACATCGCGCAGGATGATCTGGTTCATCTCCGGCCCTTCGAAGATCAGGTCGATCCAGAGCTTTTCGACCCGCTTTTCATTCATCTTGGTATAGGCAAGGTCGAATTCGACCATCACCTCTTCTTCGTTCAGTGGCAGTTCACGCACCACCTGTTCCACATTCGGGCCATGCTTGATGTTCAGCCGGGCAAAGATCTCCAGCGGCTTTTCCATTTCCACAATGGCATCCAGCCGGATGATGTGGCGCAGCTTCAACCCCTGCACCGCTTCGGGCGGCAGATCGACGACCAGCGACAGGAACGACCCGTCAAAGCGGAACACGTCCATCCGCAGGCCGAAAGGCGCAAGATCGGCCTCGCGCGCGTTGCGGATCTGGCGCACGGTCAGTTCTGACCGGCGGCAATCGTGAAAGACGGTGGCACCATCGCAGATCTGCTGGCGCGAGATGACCGATGAAAAGCCCGGAACCGGGATCTGGCCCTTCCAAAGGTCGGGGCGCCAGATCCAGTCGGACCCGATCGGGCGTTTCAGCGCATTCGACCCGATGACCGGCAGCGCCAGTCGGTGTTCGGCCACATGGATCACCCTGTCCAGTTGCCGCCGCGCCATGCGGGCGCGGGTGCGCAGATCGCGCAGACGTTCCAGCCCCATGCTTTCGGAAAGCTCTGCCCAGCGCTCCCAGCGCCGCAGAAAGCGGCGCTGAACCAGCCGGTCGAGATAGCTGTCGATTTTGTTGCCCGCCATTATGCTACTGACACTGCCCGATCTGAACCGCCCCAGATTGTCATGCAATCGGAAACGATTCGTTTATCACTGTAAATGGTTCAAAACGCTAGCCCACTCCGCCACTTCCGCCGGAAAACTAGCCGGCCTGCGCTTCAACCGTTGCGGCCACGAAGCTTTCGATCAGCGCCCTGCCCTGTTCCGGCGACATCGGGCTTTCTGCCGGGCCGGTCACGGTCAGCGTGACCAGCCGCCCGGCCAGTGGCAGCACCGCACGCCAACTGTCGGGCTGGGTCGGGGCTTGGCGCCCCGGGCCGCGATCGGTCAGATGCAGCAGAAAGGCCTCGGGGATGCCCAACACCTGATGCACCGTGACATCGGCGGCCTTGCCCCGGCGGCTGAGCGCCTGACGACCGGCTGACGACCGGAAGTATCTGGCCAGTTCGGGGCCTCCATGCGCCAGATCGATCCCCGCACCTGATCCTGAGGTGCCCACGATGGCCGTCAGTACCGCCGGACTGCGCACAGATTCGCCCGAACAGCGCCCCATCAGTACAAGGGCGGTATCGTCACGCTCCAGCAGCGAGGCCGGTTCCACGCAATAGCCCTGAGGTGCAACCATGGTCACTGCGCCGCCCAGCACCTTTTGTCGCGACAAAGCCTTGCCCCCCGCGCCCGGCAGCACACAGGCTGCCAGCGCGATGCAAAGCCCAAGGCCCAGCAGCCCACTTTGGCCAAGATGACGTGATCGCTGCCCCATTTACCCCACCCCGTGTCCGGCTCTCCGGTTTTCCCGGATGTCAGGTGCCAGCGTAATTGGCTGCACAGCCGGCAACAAGCTGTCGCGAAACGCGCGCTTGACCCTGTGGCCATCGGGGCGCAGGGTCACGCGCGAACACATGCGCGGAGCAAGACCCATGCAGATCGCAGAGCTTGAGGCCGAAGCCGCCCGTCTGGAACTGCCCGCCTTTGATGCCGAAACGGCACTGAAGCTGGGGCTTTCGGCGCTGCGGCTGGCCCGTTCCGCGGCGGCCCCGGTCGTGATTGACATCCGTACGCCGCTGCAGACCCTGTTCCATGTCGCCCTGCCGGGTGCCACGCCCGAAAATGACGCGTGGGCATTGCGCAAATCGAACACAGCGCTGCATTTCGGTGTGTCTTCGCTGCTGGTGGGGGAACGGCTGCGCGCCAAGGGGCGAACCCTTGGCTATCAGGGGCTCGATGCAGCGGATTATGCCGATCACGGCGGTGCAGTGCCAATCCGTGTGGCCTCGGTCGGTGTGGTTGCCGTGCTGACGATTTCGGGCCTGCCGCAGATCGAGGATCACCGTCTGGCAGTGGCTGCACTGGAAAGCCTGCTGCCGCCAAGAATTCAGTACTGACCGCAGGTCACCAGTTCAGAACAGCCCCGCCTCCTTGGCGATCATCGCAGCCTGGGTCCGGTTATTGGCGTTGATCTTACGATACAACGTCTTCATGTGCAGTTTGACCGTTGGTTCCTGAATGCCAAGCTCGCGGGCGATTTCCTTGTTGGCCTTGCCCTCGCACAGCTTTTTCAGCATGTCGAGTTCGCGCGGAGTCAGCTTTTCCGCCAATGGATTGGCGGCCTGGGGTTCGGCGGCCGCCGTCATGAAATCGATCGGGGCATATTGTTCCCCCATGGCCATGAACCGCACGGCATTGACCAGGGATCGGGCGGGCAGCGTCTTGGGCAGAAACCCGGCTGCGCCCATTTCCAGCGCCTTTTCGGCCACGTCCCGTGGGGCGATACCCGACATCAGCGCCACCCGCGCACCACGGCAGCTGGAAAGCGCACGCTGCACCCCGTCCAGCCCGTTCATCCCCGGCATACCATAATCCAGCAGCACAAGATCGAACGGGGCCTCAGCCTCGACCAGGGTCAGAACCCCGTCAAAATTGCGAGCGGTTGCAACCTCGATCTGCTCTTGCCGGAACCACAGTTCCAGAGTGTCCCGCAACAGATCGTGATCGTCGGCAATCAAGACGCGCATCATGTTCATCCCGCTCATCTTTTACGCAGTATGGCGGCTTCTGCCGACCTGACAAGGGCTTCGCGGTCCAGCGGCTTGGACAAAACCGCATCGAACAGACCTTCTGTCCGGCCCGCCAGCCCTGCCAGCGCCGTAACCAGGATCACCGGCAGGTCCGGTGCGATCTGGCGGGCGGTGCGGGCCAGATCGGCGCCGTTCATGCCGGGCATGTCATAGTCGGTCACCAGCAGGTCCCACACAGCCGGATCATCGGCCAGGGCACCAACCACATCCGACGGATCGCTGGAGGGTGCAACTTCGGCCCCTGCGGCCTCCAGAAAGGCGGCGAGCACCGAAAGCACTTCGGGCTGGTCATCGACAACCAGAACCGTGCGCCCATCCAACCGCCCTGTCAGACCTTCGGGCAAGGCAGAGCCATCCCCTTCTGTCGGGCCCACCGGCCAGAGCACCTCGAACCTTGTGCCTTGTCCCGGCGCGGTGATCAGCCGCACGGCCCCGCCATTGGCCGTAACCACCGAAGACACCACGGCAAGGCCCAGGCCACTGCCCCGATCCCCTTTGGTGGAAAAATGGGGCCGGAAGATCTGTGCCGCCAGTTCAGCCGACATGCCCGGCCCGGTATCGGTGACCGACAGGCAAATATAGTCGCGCGCAGGATCGGGCGTTCCGATGGCAAAGGGGCCGAGCAGCATTTCGAACGTCACCGGCCCCAGCGCGAGGGTGATCATGCCCGGCCAACCCTCCATCGCGTCACGCGCGTTGATCGCAAGATTGAGCACAACCTGCAGAATATCGGTCGGATCGGCCAGCGCCACCATAGGCCTGTCGGGCAGATCCAGCGTCAGGCGAAGCGGCAGGCGCAGGCTGGCGCGGACCAGTTCGGCAGCCTCGGCAAGGGGGCCACACAGGTCCAGCGGCTGCCGGTCGGAGGAGCGTGCCCCCAGTTTCATCATCCTGCGCACCAGCGCTGCCGCCTGATCGGATGCCGCAATGATGCGATGCGCCCCCTTTTCCGAACTGGAACCGGGTTGCGCCGCCTCGGCGATCAGCATCGCGCTGCCGGAAATCGCGGCCAGAAGATTATTGAAATCATGAGCCAGCCCCGCTGCCATCTGGGCGATGATCTCGCGACGCTGGGCCATTTCCAGCTCATCCTGCAACCGGTCGCGCTCTGCGGCCTCCTGCCGCCGGGCGCTGATGTCCCGGGTAATGCAGAGGATTCCGCCATCAGCTTTCAGCGTCAGCGACACATCCTGATCGACAGGCCGTCCATCCATGGCCCTGCCAAATATCTCCCCCGACCAGCGCCCGGCGGAGAAAAGTTGCGGCATGGCATTGGCCACAAGCCATGCAGCATCCTCGGGCGCATAGAGCATCGACCAGGGTTCACCAAGGACCTCGCTCTCTGCGGTCAGGCCGAACATCGCCAGATGCGCCTTGTTCATATACAGAAACCGACCCTCGGCATCGGTAATGGCAATGCCGTCCTGGCTGGCCTCCATCGCAGTAGCCCGATCGGTGAGTGCCTGTTTTTCGGCCTCCTTGAGCGCGGTGATATCGACCCTGAGTCCAACCCGCCCGCCATCCGGGGTCGCTTTTTCAAAAATGCGCAGCCATCGGCCATCGGCCAACTGCTGTTCGGTTTCGCTATAGGGCTTGCGGTGCTCGGCCAGCTGGTGCGCCAACCATTCCTCTTCACACCCCACCGCCTCGGCATATTCGCCGCAGGCTAGCCCGTGGCGCAGGATCGTCTCAAAACTGTTGCCGGGCTGGATCACCTCAGCCGATCGGGCATAGATTTCACGGTATCGGCTGTTGCAGATCACCAGGCGGTCACGGGAATCGTACAGCACAAAACCGTCCTGAAGGGTTTCAACGGCGGTCTCCAGCGTGGCCCGGGCATTGGCCGCAGCCTCGGCCGCTTCACGCAGCGCCTCGGCATGGCGGCGGTTTTCGGTCACATCGGTTTCGACCGCGACAAAGCCCTGAAGGTTGCCGTTCTCATCGCGCAGCGGCTGGACATCCAGCGCCACCCAATATTCCCGCCCGTCACGGGCCCGGTTGAGGATTTCCGCCTGCACCGCCTCGCCCGCATCAAGCGCCTCGCGCAGCCGCTGAACCGTTGCAGGGTCGGTTGCTTCATCCTGCAGAAAGCTGCCAGGGACCTGGCCGCGCACCTCATCCAGCGACCAACCCGTTACGGCTTCAAAGGCATTGTTCACCCATTCGATGCGGCGCTGCGCATCTGTCACCACAACAAGGTTGGTCGTCCGGCGCACGATTTCTGACAGGCGGCTGATTTCGGCCACCTGCGCCCGGGCATCGGTAATGTCCCGCAGCACAAACAGATAACCCTGACTGCCCACCGCCGATGCCGAAAGCTGCCACCACCTTGGCTTGCCGGGCTGGATGGCGAACTGGAAATCCTCGCTGACATTGCTGACACCTGCGGCAAGATCATCCAGCACCCGCCGCGCCAGTTGCGCCAGATCGGGCGACAGCACCTCTTCAACCCGGCGCCCCACAAAGGCCCGATACAATTCATCGGGCACCGAAATGGCCCCGGAATGCCACGCGACGAACCGTCCATCGGGATCAAGTTCAACCAGCAGGTCCGGCATCGCCGCCAGAACCGCGCCAGCCCGGGTTCGCTGCGTCATGGTTTCGGCATGGGCCATGACCAATTCCGATTCCGCATCACGGCGGGCCAGAATCGCGGCGATGACCTTGGCCACCGACCGGATCAGATGCACCTCGCCGGGCAGGAAGCTGCGCAGCGACCGGACGGCATCAAAGCCGACAAAACCGACAAAGCGGCCATCCTGCGTCATGGGCACCGCAAGCAGCGACCGGATGCCCTGTTCCAGCAGGATTGCCTTTTCGGGGGCGCTTTCGGGCAGTGCCGCTACGTCGGGAATGGCCACTTCGCTGCCGGTTTCGAATACGGCGCGCCAGTGATCGATCATCCCCGCAGGAATATCCTGCAACATCCCCCGCATCGGCGCGATGCCCGGGGCGCACCATTCATGGGTATTGTCGATGAACTCTCCTGATGGTCGCAGACGGAACACATAGGCTCTGTCTGTCGTGGTCAACTGCCCCATCTGGCCAAGTGCCCGTGTGATCGCAGCATCCACCTCGCGCAGGCTGGCCGACAACAGTCCGTCCTGAATACCGACCACCTGCCCTTGCATATGGGTCAGCCGGGTGAAGGCGCGGTGAACCGCCTCCAGGGGGGCATCCAGCACGCCGTCACCAGCCTCGACCGGCTTGCCCTCGACCAGAGACACCAACAAGGCATTGCGGCGTGCCTCTCGCAGGGCCAGCAAGGCCTGAGCAGCAAGCGCCGCGACCCGCTCCAGCGTCTTCTGGTCGCGGGCGGAAAACCGGTCGGCCCGTTTGCAGATCAGCATCAGGGCGCCCGACTCTTCGCCATCCAAGGCGAATGGCACGACAAGCGTTGCCAGAACGGCATCCAGTTCTGCAGGCAGCGGCCTTGCCAATGCGACGGCCGCAAGGCTGGCCAGGCGACGCGATCGCTCCAGCAAACTGGCTGATACGGGCAGGACCACACCCGCGTGTTCTGACCGGGCAGATGCAGAAATGCGGATCACCTCCCCCTGCGGCTGCACATAGCAGGCATCAAAAACCCCGAATTGTATGCGCAAGACCTGCAACAAATGGTGCATCGCCTCTGCCGCGCTGGATTTGCCGGACAGGGCCGTCAGCGCTTCGGCAAGGATCGAGCTTTCCTTCAGGGCGATACTTTCGCGCTGCCGCAGGGCTTCGGTACTGGCCAGGGCGGCACGCACCGCCTCGGTTTCCAGGATCAGGCGCTGATTGGTTTCGTACAGTTCACGGCTCTTGGCCTCGAGCACGGCCTCAGCCTCGGCCCGGGCGCGGCGTTCACGTTCATAGCGCCCGCGCGAGACGGGATTATCCGACGGAACGGGGGACTTTGGATCATTCATGCACAGCATTGCCTCGACAAGACGCGCGCCAGAAAGCCTGCGAAGAACCAACGTTTTTCATTCATCACCTCGCAAAAGCCGTACAGGAAATCATCAGGTTCCCATGGCTTGCCTGTCCGCCGCCCGACATGCCCTGCTCTCCGAAACTGAACAGGCCCAGCCAAGGGGCCCCACCCAGCGCCTCGGTGATGCCGCCGCAGACCTGTTCCATCCGGTCGCGGACAGCCAGCATGCAACCACCGCAATAGACGACAAGAGCACCCGCAGGCGGCGCGGCCAGATCGGCGCAGGCCGTGACTGCCACCTGGCTTGCCCGCGCCACCAGGCTGTCCGCCGATCCCCGCATCTGCCAGACCCGATCGCCCACTGCGAAATCGGCGAACAGGTCGAGCGAGCCGTCAAGATGGGCCACCGCCGGATGGGCCAGAAGGTGAAAGGGCACACCCGCGACATGCCGGGTGATGCGCCCCAAAGGCCAGAGCGTCGATGCGGCCAGGATGGATCGCGGCCCATCCACCGCCAAGGGAACGACCCCGTCAGTCCAGCCGTGATAGACAGCCGAGGCCGGCCGATGATCGATTTCGATGAGCTTTCGCCCCTCGACCCGGGTTACGATGCCTGTCTCGCCCGTAGGTGCGTAGCCGCCCTGATAAGACAGGGCAAAACCGGTCGAAGGAAACAGGACCGACACAACAACCCCGTCCCGATGCGTGGATGAAGGGCCGAACTGGGCCCATTGGCCGGTCACGTCATTGTCGGCGGCGCTGCCCCCCACAATCGTAGCATCTGCCCCGGTGACCGAGCGGACCCCTGCAATCACCTGTTCCTCACGGCCAGGCGCGGGTGTCAGCCAGACCAGAGGCGGGATTTCCCCCCCGCGCCCCGCCGCAGCCAAAGCCTCCAGCGTGGCAAGACGGGCAGCTTCTGCGGCATCCTGCCCCAGACATCGGGAGGCGCTGCCATAGCTGCCTGCAGCATCCCAGATCGCAAATGCACCGATATGGCCGCCTGTCGCAATGCCAAGCCCGGCCTGTGACATGATGCCCTGACAGGACGTGCCACCATGCAGGGCCTGCGAAAATGGCCGCGCTGCAGCGGCCAAAATCTCCGCGGGGACAGCGGCCCCGAAATGCAACGCCAGAAAATCGGGATGACCGCGCCGGTCAATCTGCAGAGCCGCCGCGATGTCGGCCATCGCAGCGTCGGGCAAAAGTGCCGCGGATTGCGCGGTGCTGATCTGCATGAAGGCCTCCATTTCGGGGACTTTAGCAGATATGTCTGAACAATTCGAAAGCGCGAAAGGCGAGGTACCCTCCCCCCTTGGATAGGGGAAAGGGTCCTGCCATGCGGTCGCATGCCCAAACAGGAGAGGCAGTTCCAGCACATTCTGCGCGGCCCCACCCTTGGCCCAACCTGCGCATTCTGCACGGCCCGGCCTCGGCCAAAGACATGCCATGACGCAGGTTCTTGTGCCACCGCCCGGTCGGACAGGCTGGCTCTCGCTTCCGCCATTATTGCACCAGATGGATAGGGTGCCTCGCCCTATTCGGGCCAAGCCCTGCCCTTAGGTCGGGCTTGCGTCAGAACAGCTCAAACCCGGCGGTCGGGAATCGAGTCGATCAGGGTCGCAACCTTGGCTAGGTAATCATCCAGCGGGACCTCAGATTCTCCGGTTCCTGCCAGTTCGGCCCGTGCCATTTCAATGATGGCGACCTCATGGTCGATCAGAAGTTGCACTGAGGCCCGTGCCTGATCCGGGGCAGTGGCCTGCATGGCCTGAAACTCGGCCAGATAACTGCCGGGGTAATCGCGAACGATGATCTCCATAGCCCCAACAAAGGGCAGGGCCTGCCACTCTGCCGCCTCGGCGCGGCCCGCTTGCCGCACGGCGCTTTCATCCTGCGGGGCCAACCCCAAAGTGTCTGCCAAAGGGCGCAGCGCGGCGACCGTTCGGTTTTCGATGCGGGCCAGCTTGGCCCAAAGAGCGGCCTGTCGCGGGTCCTGTTCGGCCTCGGCCAAGGCAGCAAAGAAGGTCTCGCCCGAGATTTCTTCCTCGAAGGCCATGCGGAAGGCAGCTTCGAAACTGTCAAACTTGCGGGCGCTGGCTGTCATGGTCATTCGCTCCCCTGCGAATCAAACGGCTTCTAGCAGCCTAGTGGGCTTGGGGGATCGCTTCGCGCCCGGCGGCGACACAGGGCTGCGGTCGCAGACTACGCAGAAGTCCGCCGCGCGGAGCGACACCATGCCGCTGCCCTATTTTCTGCAGGCAGAGCATGTATAGTGCCGCCCGATCAGGGAAAGAACGCAGGCAAGACATGGTGGTGACGCTGAAGGATGTGGCGCAACGCGCCGGAGTATCACGCTCGGCCGTGTCGCGAACCTTCACCGAAGGAGCGTCGGTTTCCGCCCGCACCCGTGCCAAGGTGGAACAGGCGGCCCGCGATCTGGGCTATGCGCCCAATGCGCTGGCCTCCAGCCTGACCACCGGTCGCACCAAGCTGATCGGGTTGATCGTCAACAACTTTCACAATCCACTGATCCTTGAGGTGTTCGATCTGTTCACCCGCGGCCTGCAGGATCGGGGCCTGCGCCCGCTGCTGGTGAATCTGAGCGATGCAACCGACCCGGCAACTTCGCTGCGTATGCTGCGGCAATATTCGGTCGATGGGGTGATCGTCGCCTCATCGACCCTGCCTGCCAGCTTTGCGGCCTCATTCCGCGATGCTGGCATCCCTGTTGTTCATGCCTTCGGCCGTGCGACACAGGCCCCCAAGGTGCATGTCACGGGGATCGACAATATCGCCTGTGGCCGGATGGCCGCCGAGACGCTGGTCGCGCGGGGCTACACCCGCCTCGGTTTTCTGGGCGGGCCCGAAAGCGCAACTTCGACCCAGGACCGCGCGACCGGCTTTCTGGATGCGCTGCGCGCCCACACCGCGATCACCGTCACCACCAGCTATGCCAGCGCCTACACCTATGATGCGGGGCGTGCCGAAATGGCCCGTCTGCTGATGCACGGTCCGGCGGATGCCTATTTCTGCGGCGATGACCTGCTGGCAGTCGGAGCCCTGAGCGCGATCCAGGAAGCGGGGCTATCAGTGCCAGGCGATATCGGGCTTATCGGGCTGAATGACATGGAAATGGCGCGCTGGCAGATCATCGGCCTGACCACGATCCGCCAGCCCGTAGCACAGATCATTGATGCGGCCATTGATCTGGTGGTGGCCACCATCGATCAGCCCGACCTCCCCCCCGAAATCCGTCTGTTCCATTGCGAGATGATCTCGCGACAATCGCTGCGCCATAGCATATCGGGGCCGACGGCTGATAGGCCCAAAGCTTAGCCCGCCTGTATCGTCTCAGCCATCCGCGTGCGCGGCCCGGGCGCGCGAGCCACATGGAAATCCATCGACATCCTCGCCTGCCCGGTCACCTTCTCTCCCCACCCGCAGCAGATCGAGGCCGCTCGGCGCGGCTATGACGACTGGTGGCAGGCGCTGGGCTGGGTCCGCGAGGGGGTGATCGCCGGTGGAATGCTGCGGGAGGTCGAAGTGACGGCGTCGATGCCGCGGGTGAAACCGTGGCTGCACGTCCAGCAGTCGCCGTTGTCGAAGCCCTGATCAGCGAACGGGTATCTTTGCCCTTCCAATTCAGTCGGCTTCTGACGCAAACATAATGCTGTTCCGGTTTAGCCTTCGGCTGTCATTATCGCGGGAGAACCCGTATCAATCGGGAAACAAGAAAGAATTCGAGCGGGAGCGATCCATGGCCATCAAGAAGAGCGACATTTACCGATCCCTTTGGGAAAGCTGCGACCAGCTTCGCGGCGGCATGGATGCCTCGCTCTACAAAGATTACATCCTCACCCTCCTCTTCGTGAAATACGTCTCCGACCGCGCGGGCCAGCCCGACGCGCTGATCGAGGTACCACCCGGCGCGTCCTTCGCCGACATGAAGGCCCTGCGCGGGTCCAAGAACATCGGCGAGGGGATGGACACGATCATCGCCCGCATCGCCGAGGAGAACGACCTCAGCGGCGTGATCGACCGGGCCTTCTTCAACGACGCAGAGAAGTTCGGACGCGGCCAGAAGATGATCAACACGCTGACCGCGCTGATCAACATCTTCAGCCGCGAAGAGCTGAACTTCTCGAAAAACCGGGCCGATGGCGACGACATCCTCGGCGACGCCTACGAATACCTGATGCGCAACTTCGCGACCGAGGCTGGCAAGTCCAAGGGCCAGTTCTATACCCCGGCCGAGGTCTCGCGTGTCGTTGCAGCCGTGGCGGGCGTCAGTCGCGCGACCAGCCCGAAGCAAACCGTCTACGACCCGACCTGCGGCTCGGGCTCGCTGCTCCTCAAGGCCGCCGAGACCGCCCGCGTGCCGATCACCATCTTCGGGCAGGAGATGGACATCGCCACTCGCGGCCTCGCCCGCATGAACATGATCATGCACAACCGCGCCACGGCCGAGATCGCGCAGGGCGATGTCATCGCCGAACCGCACTTCCTGGCCGACGCCCACACCCTGCAGACCTTCGATTTCGTCGTCGCCAATCCGCCCTTTTCTGCCAAGGCCTGGGCGGCGGGGCTGACCAGCGAAACCAAATACGGCCGCTTCGACGATGGCGAACCGCCCGCCAAGAACGGCGATTTCGCCTTCCTTCTGCACATCCTCGCCTCGATGAAGGCCACCGGCTCGGGCGCGGTCATCCTGCCGCACGGTGTCCTGTTCCGCGGCAACGCCGAGGCCAGGCTGCGCGAGAAGATCCTGAAACGCGGCTACATCAAGGGCGTCATCGGCCTGCCCGCCAACCTGTTCTACGGCACCGGCATCCCCGCCTCGATCATCGTGCTCGACAAGGCGCAAGCCACCGCCAACCGCCCCGTCTTCATGATCGACGCCTCGAGGGGCTTCATCAAGGACGGCAACAAGAACCGCCTGCGCGAGCGCGACATCCACAAGATCATCGACGCTTTCACCCGCCAGCAGACCATCTCCGGCTATTCCCGCCTCGTCCCCTTCGACGAGATCGCCCGCAACGACTACAACCTCAACATCCCCCGCTACATAGACGGCTCCGACCCCGAGGATCTGCAGGACATCACCGCCCACCTGCATGGCGGCGTGCCGGAGCGGGATATTGACGCGCTGGGCGAGTTCTGGGCCGTCATGCCCACGCTGCGCGCCACGCTCTTCGGACCGAACCCGCGCCCAGGCTATGCCGATCCGCTGGTCGCCCCCGACCAGGTCCGCGCGACCATCCGCAACCACACGGATTTCGCGGCCTTCCGCACGCAGGTCACCGGCATCCTGGACGGCTGGATCACCGCCAACACCCCCCTCCTGATGGGCATCAAGCAGGGTGACCACCCGCGCGAGCTGATCAATACCATTGCCGAGGATATGCTGACCCGCTTCGACGCCGCGCCCCTTGTCGACAAGTATGAGGCCTATCAGCGGCTTATGTCCTATTGGGCCGCCACCATGCAGGACGATGTGTTCATCATCGCTGGCGGCGGCTGGCTGGCGGCGCGTGATCTGCGCGAGGCACGCAAGGAAACCAGCGACGACGGCAAGGTGAAATGGCTGGAAGAGGGCGACCTGACGGTGAACAAGGTCCGCCTTGTCACCGACGTGATCCCGCCCGCCCTGATCACCGCGCGCTTCTTCGCCGACCTGAAGGCGGCGTTGGATCAGGCCAGTGCAAAGGCCGAGGAACTGGGGCGCGAGATCGAGGAGCTGGCCGAAGAACACGGGGCTGAGGGCGGGCTGCTCGAGGAACTGATGGCTGATGGGGCCAAGCTGACGGCGGGCGGGGTGAAGGCGCGGCTGAAGGACAGGGGCCTGGAGCCAGACGAAAAGGCCCTGCTGAAACAGGCAGCCGCGCTGTTCGAAGGGGAGGCCGAAGCGAAACGCGCGGCGAAAGAGGCCGAGGCGCGGTTGACCGAAGCCGTGCTGAAGAAATACCCCACCCTGACGATGGGCGAAATCCAGACCCTTGTGGTACAGGACAAATGGCTGGCCGACATCACGGCGGCCATCGGGGCCGAGGTCGAGGCGCGGACGGAGACGCTCACCGCCCGCGTGCGGGTGCTGACCGAACGCTATGGCCAGACCCTGCCGCAGATCATGCAGGATCTGGCCGGGCTGGAGGCGCGGGTGGCCGGGCATCTGGCGGCGATGGGGGTGGCGGGATGATGTCGCAAGTTAGCGATTGGCCCAGTGTGCTCCTCGACAGCGTCGCACGTAGAGGAAGCGGCCATACCCCCAAGAAAGGTTTGCCCGCATATTGGAATGGAGGCATTCCTTGGATCTCGCTCCAGGACAGCCAATCTCTCGACCGACCAGCCATCCACGAAACTTCGGTTAACATCTCTGCCCTCGGCCTTGCGAACTCCTCAGCGCGACTGCACCCACGTGGAACCGTGGTCTTGAGCAGAGATGCTGGGGTCGGAAAGAGCACGATCATGGCAACGGACATGGCAGTCAGCCAGCACTTTATTGCATGGACGTGCGGCCCTCTACTGAACAATATGTTCCTGTATTTTTTGTTGCAGCATCGAAAGCCAGAATTCGAAAGAATTGCTGTTGGCAGCACGATTCAGACAATTGGACTGCCGTATTTCAAAACCTATGAAATTCCCCTTCCCCCTCTCCCCGAACAACAGGCCATCGCCGCCGCGTTGTCGGATGCGGATGGGGTGGTGGCGGGGTTGGAGCGGGCTATCGCCAAGAAGCGCCTGATCAAGCAGGGCGCGATGCAAGACCTCCTCACCGCCCGCCGCCGCCTCCCGGGGTTCTCGGGGGAGTGGGAGGTGAAGCGGCTGGGAGAAGTTGCGCGTGTAGCGACGGGCGGACGGAACAACCAAGATAAGGACCCGATGGGCGAATATCCGTTCTTCGTGCGCTCTGATACCGTCGAACGAATCCGAAGCTTCTCATATGATTGCGAAGCCATCTTGGTTCCCGGCGAAGGGAGGATTGGGGAGATTTTTCACTACATCAACGGCAGGTTCGACGTTCACCAGAGGGTTTACTGCATTTCAGCCTTCTCGGAGAGGACAAGTGGCAGGTTCGTCTATTTCGTGCTGCGGCAGTTTTTCGGGGCTCATGCAATGATCAACACCGTCAAAGCTACGGTGGACTCGCTCAGGCGGCCGACCTTCACCGGGTTCGAATTTCGATGCCCGCCTTCATTCGACGAACAGCAAGCAATCGCCGCCGTCCTCTCAGACATGGACGCTGAAATTCAGACCCTCGAGTCCCGCCTCGTCAAGGCGCGGGCAGTGAAGGAGGGGATGATGCAGAATCTTTTGACAGGGCGGGTCAGGCTGGTCTGACTGGGGCACGAGTATTTCAGGGGGTATTTCCATGGCCATCGGCGATCCGGAACGCGCAACACAGAACCGCATGATCGCGCAGCTGTGCGGCGATACCTCTGGCACGGTCGGCGGCCTCGGCTGGCGTTACCTCGGCGACTGGCAGAAGCGCGAGGGCAACGCCAATATCGAACCCTCCCTGTTGCGCCCCTGGCTCTTGTCCCGTGGCCATGATCCCGAGGTGGCGACCAAGGCCATCGCCGAGTTGCAACGCGCCGCCCGGATGGACGGGCTGAAGCTGTATGAGGCGAACCGCGCCACCTATGACATGCTGCGCTATGGCGTGCAGGTCACCCCCGGCCCGGGCGAGGCACCGATCACCGTGCGCTTTGTCGATTGGGACAACCCCGCCGCCAATGATCTTGGCGTCGCCGAAGAGGTGGCCGTCACCGCCAAAAACCCCAAGGCCTATAACAAGCGCCCCGATCTGGTGATGTATGTGAACGGCATCGCGCTGGGCGTGGTGGAGCTGAAGAAATCCACCGTCGATCTGGGCGAGGGCATCCGCCAGACACTGGACAACCAGCGCCCCGAGTTCATCCGGCATTTCTTCACCACGGTGCAGATCACCTTTGCAGGCAACGACATGCAGGGCCTGCGCTATGCCGCGATCCAGACGCCACAGCCCTATTGGCTGGCCTGGAAGGAAGAGAGCACGATCACCAACCCGCTCGACCGCGATATGGCGCAGATGCTGACCCCCGCGCGGTTCTTGGAGCTGATCAACGATTTCATCCTGTTCGACGCAGGCATCAAGAAAGTCGCCCGCCCCAACCAGTATTTCGCCGTGAAAGCCGCGCAAGAGGCGGTGGCGGCAAGAAAGGGCGGGATCATCTGGCAGACCCAAGGCTCGGGGAAAAGCCTGATCATGGTGATGCTGGCCCGCTGGATCCGCGAGGCCCGCCCCGATGCGCGGATCCTCGTTGTGACGGATCGCAAGGAACTGGACGACCAGATCGAGGCGGTCTTCGGCAATACCGGCGACAAGGTGCGCCGCGCGAAATCCGGCGCCGACCTGCTGGCGGCACTGGCCGACCCGAAGGACCGCGTGGTGTCCTCGCTCGTTCACAAGTTCGGGCGGCGGGAAGAGGACGAGTTGGGCGCCATGATCGCCGACATCCAGCGCGGCCAGATCGGCGCACCGGTGGGCGAGTTTTTCGTCTTCATCGACGAGGCGCACCGGACCCAATCGGGCAAGCTGGCCCGCGCGATGCGGTCGATCCTGCCGGGTTCGGTGTTCTTCGGCTTCACTGGCACGCCGCTTCTGCGGTCGGACAAGCAGACCTCGCTCGAGGTTTTCGGCCCCTATATCGGCACACCCTACCGCTTCAACGAGGCGGTCGAGGATGGCGTCGTGCTGGACCTGCGGTATGAGGCGCGCGATATCGACCAACGTGTGGCCTCGCCCAAGAAGATCGACGAATGGTTCGAGGCCAAGACCAAGGGCCTGACCCCGGTGGCCAAGGCGACCCTGAAACAGCGATGGGGCACGCTGCAGCGCGTGCTGTCCTCGAAGGATCGCCTGGAACAGATCGCCAACGACATCATCATGGACATGGAGCTGAAGCCGCGGCTCAAGGCGGGCCGTGGCAATGCCATGCTGGTGGCGGGCTCAATCCCCGAGGCGTGCAGGCTGTTCGAAATCTTCCGCAATTCCGGCTCAGACCTTGCCGGGAAATGCACCATCGTCACGTCCTACACGCGGAACGCCTCGGAACTGACCGGCGAAGAGGCCGGGATGGGCGAGACGGAAAAGCAATACGTCTATCGCGTCTATGACCGGTTGATGACCGATCTGGGCACGGATGAAGAGGCCTATGAGGCCGAAGCCCTGCGGAAGTTCCGCAAGGAACCGGCGCAGATGAAGCTGCTGATCGTCGTCAGCCGCCTGCTGACAGGCTTCGATGCGCCGACGGCGACCTACATCTACATCGACAAGCAGATGCGCGACCATGGCCTGTTCCAGGCGATCTGCCGTGTGAACCGCCTGGACGGGGACGACAAGGATTACGGCTATGTCGTCGACTACAAGGACCTGTTCAAGAACATCGAGACGGCCGTCGAGGATTACACCTCGGGCGCCTTCGACGCCTTCGAGGCGGCCGATGTCGAAGGGCTGATTTCTTCGCGGGCCGAAAAGGCGGGCGAGGATCTGATGACCGCGCGCGATGCGTGGTTCGGGCTACTGGACCCCGTGGAGCAGCCCAAGGGCGACGACCAGGTGCTTGCCTATTTCTCCAGTCCCGGAGGGTGGGAGACCGATCCGCAGGCCGATGAAAAGGCGCGGCGGCGTCAGGCTCTCTACAAGCTGGCCGGGGCTTATGCCCGTGCATTCGCATCGGTAGCGGATGATCCCGCAGCCTCGGGGTTCGATGACCTGCAGCTAGCGCAGTACCGCAACGAGGTGGAACGGGCGATTTCTCTGCGTGATGCCGTGCGCCTGCACAGCGGCGATGCCGTGGACATGAAACAGTTCGAACCTGCGATGCGGCACCTGATAGACACCTACATCAAGGCCGAAGAATCCGAGGTGATTTCGCATCTGGACGACATCAGCCTGATCGATCTGGTGGCGAGCAAGGGGGCGGCAGTCGAGGGGGAGTTGCCGAGTTCCCTGAAGAAGAAGCGCGAGAACGTGGCCGAAGCCATCGAGAACAACGTGCGCAGGCTGATCATCGACGAAACGCCGGTGAACCCGAAGTTCTACGAACGAATGTCAGAGCTGCTGACCGATCTCGTCAAGAAGCGGAAGGACGACGCTATCGCCTACGCGGAATACTTGGAAAAGATCGCGGAACTGGTCAGGGCGGTAAAGGCGGGGCACGGCAGCGAATACCCGCAGTCCATGACCACGCCGGGGCGCAAGGCGCTCTTCGACAATCTCGGTCAGGATGAAGCCATGACCATGGCGGTCGATGAGGCGATCCGGAGCACAGCGCAGACGGGATGGCGCGGCAACAAGATGAAGGAGCGAATGCTGCGGCGAAAGCTGCTGGAGATCCTCGACACAGAGGATGCCGTGGACAACATCATCGAGATCATCCGGTCGCATGATGAATACTGAACTGATCGAGATCGCCGGGCTGTCGGTGGAACTGGTCCGCAAACCGATCAAGAACCTGCATATCGGGGTCTATCCTCCCGCCGGTCGAGTGCGTGTCGCTGCCCCTCCGGCCATCAGCGAAGACGCAGTCCGGGTGGCCGTCGTGACCCGTCTCGGCTGGATCAAGAAAAAGCAGCGCGAGTTCGTAGGTCAGGCGCGACAACCTGAACGCCAGTATGTCTCCGGCGAGACCCATTTTGTCTTTGGAAAGCCGCTAAGGCTTCTAGTCCAGCCGAACGATAAGAACCGCTGTGCAATCCGCCCAGACGCTTCGGATCGCCTAACGATGTTGGTGCCAGCAGGCTCAACGTCCGACCAGAAGGCACGCTGGATGGCGACGTGGTACAGATCGCAGCTGCGGGAAAAGGCCGTTCCCCGCATCGCCAAGTGGTCGGATCGGCTAAGCGTACCGATACCGCGGTGGGGCATCAGGTTGATGAAGACAAAGTGGGGCAGCTGCAACCCCGAAAGGGGGCTGGTGTGGCTAAACCTCGACCTGGCGAAGAAGCCTCTGGCCGCCCTCGACTACGTCATCCTGCATGAGATGGCTCATTTCGTTTCACCGCGACACGATGAGCTCTTCTTGAACACCCTCGATCGCAACATGCCGGGATGGCGGCAAATCCGATCCGACCTCAACGCGCTACCGCTCTCCGAGTAAGGGCTTGACCTTGCCGACCGCTCAGAAGGTGATGCCCCCCCCTCCTCTGGTTCCTCCCCGGCCCTGAACGTATGCGGGGGGGCGCAGCGCGGCGGTTCGCTAGCGTGAGGCATTTTCACCGGGGAAGCCAGGTAGCCGGAAGCCACCCCTGGAAGCTAATTCGTTAGAAGCCGTTGAATCCGCTTCACTTTTCGGGTTGACAGACCTGCCCCCATTGACCTACCCCTTGATCATCGAAGAATTGCGCCCGGAAGAACCCCCTCGCGGGCGCTTTTCATTTCCCCTCCCCCACATCTCGAGCCCCGCCCCATGGACCTCGTCTTCGCGCCGAGCCAGATCGAAACTTGGCCGATTGCCCGGCTGCCCCCTATGCCCGCAATGCCAAGATACATGGCGACGACCAGGTGGCGAAGATCGCTGCCAGCATGGCCAAGTTCGGCTGGACCGTTCCCTGCATGTTGGCCGACGACGGCGAGCTGATCGCGGGCCATGGTCGGGTGCTGGCGGCCACCATGCTCGGGCTGACCGAGGTGCCGGTGATCCGGCTCAGCCATCTCGACGAGGCCGAACGCCGAGCCTACCGGATCGCCGACAACAAGCTGACGGAGCTCGGCGAATGGGACGAAGCCCTGCTGCGCGACGAGATTGCGGGGCTGCTGGCCGAGAATTTCGACCTGACGCTGCTCGGCATCAGCGACGATGAGCTTGACGCGCTGCTGCGGGATCCCGACGCGCTGGGCGACGATGGTCCGGTCGAGGGCGAGGACGATGTGCCCGAACTTCCGGTCACGCCAGTGTCGGTGCCGGGCGACCTCTGGCAGCTGGGCGCGCATCGTTTGATCTGCGGCGACAGCACTGCGGCCGATGTGGTCGGGCGGCTGCTCGGTGATGTCCGCCCCCTGCTCATGGTCCCCATCGTCGAAAGAAGGAAAGTTGCCGAACTACTCGGTCTCGATCCTCCTCGCTTCCGTCGTGGACGCAGGCTGCGCGAGGCCCGCCACGATCTGGCGAAACTCGCCGAGGATTTCACTGTGGTTCTTGTCGAGGTAGCGGGCGAGACGGTCATTCTGCAAAAGCCGCTCGACATAGCGACCGGCCACCACCAGCCGAAGGTGATCGGGTCCGAGGGTGCCTTCGATCAGCTTTATGTTCTTTTGCAGGTTGGCCATCTCGGCCTTCATCCGCTCGGCCTGTTCGGGTGTCACGCCTGCAGGTGGCTTCTTTGCAGCCGGGTCTACCAGGTCAGCGGCGTCAGATGCTGCAAGGATCGCCTCGACATAGGGCACCGTGTAATTGTTAGCCGCGATCATCAGTTCCGCCGCCTGAATCTGACGCAGGGGCTTCATCTTTCGCAGGGACCGGAAGCTGTTTATCGGGCAGTGCCGGGCCTTCAGCAGTTCGGCCGCCTCGGGGCAGATGCCGTTCAGCAAGGTCCGCTTCTGCCGGATCACAGCGATATTCACATTCAAGGCTGCCGCGATGCGGGCCTCCGATACGCCGCGTTCGACCGCGCGCAGGATCATCTTGTGCTCCTGGATCGTGGCGAGGCGGCTGATGCGCTTGTTGTAGGTGAAGGATTCGTCATCGGTCGCCACCAGGCAGGTGACGGTCGTCTCGCCCATTTCCTTCAGAACATGCAGACGAACATGGCCATCCAGAAGGATGAAGGATCCGTCCTGCCCAGCCGCGCGGGCGACCACCGGTGGTTCGATCAGGCCGACCTCGCGGATCGACGCGGCGATCTGCCCATATTTCTGACTCTTGGGCACGGTGACTGGCAACTGCTTGACCGGAAGGATCGCATCAATCGGGATCGTGCGCAGGTTCGCCTCGAATCCCGGGCTCTTCGGCGGAGGCATTTTTCCTGTCTGTGTCATGCTCTTGGTTCCCGCAACCCGTCGATGATGATGCGCGGCAAGCTGTCGAGGCCCTCGGCACGGAGCAGCGTCAGAAAGTTCTCGTCCTTCAACAGAGACTGAAATGCCGCATCGAGAAACAGCAGGCTGCTGCGCGTCGACTGCGCCCTGCGGACCATGTCCTGCTGACGCTCGGCCTCGGCGCGATAGGCTTTGACCAGCGCGGCAGATGTCATTCGCGCGCGTGGCTGTTTGTTGCGCGCACCACCTCGCTGCTTGCCGTGGCGCTGGCGCAACTCAACCAGCCGCCGCGCCTCCAGCAATTTCTTTCCGCGCAGTTCACCCGAGGCATAAGCAGCCTCCAGTGCCTTCTGCACGTCCTTCTCCTCGGCACGCGTGATGTAGAGCGCGACGCTGAGCGGCATCTGCCCGGTCTCGACCGCGATCAGCAGGCGTTCTTCACCGTTGGCGATCAACTCACCGATTTCATGGACATAGGCGAGGGAAAGCCCCGTCTTGTCGGCGATCTGATGGTCCGTATATCCCCGGTCGCGCAAGATGGCGATGTCCTGCAACAGCTCGAGCGGCCGCTGCTGACGTCTGGCGATGTTCTCGATCACGCTGCGCAGAAGGCGCTCGGCTTCGCTCGCATCCACGACGATGGCCGGGATGTGGGTTTCCCCAAGAGCGACATAAGCCTCCATCCGACCCTGACCGCAGACAAGGCGCCAGGCGTCCCCTGCCTCACCATCAACCCGGGCGACGGTGATCGGCTTTTTCAGCCCGACCTTGCCGATACTGTCCACGAGCGCACGAAAGGTCTTTTCCGAGCGTTCGCGCGGGTTCTCCACCGTGATGGCGGAAATCGGGATGATCTGTACTTCGTCCCGTATCTCGACTTCGCTCACCATGGTGCCACCTCGGCAACCGGTACGCGGCGGGCCATGTCGAAGAAGAAATCCAGCGTTTCAAATCGGAAAGCGTCCAGCATCAGGCCATTCTCCTCGGCAAGCCCCAGGGTTTTTGTTCGCATCTCGAATTGGGGCAGCAGGTAATAGTCGAGCGCGGCGGTGTTCGTTCGGTCCATCCGGATGGCGATGGTGATGTCGGGCACGAGGCCGGTGTCGAAACGGATTTTCCAGCGCAGGCCGCCGGAGGAGGTTTCGCGACAGCGGGCGACAGCGACGGAAACGGTGAATTCGCCATTGATCGTCAACAGGTCAGTCGCCGGATTGCGCGTCACGGTGCCGCCGAGTCGGGTGATCTCGCGGATCACACGCTCCACCTCGTCGCCGTGGAACAGCCGCAGCAAGCGGTTCACTTCGATGTAGTGGTAGTCCCGGTCCGGTGTGAAGCCGACAAGGGAATAGGCCCGGATCAGGCTGCCGAACCGATGGGCATAGGCGCCGCTGGACGGCATTCCGTCGGCCTCGTCGATCACCAGACCGGATATGTAGCCGCGGCGCTGGAAGAGCCGGGTCAGCCGATCCAACATCTCGTCGTCCGAGAACCGGCGGTTGCGGGCGGCAATGATCGCCTGCACCTTTTGAAACTGTTTCGGCACGACGATGGCATCGAACGCCCCTTCCGACCGGATCCACATCTCCGGGCCATTCGCGACCCGCTTCTGCTTCAGTTTGAAGGAGCGCCGGTTGTAGACGTTATTTCCGATGTATTTCTCGTTGGTCAGGATCTGATGGACGGTGGCGCGGGTCCAGGCCCGGTCGAGATCGGTCAGTATCCCGCGCTCATTCAGTTCTGCAGCGATTTCGCTTTCCGAACGGCCGTGCTTGAGGAACCGGCTGTATATCCAGCGAACGGTTCTTACCTCGGTCTCAGGCCCGGGCATCAGGATCACCCGGTCTGTCTGCAAGCTCTTGTGCTCACCACGCTTCAGCTCGGCCTTCACCTCACCGCGTTCATCAAGCAAGACCCGGCGAAGGCCAAAACCCGCCGCACCGCCCTGCCGGAAGCCGTGTTCGATCAGGCGGCACTGTCCGATGAAGACCTTGTTGGAAAGTTCCCGGCTGTATTCCCCGGCCATCGCGCGCTTGACGCTCTTGACGATCGTGGCGACAGGGCCGCCATCATTTTCGAATTGCTCGGCGCAATACTCGACCTGCTTGTTGGCGCGACGGCAGATGTATTCGTAATAGGCGGATTCATCGGCATCCTGAAACCGGCCCCATCGGCTGACGTCATAGACAAGGATCACCTCGAAATCCGCGGTGCCGTCTTGTACATCCTGGATCAGCTGCTGCAGCGCCTCGCGACCCTCGATCCTGAGCCCACTCTTGCCCGCGTCAGCATAGGAACGGACCAATTCAAAGCCGCGTTCCTCCGCATACTTGCGGATCGCGTCCGACTGGTTTTCGGTCGAGTATTTCTGATGGTCCGTCGACATGCGCACATATTCAGCCGCACGGCGCCGTGGCGGGGAGTTCGCCGGATCGTTGCTTGAGGGCAGCTCTCTGCCTGCCATGCCCGTCTCCCGATCAGTTCATGCAGGCGTCTCCGTCTGGTCGGACCCGGGGTATTGGCTGGGGCGCAAAATGGAATCTGCCGCTGTGTTGTCTTCTCCACAGGTTTACCGGAGGAGGACGCCGCGATGCGGATCAAGATGGGCACATCTGTGCCGAAAATGGGCACAACTGTGCACCTGGACGCCGATCAGACCGCCTATCGCAAGGCCATTGCCGATGCCCTGCGCCGCGAACTGGGACCGACGCATCAGGCCATCAAGACGGTGATGCGCTGGACCGGAGCGAGTGAGCGGACGGCCAAGTATTGGCTGTCCGGCGAACGCGGGCCGAGCGGGGAGCATCTGATCCGGCTCGCGCAGCATTCCGATGCGGTGTTGATCACCATTCTGACCAAGGCCGAGCGACTGTCGGAGAAGCCGCGGCACAGATGTCCAAGCTGTCCGGAACGGCTTCTTGTGTTACAAAACCTCGGACAGGATGACCCAAAGTCCGAGGGATCATCACAGCCTTAAGTGCACCAACTGGTCAGGGCATAGCGGAAATGCGGAGAATAGGCCTATCATTCTCCGCATATCTTGCGGTGTTTTTACTTGCGCTTGCGGAGAATTCGGACAACAATCGCCGCACGTTATGCGGAGAATGTGGTGTACATCTGGGAGCAAGACGACTGGCCACGGCTGACCTGGCAGGATGGCAGCATTGCCGCGCTCCTGGCTGCCGTCCGTCACGAGCAAGGGCGATTGATCGGCCGTATGGAGGCGCTGGGCTTCAGTCTGCGCGAAGAGGCGGTTCTGCAGACGCTGACGCAGGACGTTGTCAAGACAAGCGAGATCGAGGGCGAGCTTCTGGACGCCACACAGGTGCGGTCATCCCTCGCCCGACGGCTCGGCATCGACATTGGCGCCCTGCCTCCAACCGATCGCAATGTGGAAGGCATCGTCGAGGTGATGCTGGACACAACGCGGAACTTTCAGGCCCCGCTCACCGCCGAGCGCCTTTTCGGATGGCATGCGGCGTTGTTCCCCACCGGCCGCAGCGGCATGACGAAGATCATCGTCGGGGACTGGCGCGATGACAGCACCGGCCCGATGCAGGTGGTGTCAGGGCCCTATGGCCGGGAGAAGGTTCACTACTCGGCCCCGCCCGCACCGCGGATCGCGGCGGAGATGGAAGCCTTCCTCACATGGTTCAACGCGCCCTTGGCCACCGACCCTGTGATCAAGGCGGCACTGGCGCATCTGTGGTTTGTGACGATCCACCCCTTCGAGGACGGCAACGGGCGCATCGCCCGCGCCATCGCTGACCTGGCGCTTGCCCGGTCGGAGGGGAGCTCGCAGCGGTTCTACAGCATGTCCGCGCAGATCAGGACCGAGCGAAACGCGTACTACGACCAGCTTGAGCGCACCCAGAAGGGCGGCACGGACGTCACGGCTTGGATCCTGTGGTTCCTCGACTGCCTCGGCCGTGCCATCCACGGCGCAGATGGTGTCTTGGCGGCGGTCGTCGCCAAGGGGCAGTTCTGGGAACGCACTGCAGGGCTGGCGCTGAACGAGCGCCAAATCAAGGTGCTGAATCGCCTGCTCGATGGGTTCGAAGGCAAGATGACCTCGTCGAAGTGGGCGGTGATCGCCAAGTGCTCGCAGGACACGGCGAACCGTGACATCGGGGCTCTACTGGACCTCGGTCTGCTCCGGAAGGGCGAAGGCGGCGGGCGCAACACGCACTACGAGTTGGTGCTGTGAGGGTCCCTTCGTTGACCGACTTGCGGCGCGCCTGAATGAAACTGCGGATGTTCGACTCCAGCAGTCGCGCGCCCCACTTATCATAAATGTCAGCCAGCTGTTTGCCACGGATGACAGCCAGATAGGATGGCAGTTCTGACTCCGGACCCGAAGCTCGAAGGGCTGGAAGGCCTCCGCCGAAGTCCTCGGCAAACTTGACGACGATCTTTTCCTTGGAGCCCGTGGTTTCGACCCTGTGCAGACGGGTCAAATCCCAGATGTTATAGGTCACGGGGATGTCGGAAATGCTTCCAGCAACGACGGCATCTGTCCGGGCGCTGTAGATCGCGTTCGTGACAAGGATCAATTTGACCTTGGTCACGGATGACCACGACTCGGCGATCATCGTAGCAACGCCGAATTCGGGTGACTCGATGTGCAGTTGGTCCCGAAACTCCCGCCGACGTGCGGCTGCGACGAAATTGATCAAGTGGCCAAAGAGCTTTTTGGCGCCGGCTGCGTTCAAGGTCGGGGGCTGTTCGTCTTCGAAGACTTCGCAGACAATGACGCTGAGGATGCCATCGGTTTCCCTACGGTCACCCCCATGGCCATCGATCCGAAGGGACTTTCCGGATGCAGCCCCTCGATAAGCACATCTGTCGGACGTCTCGATCTCGCCTTCGGCTTCCAGAGTTTCGCAGAGCCGTTCGAATGCGACGTCCTCGAGTGGCAGGTCAGTTTCCGCACACTCTTCCCGCAGCTCGGCAACAAGATCTTGGTTGAATTCGACAAGCTGGTTCAAACGGGGCTCCGAAGCGCAAGGCACAGAAAAGGCGGGGGTTCTCCCGCCACGCACCACAGTAGCCTACGCGCGGAGGTCAAGCCGACGCAATGCTGTTTCCCCGTGGCGATGTGTCCTGAAGTTTGTGCCGAACGAGGGCCTGACCAAGCCCAAAGCAACACGACAGAAGGCCGCGCATGAGAACCGTCCCAGCCCACCGACACCCGCAGCAGGCCACCCTTCCAACCAAGCTGACACTGATGGAAGGCGAACATTGAAGACCGGTCTATTCCTCATGGCCAATCAGCAGAGCCGTTCCCTGCACGACGACGATTGGAAAGTCTTTGAGTCGTCCCACAGACGCAATCAAGGTTTCCCGGATGGCGTCTCGTATCGGGTCAAGGTGGAGCTGTCGGTGACAGTTTGGACAGCAGGCGGCTGCATTGTCCGTAGTGTCCGGACCGCCTTCTCCCAAAGGGCGGACATGATGCACTTCGAGATAGGGCTCCCCACTGGCACGCAAGAATGGAGCGGCATCGCCGCAAACCTCGCAGTGTCCTGCCGCCTCGTTCAGCACCCACGCGATGACGTTCGGATCGCGGACAAATCGCGATGATGTACCGCTAGCTCTTTGCGGTACTGTCTGTCCTGCCGGAGGCGGCACATCTCCATGCTTGCCGGCAGCGCGAATGAGAGCCGTCGCTTTTTCGACCCGCTTCTGTAGTTCGTCCGGATCGCCGGTGGGTGCTTCGTTCGGCGTGCGAACGACGGGACGTATCGGACGGGCGAGTATGCGTTCGATGGCATCAGCAGTCATTCCCGGTGCCTCGGACCACTCCATTCGTAGCCGCATGCGCTTTGTCCGGTTGCCGCGGTCACTGCCATCCGTCCGGTTGAAGGCCGCCGACGCACGCCCGATCGAATGCCGTAACTCTTGAACATCGGATATTGTCCGCAGGGGCAAAGGCAGCGGAAATCTGTCGAGGCTGACCCTACGATCATCTTCCGCCAGCTTCATAGCAACGCGGCTGGCCACATGAAGTTCCTGCAGAACCATGCCGAGTGCTCCCATCCGGGAAAGGTGCAACTCCATTGCTGGAATATACGCACTGTTTCTGGCGGCGTTCGGGCCGTGGTCCGATCCGCCTCGGGATTCGAGGATCAGATCGAAACCATCCGGTCGAGGTTCAACGGAGTAAAGCGCATCCAGTTCACGACCGCTGTCATCAAAGGGCTTCAACATGTCACAATTTCTCGAGTCCGATCCGTTGCACACGAGAATGCTGAATCCGCTCAGCGGTTTGAAGTCCCTCCCTGCCATACTTGGGCAAAACAGGCGACATGGGCACTATTGGCCTTTCGCTCGTCGGGGACCGGTCGTCGCTGCACTTTCTTTTCAAGTGCAGCTGGAGGCAGCCCCCTCGTCTGGTTCCTCCCCGGCGCTGAACGTATGCGGGGGGGCGCAGCGCGGCGGTTCGCTAGCGCGAGGCATTTTCACCGGGGAAGCCAGGCGGAAGCCACCTTGCGACCTGATGCCGGAATTCATGCGTCAGATCAGCAACTTGCGGAATCACGATCTGGCCGGTGTGGATTCCCGGCGGGAAGCCAGGGAATCCACATTTAGGGAAGCCATCGGATCGGAAGCCACCTCGTCTCGCGGCTACGCGGCAACTCTTTGTCGGGCCGCCGCTGCAAGCCGCGCCGCAGCAGAGGCCAAAGGCGTCAGGCCCGCCCGGCTTCCTTCTCCAGAAGACCTTCCAGCAGCGCCAGACGATCCTCGCTGAAGTTGCCGGGGCGCGGGGTGAGACCGCTGATGGCACGGACGAAGAACTGGCGGAAGTCCTCGCGCTCCGCGCACCAGGCGAGCAGCTTCACTCCCTGCGGCGGATGCACCAGCGCCAGCGGCAGGACCGTCCGCGCAGTCTCGTTCCCCGACAGGTCGGTATAGTTGAACGACACCGGCTGGCAGGCCCGGATGGCGGCGTGCAGCGTGGCGAGGTCAGCGGCGGCCGCCTCTGGCACGTCCTCGGGCCAGTATTGCGCCGGGCGCACGTCGAGCATCTGGTAGAGGCGTGCCAAGAGCGCGCCCTCGGGGTCGGTCTGGGACAGGCGCTCGATGGCCGCATTGGCCGCGGCGGCAGTAACAGGGTCGCCGCGGTAACCTGCAAGTGCCAGGCCACGCAATGCCGCATCGCGCAGATCGGCGTCGAGGACAGGCGCCGGGGTCGCCATGGTGCTGGCCGCAGCGCCATTCCCGAAGCCGATCGCAGCGGCAGCACCGGCAAGCCGGGTGCCGAGAGCGCGGCGTGTCAGAGTCAGGGGCTGGGTGCGACCGGGTCGCATGGCGATTCCTCCTTGGGATTGAAAAGGCGTCCCTGATCGCACGGCGCGACCCTTTCGATCCAGCAATTTGAAGCCCCGCGCGTCATTCCATTATGGCGTGTTTCGGCTCTGCCATGCCTGCCCTTGTTGCATTCCCTGACCTGCCCATTTGTCTTTCAAGGAAGATATTGAATCCGCTTCACTTTTCGGGTTGACAGACCTGCCCCCATTGACCTACCCCTTGATCATCGAAGAATTGCGCCCGGAGGAACCCCATCGCGGGCGCTTTTCATTTACCCTCCCCCACATCCCGAGCCCCGCCCCATGGACCTCGTCTTCGCGCCGAGCCAGGTAGAGACCTGGCCGATTGCCCGGCTGCGCCCCTATGCCCGCAACGCCAAGATGCATGGCGACGACCAAGTGGCGAAGATCGCCGCCAGCATGGCAAAGTTCGGCTGGACCGTCCCCTGCATGGTGGCCGACGACGGCGAGCTGATCGCGGGACATGGCCGGGTGCTAGCCGCGACCATGCTCGGGCTGACCCAAGTGCCGGTGATCCGGCTCAGCCATCTCGACGAGGCTGAACGCCGGGCGTACCGGATCGCCGACAACAAGCTGACCGAACTGGGCGAATGGGACGAGGCGCTGCTGCGCGATGAGATCGCGGGGCTGCTTGCCGAGGATTTCGACCTGTCGCTCTTGGGCATCAGCGACGATGACCTCGATGCGTTGCTGCGGGATCCCGAGGCGCTGGGCACCGATGGCCCGGTCGAGGGCGAAGACGATGTGCCCGAGCTGCCGGTCACGCCGGTGTCCGTGCCGGGCGACCTCTGGCAGCTGGGCGCGCACCGCCTGATCTGCGGTGACAGCACCTTGGCCGATGTGGTCGGGCGGCTGCTGGGTGACGTGCGCCCGCTCCTGATGGTCACCGACCCGCCCTATGGCGTCGAGTATGACCCCTCCTGGCGCAACGCCGCGGGCGCGGCCAAGACAAAGCGCACCGGCAAGGTGCTGAACGACGACCGGGCCGACTGGCGCGAAACATGGACGCTGTTCCCCGGCGACGTCGCCTATGTCTGGCACGGCGCGCTGCATGCCGCGACCGTGGCCGACAGCCTGACCGCCGCAGGTTTCGCCATACGGTCGCAGATCATCTGGGCGAAGGACCGGCTGGTCCTCAGCCGCGGCGATTACCACTGGCAGCATGAACCCTGCTGGTATGCCGTTCGCGCCAAGGGCAAAGGCCATTGGGCGGGCGACCGCAAGCAGACGACGCTGTGGCAGATCGCCAACCGGGATCAGGATGCCGACACGGTGCACGGCACCCAGAAGCCGGTCGAATGCATGCGCCGCCCGATCCTGAACAATTCCAGCCCCGGCCAGGCGGTCTACGAGCCCTTCATGGGATCCGGCACCACGCTGATCGCGGCCGAGACCACGGGCCGCGTCTGCTTCGGCATCGAGTTGAACCCGGCTTATGTCGATGTGGCCATCCAGCGCTGGCAGTCGCTCAGCGGCCAAGAGGCTGTGCTGGCGGAAACAGGCGAGACCTTCGCCGTCCTCAAGGCGAAGCGGCTCGCGGCATGAACATGCCCCTCCTGCCCGGCCGGATCGAACACTGGCCCCTGGCCCGCCTGCGGCCCTACGTCCGCAATGCCAAGACCCACGACGGCGACCAGGTGGCGAAGATTGCCGCCAGCATGGCCGAGTTCGGCTGGACCGTCCCCTGCCTTATCGCCGCGGATGGCGAGTTGATCGCCGGTCATGGCCGCGTCTTGGCCGCGGCGCAACTGGGGCTGGCCGAGGTGCCGGTGATCATGCTGGGCCATCTGACCGAGGCACAGCGACGCGCCTACCGGATCGCGGACAACAAGCTGTGGTGGGCGAGCCGCGCGACGTGTCGGACGCCGTGTTCAGCCTGGTGAACGATGCGGACCCGACGAAAAAGGCGGCCTTCTCGCTGACGGGGATCAGCGCGGGCACGACGCGCAGCTTTACCCTCCCGAACACATCCTCGGAGCTGGCGATCCTCGCGGGAACGCAAACCTTCACCGGCAACAAGACGTTTTCGGGGACTCTGACGGCGTCCGGGACCGTGACTGTCTCGGCGGCCAGCGCCTCGATTGGGACGGCAACGACGACGGCCACCTACGGCATGGGCACTGGTGCGACGACGACCGGCGTGACCAAGACCGTGAACCTCGGCACCGGCGGTGCATCCGGATCGACCACCGTCGTGAACATCGGCTCGGCCAGGGCTGGCGCGGGCGGGACAACCGTAGTCAACACGCCCACGGTCACCTTCGCCAATGCGGTGACGCAGGTCGGCATGCCGCAAGCCAACCTGACCGCCCAGCTCTTGGGCCTCGGCGGGGCAACGGCCGACAGCTACAATCGGCTGTCGGTCAATACACCCGCCGTCCTTCTGAACAACGCAGGTGCCGGGATCGAAGCGACGGTCAACAAGGCCGCGGCCGAGAACGACGCCGCCTTTGCCTTCAAGACCGGTTTCTCCGCCCGCGCGCTGATCGGCCTTCTCGGCAACGACGATTTCAGCTTCAAGGTCAGTCCGGACGGGTCAGCCTTCTTCGACGCGATCCGGATCGACCGTACCAGCGGCCAGCTGGAGCTGCCGCAGCCGACGGTCCTGCCCGGCCTCAGCGCCGCGCCGACCCCGCCGCCCTCAGGGAAGGCCGCCGTCTATGCGCGCAGCCGTGCCGGGGCGCCATGAATCGACGTCATGCGTCCCTCGGGACGGGATTTCCCTTTGCAGCCGCATTTCGGGGTGAACCGGATCGCCACGTGGTCACCTTCGGTCACGACGACGATCACCACCGAAGGGATGCCGATCACCTCGGTCGGCACCGTTTCGCACCCGACGCTGGCCGCGACGAACCTGGCCGCCTCGATGCGGCGCTGGCGCCTGACTTCGGCGGCGGTGGTGGACTCGGTGGCCGATCAGCGTTCCGCAGGTTGGGCCTGCTGGCGCGGGAACGCGGCGGGCCTCGGCGGCTGGACCTTCGTGACGCGGATTTCGCTGACGACCCTGCAGGCGACCGGGATGGGGTTCTTCGGCCTCTACGGCTCTACCGCCGCGCTGGCCACCACCCTGACGCTGGCCGCGGCCATCAACTGCATCGGCATCGGCTTCCAGCGCGGGACGCACTCCCGTTGGCAACTCGTGGCCAACGATGGCACCGGCGCGCCGGCGCTGACTGACATGGGGGCGAGTTTCGCCAACGCGACGGGCGGGGTGCTGACCCTGTTCATCGCGGCCCCGCCGAACTGCAGTTCCGTCTGGGTCCGAGCAGTGAACGAGGTCACCGGAGCCATCTTCGAACAGGAAATCACGGCCGACCTGCCCGCGGCGACCCAGTTCCTGTCGCCGCGGCTGTTCCTGAACACCGGCGCCACGGCCTCTGCTGTCGCCTACGACTACGCTGGGGTCTACGTCGAGACGGATTTCTGATCCGGCTTCATGGAAAACCAACTCGCGTGAAGCCCGAGCCGGGCGACATCAAAACGGGAAGCGCAGAACGCCTCGACCGTGGTGTATCGCCCGGCCCGGATCACAGGTTCACGGTTTCAAATAGCGGCAGGGATTCGCTGCACCGGAATGGTGGCACGGCAAAGCGGCACCTGTCTCGTGCGGCGATGGGCAAAATTGTGCACCTTGGATCAGGCCGAAATCTGAACCACGCTTTCCCCAAAGCCGTTGTTCTGGAAGTGTTCCATCCTGTCTTTATGATTCCCGGACCTGCGCATGTGCAATATGTACTCCCAGACCAAGAGCCAGGACGCCATGCGCCATGTCTTTGACGACATGCGCGCGGATGACGAGGACGTGGTCGATCTGACCGGCAATCTGCCACCCATGACCGGAATCTTCCCCGACTATCGCGCGCCGATCATCCGGCACGGGGCGCAGGGTGGCTGGCAATTGACCTTGGCGCGCTGGGGTATGCCGACACCACAGGTGTTTCTGGCAGGCAAGCGCACCGATCCCGGCGTCACCAATATTCGCAATGTCGCTTCGGCCCATTGGCGACGCTTGCTCGGGGTGGAGCATCGCTGCCTCGTCCCCTTCACCAGCTTTTCTGAGATCGACAGCCGCCCGGGCACACCCCGCAACCATCCGATCTGGTTCGCGCTTGGCCAGCATCGCCCCCTGGCCTTCTTCGCGGGCATCCGCACCGAATGGACCTCGGGGCGCAAGCTGAAGGAGGGCGAGGTGACGGCAGAGCTGTTCGGCTTTCTGACCTGCCCCCCCAATGCCGAGGTCGCGAAGATCCATCCCAAGGCGATGCCGGTGATCCTGACCAGGCCCGAGGAGTGGCGGCGCTGGCTGACTGCACCGGTGGCCGAGGCCTTGCCGCTGCAACGCCCCCTGCCCGACGGCACGCTGCAGATCGTGGCGGAGGGAGTGCGGGAAGATGCCGCCTGAGAGCTTGCGCCCTGAACTGCCCCCCACCGACGCTTTCGATCTGCGCGGGCGACGTGTGCATGAGGCCGAAGGCCGCGGTCGCCGAACTTTTGCGCTGTTTCAGGCGGTGCGGCATCCCGGCCCGCTGGTCTGGATCCTGCCCGCCCATGTGCCGGAACTGCCGATGCTGCGCGGATTGCCGAAAGGTGTCGGCGAACGGCTGCACCTGTTCCGCGCCGAGGGCGAGACCGATCTGCTGTGGTGCATCGAGGAGGCACTGCGCTCGGCTCCCGTCGGCCTCGTCATCGCCGAACCGGAAAAGCCCCTATCGCTGACCGCCGGGCGTCGCCTGCAACTGGCGGCCGAGGCTGGGCGGACCACCGGCCTGATGCTGATCCGCGAAGGCGCGGGCAGCAATGCCACCGAAACGCGCTGGGCCTGTGCCCCCGTGGCAAGTCCGGCTGCGGACTCGACTCTGCATTGCTGGACCCTTAATAAGAACAAAAAGGGAACTTGCGGAAGTTGGATTGTGAACTGGAATGGCGCGACGGCTGCTGTCCATCTGGTTTCCGAGGCTGGCCAGCGACATCAGCCTGCGGAACCGCCCGGTTGAAGGGCCCCTTGCCCTGAGCCTGCGCTCGGGCAATGCCGATCATCTGCATTGCCTGAACCCCGCCGCCACGGCCCGCGGCCTGCATCGCGGCATGGCGCTGGCCGATGCCCGCGCGATCTGTCCCGATCTTGCCATACGCCCCGCTGATCTGGCGCGTGAGGCGGCGGCGCTGGCGTCCTTGCGCCGCTGGGCCAGCCGCTATGCCCCCATGATTGCAACGGATGGCGCGGACGGGCTGATGGCCGATATCTCGGGCGTGCCGCATCTGTTTGGCGGCGAAGCCGATTTGCGCGAGGACTTGCACGCGCGACTGACGCGGGCGGGCCTGCATGCGGAAAGCGCCATCGCCGGAACCCGTGGCGCCGCCCATGCACTGGCCCGTCACGGCGGCGGCATCGTGCCTGATGGGCGACTGATCGAGGGGATCGGTCGCCTGCCGGTGACAGCTCTAAGAGTGGATCCTGAAACGGCCGATGCGCTGGCGCGGGTGGGTCTCTCACGCATTGCCGATATGGTGCATTTGCCGCGCGCGCCTCTGGCCCGCCGCTTCGGGCAAGGGCTGGTTCTGCGGCTGGATCAGGCGCTTGGGCAGCGCGACGAGCCCGTGGCCGCGAAACCGGACGGCCCGCATTTCGGGGTGCGGATGACACTCCCCGAACCGATCGGGCTGCAATCCGATGTCATGGCGGGGCTGGAACGCCTGCTGGACCGGCTCTGCGCCAAGCTCACCCAACATCAGATGGGTGCGCGCCGGGTCCGGTTGGAGCTGCGCCGCGTGGATCGCCACTCGGCACAGGTCGAGATCGGCCTTGCCCGGCCGATCCGCGATCCTGCCCGGATTGCGACGCTCTTTGCCAAGGGCGTCGGCGAAGTGGATTCCGGCTTCGGCATAGATGCACTGCGGCTGACGGCGCCGGTGACCGAGGCGCTGGCCCCGGAACAGATCGGCGGCGGGCCTGCTATGCGGCATGAAGATGCGCTGGCCGACCTGCTGTCTTCGGTCGGCAACCGCATCGGCTTTGACCGGGTGCTGAGGCTGTTGCCTGCGACCAGTTTGATCCCGGAGCGCAGCTTCCTCCTGGCCCCGGCTGCCTATACCGCATCCGAACCGATCCCGCATCGCGGGGGGGCGGCGCGGCCGATCTCCCTGTTTCCGCCCGAGCCGGTGACCGCCGCCTCGGGCAACCCGCCCGCGAGTTTCCGCTGGCGACGCATGCGTTTCACCACGCTGCGCGCGCTGGGCCCGGAACGGATCACACCGGAATGGTGGTTCGACGATCCCGCCTGGCGGTCGGGCCTGCGCGATTACTGGCGGATCGAGACCCGGGAAGGGCCGCGGCTCTGGTTGTTTCACACCCCGCAAACCCCGGCCTGGCCCGCGTCCGGAGGGGCGCAGAACTGGCACGTACAGGGGGAATTCGCATGATTCCCTATGCCGAACTTTGCGTCACATCGAACTTCACCTTCCTGACCGGCGCCTCGCATCCCGAGGAACTGGTCACGCGGGCGGCAGAACTGGGGCTGAGTGCCATCGCCATTACCGACCGCAATTCGGTGGCAGGCGTGGTGCGGGCTTTCTCCGCGCTGAAGGAACTGGCGCGTCTGCGCGACGAGGCACGGACCATGGCGGCAGAGGCGGGCCCCCCCATCCGCTCGCAGCGCGTGACGGACCATTCCAGCCGCCAGACCGTGCCGCATTTCACCGGACAGACTGATGCCCCCGCCATGTCGGACGCGCCGCTGCCGAAACTGATAGCCGGGGCGCGTCTGGTGCTGACTGACTCCGCCGTGGAATGGCTGGCCCTGCCCACCGATCTTGCCGCCTGGTCGCGCCTGACCCGGCTTCTGTCGATTGGCAAGCGGCGCGCGGCCAAGGGCGAATGTCACCTGCAACGCGCCGATCTGGTCGAATGGGGCAAGGGCATGGTGCTGATCGCCCTTTCGCCCGACCCGCTGGACGATCCCGGCCCGAAAAGCACCCGCGGCGATCTTCGCGCCATCGGCCGCGCCTTTCCCGGGCAATGCTTCCTGGGCGCCGCCCCGCGCTATGACGGCCGTGATCAGATCCGTTTCGACCGGATTGGCATTCTGGCGCAAGAGGTGAGCCAACCGATGGTCGCGGTGGGCGATGTGCTGATGCACCGTTCCGCCCGTCGCCCCCTGGCCGATGTGCTGACCTGCATGCGCCTTGGCTGCACCATCGACGCCATCGGCGAACACCGGCTGGTAAATGGCGAGCGCCGCCTGAAATCCGGCGCCGAGATGGCGAAGATGTTTCACCGCCACCCCGCCGCGCTGCGCCGCACGCTGGAGATTGCCGACCGTTGCGCCTTTCGCCTCGGCGACCTGCGTTATCAATATCCCGATGAATCGGAGAACGAGCCAGCGCAGGACCGGCTGGAACGGCTGGCGCGCGAAGGTCTTCACTGGCGCTACCCTTCTGGTGCGCCGCCAAAGATCGTGCATCGCGTGGAAAAGGAACTGACCCTGATCCGCGAGGTGGACTACGCCCCCTATTTCCTGACCGTCCACGACATCGTGCAGTTCGCCAGATCGAAGGGCATCCTCTGTCAGGGGCGCGGCTCCGCCGCCAATTCGGTGGTCTGCTATCTTCTGGGCATTACCGAGGTGCCGCCCGAGTCGATCACCCTGATCTTCGAGCGTTTCATCTCCAAGGAGCGCGGCGAGCCGCCGGATATCGACGTCGATTTTGAACACGAACGCCGCGAGGAGGTGATCCAGTGGATCTATGCCCGCTACGGCCGCGAGCGTGCCGGGCTGACCGCCACGGTGATCCACTTCCGCTCGCGCGCCGCGATCCGCGAGGTCGGCAAGGTGATGGGGCTGAGCCAGGACGTGATCGCCCGACTTTCCGGGCAAATCTGGGGCTGGTCTTCCGCGGCGCCCGGCGAGGATCGCTTGCTCGACGCAGGTCTTTCCCTCGCGGACCGCCGCGTGCAACTGGCCGTGCAACTGATCGGCGAGATCATCGGCTTTCCCCGCCACCTTTCACAGCATGTCGGCGGTTTCGTCATCACCCGCGGGCGATTGGACGAACTTTGCCCGATTGAAAATGCGGCGATGGACGACCGCACCATCATCGAATGGGACAAGGACGACATCGATGCGCTTGGCCTCCTGAAGGTCGACATCCTTGCGCTTGGCATGCTGACCTGCATCCGCAAGGCCTTTGCGCTTCTGGAGGAGCATCGCGGGCAGCAGCTGACGCTCGCCAATGTGCCGCCCGAAGACCCGCCGATCTACGATATGCTCTGCCGCGCTGATGCCATCGGGGTGTTCCAGGTCGAAAGCCGGGCGCAATTGAACTTTCTGCCCAGGATGCGGCCGCGCAAATTCTATGACCTGGTCTGCGAGGTCGCCATCGTCCGCCCCGGCCCGATTCAGGGCGGCATGGTGCATCCCTTCATCAACCGCCGGATGGGGCGCGAAAAGGTCGAAGATCTCGGTCCCGCGATGATGGAAGTTCTGGGCCGTACATACGGCGTACCGCTGTTTCAGGAACAGGCGATGCAGATCGCCGTCGTCGCCGCAGGCTTCACACCATCCGAGGCCGACCGTCTGCGCCGGTCGCTTGCCACCTTCAAACGCATGGGCACCATCGGTTCGTTTCGCGACCGCTTTGTCAGCGGCATGCTCGCGCGCGGTTACGATGCAGATTTCGCGGCGCGCTGCTTTGCCCAGATCGAGGGCTTCGGCAGCTATGGCTTTCCCGAGAGCCACGCCGCCAGCTTTGCGCGGCTGGTCTATATTTCCGCCTGGCTGAAATGCCATCATCAAGCGGTGTTCACCTGCGCGCTTCTGAATTCGCAGCCGATGGGCTTCTATGCACCGGCGCAACTGGTTCGCGACGCCCGCGATCATGGGGTGGAGGTGCGGCCCATTTCGGTCAACCACTCGTTCTGGGACTGCACGTTGGAACCGCGCCCCGATGGGGCGCTCGCCCTGCGGCTCGGGTTCCGTCAGATCAAGGGAATGCGGGAAGAGGACGCCATCTGGATCGCCGCCGCGCGCGGTAACGGCTATCCCGATGTCGAAAGCCTGTGGCGCCGGGCGGGCGTGCACGCCGATGCGCTGGAACGGCTCGCTGAGGCCGATGCCTTTTCCGCCATCGGTCTCAATCGCCGAGACTCTCTGTGGGCAGCCAAGTCGCTGAAAGCCCCGGCGCCGCTGCCCCTCTTTGGTTCCGACGGCGAGGGAGCTGCCGAACCCGACGTCAAGCTGCCCCAGATGACCTTGGGTCAGGAGGTGATCGAGGATTACCTATCGCTGCGGCTCAGTCTTCGCGCCCATCCGATGGAACTGCTGCGACAGCGCTTGGCCGAAAGCCTGGCCCATGATCGCCTGCCACAGGCCAGTGGCCGCATCACAGTCACCGGCCTTGTCATCACCCGGCAGCGCCCCGGCACGGCGTCGGGCGTCATTTTCCTCACTCTGGAGGACGAGACCGGCACAGCCAATGTCGTGGTCTGGAAGCAGGTCTACGAGACCTTCCGCAAGGCCGTGATCGCCGGGCGGCTCGTGCGCGTGACCGGCCGGATCGAGCGCGACGGCCCGGTCACCCATCTGATCGCCGAGAGGGTCGAGGATGTTTCCCCCCTGCTGGCCACTTTGGGCCGCCCTGTCCTGATCTCGCCCAACGACGGTCGCGCCGATGAAACCATGCGCCAGACTGGCGGCAGAATGAGACCAACAGCGCGCCATCCCCTCGAACAGGCACGGAAGCTGTTTCCGAGTCGGGATTTCCATTGATCGGGAAAATGGAAGCATTCGGTCATCCGCTGGCCCGTGGATGGGGGGCTCGTAGAACGTTGACCATGCGTTGACAAGAATTCGCAACGCAAAAAACACGACGGTTTACGTCGGGATCTAAGCGTCTGATGTCTTTGGTAATTTTGGTTGCGGGGGCACGAAACCCTCGAGAGCGAACCGAGCTCAGGATGGCTGTCTAGGCTTCTCACATGCAACGCTGCCCAATTGAAACCAATGTCATTTACCGCCGTGCTACTATGTCGGCCAACCTCCTGAACCGAGCATCCGCCACGAGAGATAGGTCCGCTTCCCGGAGGGTCCAACCCTCCCGCTTGACCCGCTCACGTAGGTCATACCACCCCATGTCGTGGGGGCCGGTATTCTTCCCGTTTAGAACCTCCAGAATGATATTCCAGAGCCGCCTAGCATCATCCGTCAGATTGTCGGATTTACGAATTTCGTGGGTTAGATTCCGGAGTAACTGCGGGTGTATGCCGGACCACCGTGAAGCCCACCACGCCACGATGGGGCTGTCAGCGTTCTTCCCGATCCAGCGTCCCAGAGCATCCAAACGTGGGGGAAGTTGTTCGTATCCGGTGATGACGGTTCCACCCAGACGATGCTGGTCTGGCGGGTTTTCATCACCCGGCCTCCAGATGAGCAGATCATCATGAGCCATGGGAGACTTCGGACCCGTCTCTGGTTGACGCGGTGGGTCATCATCGAGGCCGTAGACGATGAGTGGATCAAAGGTCTCGGCATTTTCCCCATAGCTCGATGATGGCTTTGCGGTTCGACATGTGGCGTCGAACACACACAACCATTCTGGGGTGACCGGTGGTTCAGCGTTGGCAAACAGTTTCGCCCCGGGTTGGGTTCTGACCAGGTGGGCAACCATACCACGCTGATGGGCCTCAAGTTCCCGTGGGCCCCGTCGGGCCATCTCAACAATTGATGATCGCCAGATTCGAGGGTCGTCTGCCCGCACAGCCCATGCGGTGAGGGTATCCCAGAGGGCGCTATGATCGTGACCTTGGCCCGGGTAGCCGCTATCTGGCCCAGCTGGCCGCTGGCATCGAGGCCGATCTGGTGTTCAGCTGGTTAGTGTCCGCGGAGTTGGTGTAAATTCATCGCCGTTGGCGGTGTGATCCTGGGCGGCCATCGAGGTGTAGGATCGAGGTGGAGTTTGGCGACTTCAACCAGAGACCATACGGAGCCCCCGATGACCCAAACCAACATGGACCTGTCCGAGCTTCTGGCCAAGCACGATCAGGGTGACTTTCTTCGCGGCATAGCTGAGGCTGTGCTGCAACTGATCATGGAGACCGATGTCGAGGGCCTGATCGGTGCCGGTCGGCATGAGCGCAGCGGCGAGCGCACGACCTGGCGCAACGGGTATCCTCGGTCGCGGCCTTGGCGGTCACAACGACAATTTCGGCGCTTGTCGAGGCGATCGGGATCGGTTTCCAGCGCGGCACCCACACGAACTGGCAACTGGTCACCAATGACGCGACCGGCGCGCCGACCCTTGTGGATCTCGGTGCCGGGTTCCCGGTCGCCACAGCCGGGCTGATCACGCTGACGATCTGGTGCCCGGCGGCGGGCGCTTCGATCTGGCTGCGCGCCGTCAACGAGCTGACCGGCGCCATCTTCGAACAGGAGGTGACGACCGACCTGCCCCAGGCGGCAACCTTCCTCGCGCCGCGTCTCTTCCTCAACAACGGCGCCACCGCCGCGGCGGTCGCTTTCGAATGCACCGGCCTCTACCTCGAGACCGACTTCTGATCCTGAAAGGAGCCCCAATGTCCCCTGCCGCCTCATCCGCCTATGTCGCCGAACTGCGCCAGCAGATCGCGATCCTCTCCGAACGTTGCGCCCTTCTCGCCGCCGAACTGGCCGCCGCCCGGGAGGTGCACAGCCCGCCGCCGGACCCACCCGCTGCCGGTTGACTCCTGCCCAAACCGCCCCGCGCCCCGCCCTCCGGCGGGGTTTTTCTTTGCCCGAAAGGACCAAACCCATGAACGACCAGATCGATGCGCTGAAGGCGCTGCAAATGGCACTGGCGCGGCTCGGCTACTACACCGGCGCGATCGACGGCCTCTTCGGCCCGCGAACCGATACCGCCCTCAAGGCCGTGGCAGCCGAACGCGGCGCGATCCGCAACCTGAAGCCCTTGGCCGTCTCAACACCAACCGGGCCGATGATCTTCCAAGGCAGCGCCCGCTACCCCGTGGAAGAGATAGTCATCCATTGCGCCGCCACCCACCCGGACTGGATGCGTGGCCAGCCCCTCACCGCCAAGCGCAAGGAGATCGACCGCTGGCACCGCGAAGAGCGCGGCTGGCGCAAGATCGGCTACCACCATCTGATCGATCGCGATGGAGCTATCCTGCCCGGTCGCGCCGAAACCGAAATCGGCGCCGGGGTCGAAGGCCACAACCGCGGCGTGATCCACATCTGCCTGATTGGCGGCGCTGGGTCATCCGCGACCGATCCCTTCGATCGCAACTTCACCGCCGCCCAGGATCGGGCCCTGCGGGGCCTGATCGACGCCATCCGCGCCGAGACCGCCATCACCCGCATCACCGGTCACAACGACCACGCCGCCAAAACCTGCCCGGGTTTCGTCGTCCGCAACTGGATCAACCGGGCCTGAACCCCATCAAAGGAGAGACCATCATGACCCTGATCAATCAGCCCACCCTTCGCCCGACCCGCAAGATGGCCGCCGTCGGCTGGACGAGCCTTCTCGGCCCGATCGTGGCCGCGATCATCGCGCCCTGGCTGCCGGGGCTGCCCGGCGCGGCTACGACCCGCGCGAAGTCGTCGAGGAATGGCAGAAATACGCCGCCCTCTTCGATCAGCTGGGCCTGATCTTCGATGCCGATCCCCGCCGCGTCAGCCGCGCGGGTCTGGCGCAAGCCGTGGACGCAGGCGGCAGCAGCCCGCCCCCCGACGAAAGGTAACCCCCCATGCCCCCGGAAACCCTGAACCTCCCGCTGATCACGCGTGAGGCCTCGCTGCGGCTTGTCCGCGGCGAGGGAGACGACATGACCATCGACGTGATCTGGACCACCGGCGCCACGGTGCAGAGGCGGCGCTATGAGGGCTGGGATGATGTCGTCGAATATGACGAGGAACTGGTCGTCACGCCGGGCGCCGTGCGGATGGACCGCCTCAACGCAGGCGCGCCGTTCCTCGACTCGCACCGATCCTGGGGCCTCGAATCCGTGGTGGGCGCCGTTCTGCCTGGTTCCGCCCGCATCGAAGGCGGCCAGGGCGTTGCCCGGGTGCGGCTGACTTCGGCGCCCGATGCCGCGCCGATCGTGCAGCGGATCATGGATGGCACGGTCTCGGCGGTCTCCGTCGGCTACCGCGTCCACCGCTACGACATCACCAAAGCCCAAGGGCAGCGCGAGTTGTGGCGTGCGGTCGACTGGGAGCCGATGGAAATCTCTGCCGTCGCCATGCCCGCCGATCCGGGGGCGCATATCCGGGGTGCCGATGCGGCAAGCAGCACCGCCCGAACTGAAACCCTCACTCCCTGCCTCCTCACCCGGGCCGATGTGCCCGCTCCTTCCCCGAACCAGACGAGGACCACCATGCCCGAAGCCCAAACGCCTGAAACCGAAGCAGCCGTGGAAACCCGCGCCGCGCCCATCGCGCCACCTGCGGCCGATCCGTCCCTCGATGCGATCCGCACCGAGGCGAACCGCGCCGCGGCGGAGGTGCTGGCCCTTTGCGAGCGCCACGCGCTGGGCGCAGGCTTTGCCGCCGATCTGATCCGGCGCGGTCTGTCGCTTGACGCCGCCCGGGCCGCAATCCTCGACAAGCTGGCCGAAGCCGATGGACCGGCGGCCCGGGGATCGGAGCCGGTCGCAGCCACCGCTCGCGGCACCGGCGCGGCCGATGCGGCCTATCGCGACGCCATGTCCGAGGCCCTTCTGCACCGCCACAACCCTGGCCGGGCGCAGCTGACCGACCGCGCCCGCGAATTCCGCGGCCTGACCCTTCTTGAACTGGCGCGCCACGCGCTTGACCGGCGCGGGATCGCCACGCGGGGCCTGTCGAAGATGGAACTCGCCACCGAGGCCCTGATCGGCCGTTCTGGCCTGCATTCGACCAGCGACTTCCCCCTGATCCTGGCGAACGTCGCCAACAAGACCCTGCGCGCGGCCTATGACACCACGCCCCGCACCTTCACCGCCTGGGCGCGGCAGGCGGTCATCACCGACTTCAAGCCCGTGGCCCGCAATCAGCTCGGCGGCGCGCCGGACCTGCTGCGCGTGCCGGAATCGGGCGAGTTCACCTACGGCACGATCGGCGAAAGCCGCGAGGTCTATGCGCTGGTGACCTATGGCCGGATCGTCGGCATCACCCGCCAGACCCTGATCAACGACGATCTCGACGCCTTCACCCGCATCCCTTCGGCCTTCGGGGCCGCGGCCGCCGATCTGGAAAGCGATCTCGTCTATTCGATCTTCTCGACCAACCCCAACATGGCCGACGGCAACCCGCTGTTCCATGCGTCCCATGCCAACCTCGGCACGGCCGGAGCAATCTCGGAAACCACCCTCGCCGAAGCTTACCGCCTCTTCGGCAACCAGCGGGGCCTTGAGGGGCGGCAGATCAGCGTCCTGCCGCGCTACATCATCACCCCCCCGGGCGTCCGATCGGTGGAGGCGCGCAAGAACGTCACCGCCACCACCCCGAATGCCGTGGCGGGGGTTAACGCCTTCGCCAACCGCCTGGAACCGATCGAAGAGGCCCGGCTGATCCCTGCCGCCGGGCCCGACCCATGGTTCCTCGCGGCCGATCCGGCGCGGATCGACACGATCGAGTTCGCCTATCTCGAGGGCCAGCAAGGCGTCTACACCGAGACCCGTTCGGGCTTCGAGGTGGACGGGATCGAAATCAAGGCCCGCCACGACTTCGCCGCCAAGGCTATCGACTGGCGCGGCCTCTTCCGCAACGCGGGCGTCTGAACCCCACCTCTGAAGGAGAACCCTGATGAAGAACTTCATCGCCAATGGCGAAACCATCAACATCACCGCCGCCGCCGTGATCGCCTCTGGCCAGGGCGTGCTAGTCGGCAGCATCTTTGGCGTTGCCGAGGGAGCGGCGGCAATCGGCGAAACCGCCGTCATCCGGCTGGTGGGCGTGTTCTCACTGCCCAAAGCCCCCTCGCAGGCCTGGACGGTCGGCCAGACGATCTATTGGGATGCTGCGAACAGCCGGACCACCAACGTGCTGACGGGCAACACCCGGATCGGCGTTGCGACGCAGGCCGTGGCGGGCGGCGCGGGCGATACGACGGGGATCGTGCGTCTGAACGGCGGCGCGACCTGAAATGTCGGCCTTCTCCATCGCCACGGCCGCCCTCTTCCGCGATCCGAACCTCGCGCAGGATGCGGTCTGGCGATGGGGCGGGGCGGGCGCGCCTTTGGCCGTCCGCGTCATGCTGCGGCGACCGGATGCGGTGACGAGCTTTGGCGAGGGCCGCTTCGTCACCGACAGCGTGATGATCGATGTCGAGTGTGCCGCGCTGGGCGCCCTTGCCCCGGGCGACACGTTCGAGATTGGCGGCGTGACCTACGAAGTCCGGGGCGAGCCCCTACGCGACGCGCTGCGCCACATCTGGAAGGCCGAGGCGCGGGAGGTATGAAGTTCGGCGCCAGCATCGAGGGCGATTTGGCAGCCATCGCCACCGAGATCCTGCAAGAGGCCGAAGCCGCCGTCACGCGCGGCGTCTTTGCCTCCGGGCGAGGCCTGCGCGACGACTGGCGCGGGCAGGTTCGCGGCGCTGGGCTTGGCACACGCCTCGCCAATTCCGTCCGGCAGGCCGACTTCCCGCGCTCGGGCACGTCCCTTCGCGCGGCGAGCCTCGTCTGGACAAAGGCACCCGACATCCTGCACGCCTTCGACGGCGGCGTGCTGATCCGCGGTAAGGACGGGCTTTGGCTTGCCATCCCTCTGCCCGCCGCGGGCCTAACCGGCCTCGGCCGCCAGCGCATCACGCCTTGGCGCTGGGAACAGCGTACCGGCATGCGCCTGAGGTTCGTCTATCGTCGAAACGGGCCCAGCTTGCTGGTCACCGATGATGCGCGGCTGAACAGCCGAGGGCTTGCGGCGGCAAAAGGCGGTCGGCGGCGGCGGGATGGAGTTTTGGCCGGGGCCCAAACGGTGCCCGTGTTCTTGCTGCTGCGGCAGGTGAAGATGCCAAAAAAGCTAGACCTCGATGGGTTGGCACGGGAGGCGACGGCGCGGCTGCCAGGAGCGATCTTGGGGGCGTGGAAGGGGTGACGCCCCTTCCAAAACCGGCAGAAACCGACAAAGTGCAAAAAACTTCAGGGACCCCTCCGGTCACAAACGTCCGCACCCAACCTATTCTCGTTCATCCGCATTGCCGGTTGCTGAATGTTGCATGCTACTTTACCGGACATCCCGACCCCCACTCTCCTGACACATACGTCAATAGGGACCGGTCAAAATCTACCGGAGGTCTGACGTTGAAAATAGCCCCGGCGCATGAGATATATCCTTGCAACGAAAGGATACTCTCATGGCGAACGACGAAGAAAAAGTCGAAAGTGCGAAAGTAGTGGCGCTCCGCCCACGCGGATCGTCCAAAGCAGGACAAGCTTCAGAGCGCAAGTGGGGAAAGAAGGTCATTGAGCTCGGCTTCTGTATTGTCCCCTCCCTGCTTCTACGGGCACAACAGCGTTTGGGACTGAACCCCACTCAGCTCGCAGTGTTGCTGCAGTTGTGCGACTTCTGGTGGGAAGAAGCACGGAAGCCTCACCCGGGAGTGAAGCGACTCGCTGAGCGCCTGAGCCTAAGTGAGCGCCAAGTTCGACGCTACATCGCCGAACTTGAGCAGGCCGGTTTGGTGCAGCGGATCGAGCGGCACGCATCGCACGGCGGCAAACAAACGAACATCTATGACCTGTCGGGCCTTGTCAGAAAACTGAAGGATCTCGAGCCAGAGTTCAGGGAAGTTGAAGACGATGCGAAGGAAGAGCGGCTTGCCGTGTCCAAGAGAGGATACAAGCGGGTGGCTAACAAGGCCAAGGCCGTGAACGCAGAATAACTACGGCCCAAAAAAAGCTGAGCCCCGGGCGCATACCTGAGGCAGAGGCGGGTCCGGGGCGAACGAGGTGGAAGATGACGGGCAAGGACGCTGATGTCAAGGGGTACGCCTACAGTGCGGACGCACTTTCCGAACTAGAAGCAACGCTGTCAGCAGAGCGCTTCGCAACCTATCGTGCAGCCACGGGCGGTGACCGCGAAGCCGCAGCGCGTCTCTACACGTGGAACACAGCCGTCAGCGCCTCGTTCTATGGGCCTCTGCAAGCGCTTGAGGTTGCGGTTCGCAACGCGATGCACGCACAGCTGTCCTCATGTTACGGTGCAACTTGGTATGACAATCCGGCAGCGGGCTTGGACAATGGCGCTAATGCCAAGGTGGTCCAGGCGAAGTCCGACCTTGCACGCAGTTCCTACCCAGTTGATCCTCCTCACGTAATCGCTGGGCTTTCATTCGGTTTCTGGGTTTCGCTTCTCGGACGCGGAGGTCATATGGACCCTGCGCGAAGCAAGAGAGCGAACTATGAAATGACGCTCTGGCGACCTGCACTGAGGGCAGCATTTCCGAATGCAACTTCGCTGAACCGAACTGGCGCACATACGCCACTCGACTACCTTCGCACTTTTCGAAATCGGATTGCCCACCACGAGCCCATCTTCCAGCGGCATCTTCAACAGGACTACCAGAACATCCTCGATGTCATGGGCTGGATTTGCCCCCACAAGAAAGCATGGATGGAAGCCCACTGTCGTGTGCCGGAGCTTCTGGCGATGCATTACAGCGATGCTCGTCTTCGTTTCTAGTCGATCAACCGGCCGCTAGGCCAAAGGTCAAGGCGACCCCATGCCCACGCAATCCACGGCCGAGCGCCTGCTCGCGTCTCTCCATAGCCTATTGTCCGGCGCAATGCCGCCGGGGGCCAAGGCGCTGCGCAATGCGACCCTGCCGGAGAAGGTGCCTGCCGCCGGGGTGGTGATCCTGCGCGATGGCGATCCGGGGCCGCCGGAGGTGTGGCTGTCACCACCCGGCTACTACTACGAACACCGTGCCGAGATCGAAGTGGTCGTGGATGGCACACCCGCCGCCCGGGATGCCGTCTTTGACGCTCTACGCCTTGCGATCGGCTCGGCGCTGGCCACCGACCGGACGTTAGGCGGCCTTTGCGACTACATCACGCCCGAAGCACCGGAACCGGTGCTGCTGGCGATCGACGGCAATGAGGGTCTGAAGGCGGCGGTGATCCCGGTGATCCTTGCTTACGCCACGACCGACCCGCTTCTCTGAACCCACCCCGAAAGGACTGATCCATGGCCCGCCAGCCCGGCGCGCGGACGCAAGTCGCGTTCGCCTTCGAATCCGTCTACGGCACGCCGCCCGCCAGCGGCTATCGCCGGATGCCCTTTGCTACGACGACCCTCGGCTCCGAACAGGGGCTCCTGTCGCCCGAACTCCTGGGATACGGCCGCGATCCGCAGGCGCCGATCCGCGATGCGGTGAATGTCGATGGCGATGTCGTCATTCCGATGGATGCCGAGAACCTCGGCTTCTGGCTGAAGTCAATCTTCGGCCAGCCGGTGACGACCGGCACCACGCCCCGGACGCACACCTTCCAATCGGGTGGCTTCACGCTGCCCAGCATGGCGATCGAGACGCAGATGCCCGATGTGCCGCGCTTTGCGATGTATTCCGGCCTCGTCGCCGATCGCATCCAGTGGCAATCGCAGCGCTCGGGGCTGTTGACCGCGACGGTAGGCCTGATCGGCCGGGGCGAGACGGTTGCCGCCACAACAGCCGCCGGAACCCTGACGGACGCCACCCTGCCCTTGCAACGCTTTGGCAATTTCCAGGGGTCGATCACGCGGAACGGGGCGGCGCTGGGCAACATCGTTTCAGCGCAGGTGTCCTATGCCAACAACCTCGACCGGATAGAGACCATCCGCAACGACGGGCTCCTCGAAGGGCTCGACCCGTCCATGGCGGCCTTGACCGGATCGATCGAGGCCCGCTTTGCCGATCTGACGCTGGTGAACCAGGCGATCGCCGGTGATCCCTGCGAACTTGTGTTCGCCTGGAGCCTCGGGGCGAACGCGTCCCTCACCTTCACGGTGCACGCCGCTTATCTGCCCCGCCCGCGCATCCCGATCAACGGGCCGCAGGGGGTGCAGGCCACCTTCGAATGGCAGGCCGCGCGGGCCACATCCCCCGCCCGTATGTGCACGGCCGTCCTTGTCAACACGACCACCAGCTATTGAGGAGCCCCTCCATGATCCGCCTGAACCTTTCCCCCGAACCCGCTTGGCTCGACCTCGGTGGCGGGGTGCGCCTACGCCTGGCGCCTCTGACCTCCGCCCTGATCGGCGCCGCCCGCAGTGATGCCCAAGTCGCCAACCTCCCCGAAGACGCGCCCGCCGATCAGGTGGCCGTTGCCTTGGCCAAGGCGATCGGGTCGCTGGCCATCCTCGACTGGGAGGGCGTCGGCAATGCCGAGGGCTATCCCGTGCCGCCGACGCCCGAAGCGGTGGCCGCACTTCTCGACCTCTTCCCGCTCTTCCAGCGCTTCCAGACCGACTATGTGGCCAAGGGCCTGATTCTGGCCGATGAGGGAAACGCCTCCGCGCCCTTGCCGAATGGCACTTCGGCGGGGGCGAAGGCTATTGCGCCGGATGCGTAAAGCCCTGCCCGGCCTGCCCCGCTGACCTCCACCGCCCCCGCACCTTTGAAGCCTGGCAGGTCTGGGAACTGGCCCAGTCCCTCCGCGGCCAGTATCGCGCCATCCCTGGCGGGGTGGTCGGCTGGGACATGACCGCAGCGCTGGCGATGGCACAGGCGCTGGGCCTGAACCGGCTGATCGCGGCCGAGCTTCTGCCCTTGATCGAACCCTTCGCCGTCCGCGGCATCAACGCCCAAGTGAGAGCCCAGAACCATGACGACGCGAACTGAACGCCGAGTCTCGGTGCGCCTTGTCGCAACCGGCGGACAGGCGCTAAAGGCCGAACTGGTGGGTATCGGCCAGGAAGGTGCTCGCGCACTGACCCTGATCGAGGCGGCGGGGCCCCGGGCGGCGGCAGGGCTGAACGCCGCCGGGGTCTCGGCCGGGGAGGCCATGCGCCAGATGCAGGACCTCGCCGATCGCGCGGCCCGCGCCGCGACGGCCTTGCGTCAGGCGGGGGCGGTATCGGGCTCGGTCATGAACACGGTCAATCGATCGACTGGCGTTTCCGGCGGCATGGCGCGCGACGCGGCGGATGTGGCAGCCTATGGCCGGGCCCTCGATGATCTGCGGGCCAAGCACAATCCGCTCTTCGCGGTGGTGCGGGAGTATCGATCGACCCTCACCGAGATCCGGCAAGCGCACCGCATGGGGGCGATTTCCGCGGAGGAGATGACGGCGGCGATTTCACGCGAACGGCAGGCAACGCTGGCCAGCATCGCGGCGATCAAGGGGCGGACCACGGCGCTCGGTGGGATGAGTAATGCCACGCGCAACGCCAGCCACCGCATGGCGAACCTGTCCTTCCAGCTTCAGGACATCGGGGTGTCCCTCGCAGGCGGCATGAATCCCTTCATGGTCATGGCGCAGCAAGGCAGCCAGATTTCCCAGATTTATGGGTTCGGAAATGGCGGGGTCGGGGCGCTCTTCCGCGATCTGGGCGGCATGGCGCGCACTCTCGGCCAAGGGGTGCTGCAAGTCGCCGGACGTTTCCCGCTGGTGACGGCTGCCGTAGCACTTGGCTCGGCCGCGATTGCTGGAATGCGCAACGAGATCAACGAGACGACCGGCGCACAGGTCAGTTTCACGGACGTAGCGCGGGCGGCCTGGCAGGTCTTTGCAGAGGACGTCTATCAGATCGGCAAGCCGGTCTTCGATACGATCCGCGGCTGGTGGGACAATGCCGTCGCCTGGGCCGATTGGGCCAGGGAGCGGATTCTCGACGGCGTCATCTGGATGGGCGACCTCGTCATCAACGCCTTCAAGGTCGCAGCTGCAGGAGCCACTTACGCCTTCCAGGGCGTGCCGGATGCCGTTGGCGCCCTCGCGGTCGGCGCGGCCAACGCCGTAATCGATGCCGTCAACTGGATGATCGAGAAGGCGCTGGCCGGGATCAACGCCCTGGCCGAAGCGGCGAACGCGGCGCTTGAGGCCGTCGGCCTCGATCCGGCCCTGTCCACACTGGACCCGGCCACCTTCCGCATCGACAGCGTGGCAAACCCCTATGCCGCCCGGGATGCGGAACGTCGCGCGGCCTTGGCGGCGCAAATCCGCGGCATCGTCTCTGGCTCGCCCCTCTCGGAATACTTCAACGACGTCCGTGATCGCGCGCTGCAAATCTCCATCACACCCGACGATCCCGCGGCGGGAGGCGCGGGCGGCGGCGGAGGGCCGTTGCAGACGGCCGAGGAAGTGGCTGCCGCAGCCGATGTCGCTGCCACCGGCTGGGCGGCGGTCAGCGAAGCGCTCTCCACCTATGCCGCCGAGGCCGCGAACTGGGGCGGCAGCGTCGGCGAGGCGATCACCAGCGCTTTTCGGGCGGGGGAAGAGGCTGTCGCAGAGTTCGTCCGGACGGGGAAGCTGGATTTCAGCAGTTTGGCGACGTCGATCATCGCCGATCTGGCCAAGATCGCCTTCCGCCGCTTTGTCTTCGGCCCCCTCGCCTCGGCGCTGGGCGGGGTTCTGGGCGGGATCGGCGGGGGTATTGGCGGCGGATCGATCTCGGCCGGGGTCTATCACGCTGGCGGCCGAGTGCCCGGCCCCGCCAGCTTGATGATCCCCGCCGCAGCCCTCGCCGCCGCCCCGCGTTTCCACAATGGCGGCGGCATGGGGCTTGGCTCCGACGAATACGCGGCCGTCCTTCTGCGCGGCGAACGCGTCCTGAACCGTGCCGAGACCCGCGCTTGGGAAGGCGGGGCAGGCACCACTGTCAACATCTATGCCCGTGATGCCGAGAGCTTCCGCGCCTCCCGCGCGCAAGTCGCCTCAGACATCGCCCGGGCCGTCGCCTATGGCCGGAGGAGCAGCTGAATGGCGTTTCACGAGATACGGTTTCCGGACAGCATCAGCCGCGGCGCGAAAGGCGGGCCTGAACGGCGCACCCGCATCGTCGAACTGGCTTCGGGCGACGAGGAACGCAATGCCTCCTGGGCCAACTCGCGCCGCCGCTACGATGTCTCCTATGGCGTGCGCCGGGCCGACGATCTGGCGGCGGTCGTGGCCTTCTTCGAGGCCCGCAACGGCCGCCTGCACGCGTTTCGGTTCAAGGATTGGTCGGACTACAAGTCCTGCCTGCCCTCGGCGGCGCCCGCCCCCACCGACCAGATCATCGGCACCGGGAATGGATCGGCCACCACCTTTGCCCTGACCAAGACTTATGCCTCCGGCGCGCAATCCTGGGCGCGGGCCATCATCAAGCCCGTGGCGGGCAGCGTGACGGTCTCCTTGAACGGGATCGCGCAAGGGTCGGGCTGGTCGGTCAACACGACGACCGGGATCGTCACCTTTGTCGCAGCGCCCACCACCGGTGCAGTGATCCGGGCCGGGTTCGAGTTCGACGTGCCGGTGCGCTTCGACACCGACGAGCTGCCCGTTACGCTCGACATCGAACGCACCGGGTCCATTCCCTCCATTCCCCTGATCGAGGTGCGCCGATGACCCCACCCAAAGACCGCAACACCATGGGCTATGTCGCCTATGTCAGTCTCGCGCTGGCCCTGTCCGCTCAAGGTGGCGCCGCGATCTGGTGGGCGGGCATCATCAACACCCGCGTCGCGATGATCGAACGGCAAGTCACCGAGCTTTCGGTCATCCGCCCCGAACAAATCCGCGACATGGCCGAAGCGCTGCGCGCCATCGCGGTGATCGAAGAGCGGATGATCCGCCTCGACGAGAACATCGCCCGCATCGGCGCCGCCGTCGGCCGCCTCGAACAACAGGACCGCACCCCATGAAGACCCTGCCCTCTGGGTTCCAGGCACATCTGGATTCCGGCACGACAACCCTCGCTTGGTGCTGGCGGTTGCAACGCCGCGATGGCGCGGTGTTCGGGTTCACCGACCACGACCGGGTGCTGGCCTTCGCGGGGACCAGTTTCGAACCCGAGACCGGTTTCGCGGCCAGCGAGATCAGAAGCCTGGGCGATCTGTCGGTTGACGCCCAGGACGTGCAAGGCGCGCTGAGGTCAGACCGGATCACCGAGACCGATATCGCCGATGGCCTCTGGGACAACGCCGCGGTCGAGGTCTTGCTCGTGAACTGGCAAGCGGTCAGCCAGCGCGTCCTGATGCGTCGCGGCAGCATTGGCGAGATCAGGCGGGGGCGACATGCCTTCACCGCCGAAGTGCGGGCGCTGGCGCATCTTCTGAGCCAGCCTGTCGGCCGGACGTTCCAGTATTTCTGCGATGCAACTCTGGGTGATGCCCGCTGCGGGGTAAACCTGTCGGGGCCACTCTATCGCGGCACAGGGTCTGTAACGGCCACGATCGCGACCGGCGGTTTAACGTCGCGACGGGCCTCGGGGCCTTTGCCTCAGGCTGGTTCGATTTCGGGGTGGTGGAATGGACCTCCGGCGCCAATGCCGGGCGGCGGGCGGAGGTGGCAAGCCACACCCTCGCCAGCGGCACGGCCACGATCACCCTCATGGAGGCACCGGTGCGCCCGATCGCCCCGGGCGATGCCTTCGCCATTACCGCGGGCTGCGACAAACGCCACGCCACCTGCCGCGACCAGTTCGGCAATGCGCTGAACTTCCGCGGCTTCCCCTCGATCCCCGGCGATGATCTGGTCACCCGCTACCCGAACGAGACCGACGCGAACTCCGGCGCGCCCTTGCCGATGGCTGAACTCTGCGCCCCGGCCGATCCCGCGCGGGTCGTGGCGATCGCGGAACGCTGGCTCGACACGCCCTACCTGCATCAGGCCTCCGCCCGCGGCCTTGGCACCGATTGCCTCGGCCTTGCCCGCGGCATCTGGCGCGATCTGCATGGGGCGGAACCTGTCGCCCCGCCCCCCTATACCCGCGATTGGGGCGAGAGCAGCGGGCGTGAAGTGATGTGGGAGGCCGCCCGGGCTTTCTTGATCGAGATGCCGGTCACCGCGGCCAAACCCGGGGCGCTGATCCTGTTCCGCATGGTCGCGACCAGTCCGGCCAAGCACTGCGGCATCCTTGTGCCCGGACCTGCCGACAATCTAGCCCTCATCCACGCCCGCGAGACCACCGGCGTCACCCGCGAACTCTTCACCCTGCCTTGGCGCCGCCGCGCCGTGGCGGCTTTCCTCTTTCCAAGCTGATCCCCATGGCAACCATGCTCCTCGCCGCCGCCGGTTCCGCAATCGGCAGCGCCTTCGGTGGTGCGTTTCTCGGCTTCAGCGCGGCCACGATCGGCGGCGCCATCGGGTCCTTTGCAGGCTCCGTCATCGACAGCCTGATCATCGGCTCGCTTGCGCCTGACCAGCGCATCGAAGGCGCCAAGCTTGACGATCTGCGCCTGACCTCGGCCACCGAGGGCGCCGTGATCCCGCGGCTCAACGGCACGATGCGGCTGGGCGGGAACATCATCTGGGCTACAGATTTCCGCGAGGAACAGTTCCGCCAGACCCAAGGCGGTGGCAAGGGCGGCGGGCCCAAAGTCGTCACTGAAGGCTATCGTTACTACGCCTCCTTCGCCGTGGCGCTTTGTGAGGGCCCGATCGGTGGCGTCTGCCGCATATGGGCAGACGGCAAACCCTTCGATGTGCCGGGCGCCGTGATCCGGGTGCATCTCGGAACGGAAAGCCAGATGCCAGACCCGTTCATCGAAGCGAAGGAGGGCGCTGGGCAGGCCCCGGCCTATCGCGGCGTGGCCTATGTCGTGTTCGAGGATCTGGCGCTGGAGACATTCGGCAACCGCCTGCCGCAGCTTTCCTTCGAGGTGATCCGGCCCTCGCCCGATCCCGCCGCCATGGAACGCCTTGTCCGCGCCGTGAACCTGATCCCGTCGGCGGGCGAGTTCGTCTATGCGACCCAGACCGTCACCCGCACCACCGCGGCCCCCGGGCTTTGGAACAGCGGCAGCGGGAATGGCACCTCCACCCCGGAGAACGAGAACAGCGTCGAAGGCCTGCCTGATCTGGTGGCCTCGCTGAACCGGCTGGACGCCGCCCTGCCAGAATGCGAGGCGGTGTCCCTTGTCGTGTCCTGGTTCGGCACCGATCTGCGCGCGGGCAACTGCCAGATCAAGCCGGGCGTGGAATCCACCACCAAGACCACAAACCCGATGGTCTGGCGGGTCAATGGCGTCACCCGCGCCGGGGCCCATGTCGTTTCCACTGTCAACGGCGGCCCGGCCTATGGCGGCACGCCCACCGATGCCGCGGTCGTGCAGGCCATCCAAGACCTGAAGGCCCGCGGCAAGAGGGTGACCTTCTACCCCTTCATCCTGATGGACATCCCGGCCGCCAACACCCTGCCGAACCCGTACTCACCGAATGGCAGCACCCCGGGCCAGCCGGTCTATCCCTGGCGCGGGCGGATCACCTGCGCCCCGGCAGCAGGCTTCGCGGGCACGGTCGACAAGACGGCCACCGCCGCCAGCCAAGTGGCCAGCTTTTTCGGCTCGGCTGCTCCCGCGCAGTTTTCTGTTTCGGGGACGACAGTCAGCTTCACCGGCAGCGGGAGCGATTGGGGCCTGCGCCGGATGATCCTGCACTATGCCCATCTCTGCGCCGCGGCCGGGGGCGTCGATGCCTTCCTGATCGGCACCGAGATGCGCGGGCTGACACAGATCCGCTCGGGGGCAACGACCTATCCCGCCGTCACCGCCTTCATGCAACTCGCGGCCGATGTCAGCGCCATCCTCGGGCCTGCCACCAAGATCAGCTATGCGGCCGACTGGTCAGAATACTTCGGCCACCAGCCTGCCGATGGAACGGGGGACGTGTTCTTCCACCTCGATCCGCTCTGGGCTTCGCCGCACGTCGACTTCGTGGCCATCGACAACTACCTGCCGCTCTCGGACTGGCGCGATGGCGATGACCACCTTGATGCTCTGGCCGCATGGCAGGGGCCGCACCAGACTGCCTACCTGCAAGCCAACATCGAGGGCGGCGAGGGGTTCGATTGGTTCTATGCCTCCTCGGCCGACAGGATTTCTCAAACGCGGACGGCGATAACCGATGGCGCGGGCAAACCTTGGGTCTTCCGCCCGAAAGACCTGCGGAACTGGTGGAGCCAGCCGCACATCAACCGACCCGGTGGCATAGAAAGCGGTGGGCCCACCGCTTGGGTACCCGGATCAAAGCCGATCCGCTTCACCGAAGCCGGTGCGCCTTGCGTCGATCGCGGCACCAACCAGCCGAATATCTTTGTCGATCCCAAATCCTCGGAATCCCTGCTGCCGCATTTCTCGCGTGGCTGGCCGGACGAGTTCATCCAGCGCCGCTACGCCGAGGCCCTGATCGGCTATTGGGCCAATCCGGCCAACAACCCCTCGGCGTCCCTCTATTCCGGCCGGATGATCGAGACCGCCGAGATTGCGCTTTGGACATGGGACGCCCGGCCCTTCCCCGCCTTTCCTGCCCGTAGCGATGTCTGGTCCGATGCCGAGAACTGGCGCCTCGGGCATTGGCTTACCGGCCGCGCCGGGGCGACCGGATTGGCCGAACTCGTCGCCGAACTTTGCGCCCGCGCTGGGCTGGCCGGGTCTGACCTCGATGTGACCGATCTCGCCGGGTCGGTGCCGGGTTTCGCCGTCAACGCGATCGAAAGCCCCCGCGCTTCCATCGAGACCCTCGCCCGCCTCTTCGGCTTCGACGCCTTCGAGGCCGAGGGCAAAATCCGCTTCCGCATGCGGGGGCAGCGGCCGGTGGCGACGATCACCCTCGACACGCTGGTGGCGGCCAACCGCGAGGCCGAGGATCTGGAACTGACCCGGGCGCAAGAGACCGAATTGCCCCTCGCCCTCAAATGGCGGCTGATGGCGCGGGATGAGGAATTTGCAGGCATCACGGTCGAGGCGCGACGGATCACCGTCGACACGGCCCGGATTTCCGCAGAGCAACTGCCCATTGCCTCAACCAGCGGTGCCGCCGAACGCGGGGTGCGCCGGGCTCTCTTCGAGGCATGGGTCGGCCGTGAGAAGGCGAGCTTCACCTTGCCGCCTTCGCGCCTGGCGCTGGACCCGGCCGATGTGATCCTACTCGATCACGACAACCGCCTGATCGAATTTGCCCTGACCTCGATCACCGATGGTGCTGGGCGGCGGGTGGAAGCCCGCCGGTCAGATCGCGCGCTTTATGACCTGGCCCCTGGTTCCGATCGCGGCGCGACTTCGGGCGCGAAGGCCGTCTACGGCCCTCCCCTCGTTGCCCTCATGAACCTGCCGCAACTGTCGGAGGATTTCCCCGACTGGCAGCCCTATGCCGCCGCCCATGCCGCCCCGTGGTATGGTACGGCGGCGGTGTGGCGATCGGCCACCACGGACGGGTTCGCAGTCCTGACCACGATTTCGCGGCCGGGCTGGTTTGGCACCCTGGCCTTTCCCATTTATGCCGGGCCGACCAACCGCTTCGACCGCGGCAATGAACTTTGGGTCGACATGATCGCAGGCCAGTTCGCCAGCGTCAGCGACGCGGCAGTGTTTTCGGGCACGAACTGGGTGGCGATCGAGACCGTTCCTGACCTGTGGGAGATTGTCGGCTTCGCCACTGCCAGCTTGGAATCGCCAGGGCGCTGGCGCCTGACCCGGCTTCTGCGTGGCCTTCTCGGCACTGAGGACGCGATCGCAAACCCAGCCCCCGCCGGTGCGCGGATCGTCGTGCTGGACGGCGGGGTCAAACCCCTGCCAATCGGCAGCGCTGATTATGGCGCGGCCTGGAACTGGCGGATCGGGGCTTCGAGCAAGCCCGCAGGCGACCCGGCGAACCTTGCGGTCAGTTTCGCCCCCTCGGCCCGCGGCTTGCGCCCCTGGCGGCCGTGTCATCCCCGGCGGGTGAACCAACCCGGCGGCGATATTGCGCTCAGCTGGACCCGCCGCACCCGCGCTTTTGCGGGCGACAACTGGGCCCTGACCGAGGTGCCGCTGGGCGAGGCGGCCGAGGGCTACGAGATCGACATCCTGAACGGGGCGGCAGTGGTGCGGACGGTTTCCGGCCTTGCCACGCCTGCCTTCACCTACACGGCCGCCATGCAAACGGCCGACTTCGGCGCCCCCGTTTCCGGCCCCCTCTCGCTTCGCATCGCGCAGATCGGCGCGCTGGGTCGGGGCGCAATCCTCGACATCACCCTTTGATCCGGAGGCCCCATGGCCGACACCCCGAACATCCGCCTCACCTTTCTCGAGGCGAACCAGGCGCAGAAGCATATCACCGTCAACGAGGCCTTCCGCGCCCTCGATGGCCTCGTGCAGCCCGCCGTGGAAAGCATCGGCCTGAACACTCCTCCCGGATCGCCTGTCGATGGTGCCCGATACGTCGTGGGCTCTGCACCGACCGGCGCTTGGGCAGGCCAAGCCTTTGCGATTGCCGCCTGGCAGGATGGGGCCTGGGCCTTCTATCCGCCCGCGGAAGGCTGGTCGGTTTGGGATCGCGCGACGGATGCCGCCCTGACCTTTCTCGGCGGCGCCTGGGTGCGGCAGTCAGCACTACCCTTCCCGGACAACCTCTTCCGCTTGAGCGACGATGCCGATCCGACGCGGCTCGCGTCCTTCGATCTCTCGGGCCTATCGACGGGCACGACCCGCACTTTCACCCTGCCGAACCTATCGGCCACGCTGGCACATCTTGGCAACGCCGCCCAGACCTTCGCAGGGGCGACGACGTTTTCGAATGCGGCGGTGACGATCGGCACGGCGACCACAACCGCTACCTACGGGCTTGGCACCGGCGGCACGACGACCGGGGTCACGAAGACTGTAAACCTCGGCACCGGCGGCGCAGCCGGATCGACGACGGTGATCAACCTTGGCTCGACCATCGCCGGGGCGCTGGGCAGCACGATCATCAACACGCCCACCGTGACTTTCGCGGCCAGCGTCACAGCGATCGGCGCGGCCGCCGCGAATGTCACCGCGCTGGGCTTGGGCCTTGGTGGTGCCTCGCCCGATGCTTCGAACCGGCTGAGCATCAATGCGGCCGCAACGCTTCTGAATAATGCAGGCGGGTCGCATGAGGCTACGATCAACAAGGCTGCGGCCGGGAATGATGCCAGCCTCGCGCTGAAGACCGGCTTTTCGGCGCGGGCGCTGTTTGGGCTTTTGGGGTCCGACGATGTGACTCTGAAGGTTTCGCCGAACAGCTTGGCCTTCTTCGACGCCTTCGTGATCGATCGTGCCACGGGGCGGGCCGAGTTCCCGGAGCCGCTGATCCTGCCCGGCCTTGCTGCGATCCCGGCCGTGCCCCCCGCGGGAAAGCTCGCGCTCTATGGCCGCCAGCGCGCGGGCGCCCCCTGGCTGGAAGTCGTCAGACCTTCCGGGCGGGATTTCCCGCTGCAACCCCACACCGGCTTGAACCGGATCGGTATATGGGCGCCGGTTTCCGGCACCACGATCGCGGCACAAGGGATCGCGCTAACCAGCGTTGGCACGGTCAGCCATACCGCCCTGAGCGCCGGATCGCTTCTGAACAGCTCCCGGCGATGGCGAGTCACATCGGCCGCAGTCGTGGATTCGGTCTGCGACCAGCGCTCGGCGGTCACGACATGCTGGCGCGGGAATGCCGCGGGCCTCGGCGGCTTCACCTTCGTGGCCCGGATCAGCCTGACGACTCTTCAGGCAACCGGGATGGGATTCTTCGGTCTGCTGGCATCGATCGCAGCCCTCGCAGTCACGACAACCCTGGCGACCCTTGTCGAAGCCATCGGCATCGGGTTCCAGCGCGGCACCCATACGAACTGGCAACTGGTCCGCAATGACGCGACCGGCGCGCCGAGCCTTTTGGATCTCGGTGCCGGGTTTCCCGTCGCGACCGCCGGGCTGATCACCCTCACCATTTGGTGCCCGGCGGCGGGCGCTTCGATCTGGCTGCGCGCCGTCAACGAGCTGACCGGCGCCATCTTCGAACAGGAGGTGACGACCGACCTGCCCCAGGCGGCAACCTTCCTCGCGCCGCGTCTCTTCCTCAACAACGGCGCCACCGCCGCGGCCGTCGCGTTCGAATGCACCGGCCTCTACCTCGAGACCGATTTCTGACCCTGAAAGGAGCCTCCATGTCGCCTGCCGCCTCATCCGCCTATGTCGCCGAACTGCGCCAGCAGATCGCTATCCTCTCTGAACGCTGCGCCCTTCTCGCCGCCGAACTGGCCGCCGCCCGGGAGGCGCCAAGCCCCCCACCGGACCCGCCCAAGGCCGGTTGAACCGTTCCCAGACTGCCCCGCGCCCCGCCCTTCCGGCGGGGTTTTTCTTTGCCCGAAAGGACCGAACCCATGACCGACCAGATCGATGCGCTGAAAGCCCTGCAAATGGGTCTGGCGCGCCTCGGCTACTACAGCGGTGCGATCGATGGCCTCTTCGGCCCCCGCACCGATAGCGCCCTGAAGGCTGTCGCCGCAGAACGCGGCGCGATCCGCAACCTGAAGCCTGCGGTGCCGTTGCCAGCCGGGCCCATGATCTTCCAGGGCAGCGCCCGCTATCCCGTGGACGAGATCGTCATCCACTGTGCGGCCACCCACCCGGACTGGATGCGGGGCCAGCCCCTCACCGCCAAGCGCAAAGAGATCGACCGGTGGCACCGCGAAGAACGCGGCTGGCGCAAGATCGGCTACCACCATCTGATCGATCGCGACGGCGCGATCTTGCCTGGCCGCGCCGAGACCGAGATCGGTGCCGGGGTCGAAGGCCACAATCGCGGCGTGATTCATATCTGTCTGATCGGCGGGGCAGGTTCGGCCGCCACAGATCTGTTCGAGCGGAACTTCACCGCCGCCCAGGATCGCGCCCTGCGCGGTCTGATCGATGCCATCCGCGCCGAGACCGCCATCACCCGCATCACCGGTCACAACGACCACGCCGCCAAAGCCTGCCCGGGCTTCGTCGTGCGCAACTGGATCAACCGGGCCTGAAGCCCACCAAAGGAGAGACCATCATGAACCTGATTAACCAGCGCAACCTTCGGCCCACCCGCAAGATGGCCGCTGTCGGCTGGACCAGCCTGCTCGGCCCAATCGTGGCCGCGATCATCGCGCCCTGGCTGCCGGGGCTCTCCGAAGCCTGCGGTGGAGAGGTGGGGGCGTCCCTTGTTGCCGGCGGGCTCGCGCTGGCGCAGGGGGCGGTGAACTTCGTGGCAGGTTATCTGATTAAGGATAGACGCGAAACTACGTAGAGTGTCGCGCGATATACCGAGTCTGAAAGCTGAAGGCGCACCCCTACGACAGAACAAGTTCAAATTGCTCGCCCAACGCCGCGCGGTGAAAAGCGAAAGAATGACGCTGCATCATGAGTGAAGTTGTTCGATGGCTTGAGGTAGGCGAAAACAACGCAATCGGTTAGCGCAGGCTCCTCGTTGCCCGCCTCCATCGCCAGCATCTTGGCTTCTTGGTGCCACGTTTGGGGATCAAACTCCCTCAATCGTCGAAGCACAATCATTAGGATGAATGTCCGGTCGGCGACTTTGAACTTAATATACTGGACTGGCTTTCCAGCGCCTCCTCCACCGCTACGCCATCGCTTGATGCTCTTTTGCAAGCCAAAGAGCCCTGGAGGAGACTGATTTAGAATTGTCGAAATGAAGTCAAACGTGTTCGGTGTAGCCTTGGTTCGATAAATTTCGGATACTGTGGCGCTCCAAAGTGGAGGCAATTGAACGCCGTAGACAGTGGCAGTCTGTCGGTTCTCTGATTGCACCTTTGTCACGCGCACAAGATCATCTGCATCTACAAACGTTATGCGGCGATCCCCGGCACCTTCATCGGTTACACAGAAACCGTTTGCAAGAAACAGGGAGAGCAGATCCTGCTCGTCACCTTCGAAATCAATCTGCTTTTCGATTGCAAAGCGCCGGGTCAAATAGTGAACAAAAGAAACCTCACTATCCAAGTGCTTCGAGATCATCATAAGTTCGCCGATTGACAACACCGGTGCCCACGGTGTGTCCTCGTCAATCAGACCAATTTCCAGGAAGTTATGCCTTGTACTTGTCAGCCGGGCAAAGTGCTCAAAGCAGATACTAAAACGATAGACCAACTTGGGCCGCGTCAGATCCAGATCGATCTTCCGGCCAGAGGCCTTCTCCCGGAGATTCAACGTTGAATGATTGGCGTTCAGATGATGCTGAAGCCGTTGCGCCTGATTAGCGGGATCGATGAAGAGCGCTTTTAGATCATTCTTCAAACTCTTTTCTGCACCTCGACGGGCGCCTGGATTGATCTTTCCCGACTTGGCCTCAAACATGAAAAGGAAGTTCCCGACAACGGCCAAGACATCGTTCTCGTATCGAACTCCGGTCTCCGGATCATCCCAAACCACACCGAAGAAGACCGACGCACTCGGTGCACTCTTGCCGATAACCACCGCAATCTTCTTCTCTAAGTAATTTGCCTTGACCTCTGCGTACTTCTTGAGGAGCTTCTGATCCCCAGCGATAAGCTCCTCAACAATGAGGAATGGAAAGCTATAGGGGCCTTGCGATAGGGCACAAAAAAAGTCGCCGCTCGGCATAACCAAGTACGGCTTCTTCCAAACCGGGTTCGACAGAACGAAATGATCGATCGACGCCTCGTCAACGTCGCCCAGCTGAAATGAGAGCTTCTCAATAGTTTGCGGAGCAATCGGACCCAGTTTTTCAGTCAGATAGGTTCTGGGAACAGTGAATATCCAAGGATAGGCAAGTTCAGCAATCTGAAAGACAGACCACTTCAACTCATCTAGGGAAAGCTCTTTCGCCGCGCAGTGCTGCCTTGCCATTCGAGCTGCCGGATACATTGTGGCGAAGGCATCGGCGCTTTGTAGCACTTCCTCTTTCGTAAGGGCAGACATTAGGTCTCGAATTCTGACCCGGAACTCGTTTAGCCGCTGCTCGATGATCGAGGTGAGAGCCACGAGTGCCTGATACTTTTTGAGGAAATCGTGCTGTACGTTTGTTTCAGCATCCAAGCTGGCGAGGAATTCGCTCATGACTTCGACGCAGGCATCTTGGTCGTAGTGGAACCTGTAATAGGCCGTTTGGCTTTGAACGCGTTTTCGAAAGAATGCCTGCTCAAGCGCTTCATGAGAGAAATCTTGCCTTGCCAGAGATGCTTCAGACAGCAGCGCTATGTCCGCCCAAAGTCTTTGAAATGCTCGCGGCGTCGCGGGCACGGATCGATTGTTTGTGCCGACGGCCACAGCGATCGCCTGAAGGAGCTCGAGCTGATGAAGTTCGATTTTCTTGAAAGTGTCGGTGTTGTTCTGTCGTGCCTCAATCAGCTGCCGCAGCGCAGTTTTTGCGAGGAGGACGTAGGGATCTCGACAGCCAACGAATTGAACGAGAGAGCTCTTGGCCTGCTCGTATCGGTCATGCCATTCAGCAGGGCTAAGTTCGGTGCGCCTTGGAAACATGTCTTCGAGAGGCATCGCATAATAGTAAGGAAAACCCGCAATGCTCTCTGCCATCATTTGCTCCCACGTGTAGACCAACGATAGGTCAGTTCAGTCGATGGAAGCAATTACCGAAGCGAACCGTTGCCAATGAACCTTTGCGTCTGGCCTCCGATTACTGTCGACCTCCGCCCCCTGCGGTTTTCGCGCGTTGCTGATCCTGTCGGGCCACTATCACACTGGAATCTTACGCTGTTTCCGTCCGTTTGTTGACCTATTGTTGACCTGCCGTTGTGAACGCAAAAAGCCGCCCCTCAGGGCGGCTCTTAAGCTATTGATCTAGCGTGGAATTTCTGGTTGCGGGGGCAGGATTTGAACCTGCGGCCTTCAGGTTATGAGCCTGACGAGCTACCTGGCTGCTCCACCCCGCGTCAGTGCTTTTTTGATCGTTGATATTGGGT
>NZ_JBALHR010000012.1:0-113746 GCF_036964905.1 Gemmobacter denitrificans
AAGACCTTCCTCTCCGCCGTCGCCCTCGCCGCAACCGTCATCTTCTGGCTTTGACGATCAATGAGTCTGGACCCTAGTATGGGGCCTTGCAACGAGTTTGATATTTGCACTGCCTTCTTCTCACAGGCGGCAGCCTCAGGATCAACCAAAGTCAAAAGGGCCCTAGCCCTATCAACTTCTATAGTAGCGCCAAAGTGACGATAGGCTGTTGCTTGGTTCCAGTACTTTTCATAGTTTTCCACTTCGTAGAATGTACCGGTCGCACGCTGGAAAGGTGCTTCAGATGAAAGATCATCTTGATAGACCCAGAATGACACCCAGCAATTACTTCGCTTGATGAGCGCATAGCGCTGAACCATGAAATAGGTTCTGCCGCTAAATCTCGAGGTATGTGCTTCTTTCATCTCGCTTTCGATTTCGATGTGGTTCTTTCCCCTGTGCAGGCGCTTTCCTTTCGGCGCCTCGGGGCCACATTCGATACGCGGGGTGTAGCGGTCGGTTTCGGCGCTTGCAGACGGCGCAGTTCCCGTCAGGGCCAAGCCGACCGCGACTGCAGCACAAAGAACCCTGGAAAGACGGTAGCGGCTTTCAGACATGACACTTCCCCCGTGCAAGTCAGGCCGAATAGAATGACCGACGATGCACCAAGTTTCCTTGCCGAATTTTCCACCACAAGATGCAGTGGAAGGCAAGTCTAGCCCTGCAACGCCGGATCAGCAGGGATTGCAAAACAGTTCAATAGCCTAAACCGATCCGCCGCCTGCGCCGAAATCAGGCCGCCTGTTCGACCAGCCGTGCCGGCAGGGCATTGGCCCAGGCCGAAATCGTGCCCGCGCCCAGGCAGACGAAGATATCGCCCGGGCGGGTCTGTTCGCGGAACAGGCGGGCCAGATCGGTTTCGTCGATCACCGCGCGGGCGTGGCGGTGGCCATGGGCGATCAGGCCCGACACCAGATCATCGCGGCTGGCCCCCAAGATCGGGTCTTCGCCCGCGGCATAGACCTCGGCGATGCCGACGACATCTGCCTCGTTGAAACAGGTGCAGAAATCCTCGAACAGGTTCGACAACCGGCTGTAGCGGTGCGGCTGATGCACGGCGATCACGCGCGCGCCGGGGCGGCCCGCAATGGCCTGCCGCGCGGCCTTCAGCACGGCGGCGATCTCGACCGGGTGGTGGCCGTAATCGTCGATGATGGTGGTGCCGTTCACCTCGGCCACCTTGGTGAAGCGGCGGTTCACCCCGGCAAATCCCGCCAGCGCCTCGCGGATTTCATCCTTCTTCATGCCCAGATGGCGGGCCACGGCCACCGCCGACAGCGCGTTGGACACATTGTGATCGCCTGGCATGGGCAGAACGCAACCTTCGATTTTCGAACCTTCCCCCTCACCTTGCAGGAGGATGTCAAAGTGCGCCTTGCCATTTTCGAACTTCAGGTTCACCGCCCGCACATCGGCCTGCGCATTGAAGCCAAAGGTCACCACCCGGCGGTCGGTGACGCGACCGACCAGCGCCTGCACCTCGGGGTGATCGGTGCAGCAGACGGCCAGCCCGTAGAAGGGGATGTTCGACACGAAATCGAGAAAGCCCTTGCGCAGGTTTTCGATGCTGCCCCAATGCTCCATATGTTCGGGGTCGATATTCGTCACGATGGCGATGGTGGCGGGCAGGCGGTTGAACGACCCGTCGCTTTCATCGGCCTCGACCACCATCCATTCCCCTGCCCCGGCGCGGGCATTCGATCCATAGGCATGGATCACGCCGCCATTGATGACCGTCGGGTCAAGCCCGCCCTTGTCCAGAAGCGTGGCGACCATGGTGGTGGTCGTCGTCTTGCCATGGGTGCCCGCCACCGCGATGTTGGAGCGCAGGCGCATCAGTTCGGCCAGCATTTCGGCGCGGCGCACCACCGGCAGCTTGCGGCGGCGGGCCTCTTCCAGTTCGGGGTTGCCCTTCTTGATGGCCGAGGAAATCACGATCACCGCCGCATCCCCGATATTCTCGGCGCGCTGGCCTTCGAACACCGTGGCCCCAAGCGCGACCAGACGGTCGGTGATCTTTGACGCCTTGGCATCCGACCCCTGCACCCGGTAGCCATGGGTCATCAGCACCTCGGCAATGCCCGACATGCCGATGCCGCCGATGCCGACGAAATGGATGGGGCCGAGTTCCAGCGGCAGTTTGGTGGCGTTCATGGCAATCGTTCCGGGCAGGGCAAATGGTGGATCAGGCAGTCTTGGCCAGCCGCAGCACCAGATCGACCAGACGGTCGGTGGCATCGGCGCGGCCCTGCGCAAGGGCATTGGCAGCCATCTGCTCCGCCGCTTGCGGGTTCGACAGCACCGCGGCCATTTGCGCGCTGAGCGTGGCGGGGTCAAGGGTGGATTCGGGGATCAGGATCGCGGCTTCGGCGGAAACCAGCCCGCGCGCATTGGCGGTCTGATGATCGGCAGTGGCGGCGGCAAAGGGCACAAGAATGGCAGGTCGCCCGATGACCGAGATATCGGCAATGGACGACGCGCCCGACCGCGAGATCACCAGCTGCGCTTCGGACAGGCGGCGCGGAATATCGGTGAAAAAGGGCTGCACATCGGCGCTGATGCCCGCGCTGTCATAGGCCTGCACCACTGAGGGCAGGTCTTCGGCGCGGGCCTGATGGGCGATCCGCAGGTTGCGGCGCAGGTTTTCGGGCAAGGCCGCAATGGCGGCAGGCACCACCTCTGACAGGATGCGCGCGCCCTGACTGCCGCCGATGACCACCACGCTCATCGGGTAATCACCGGGCGGAATATAGGGGGCGGCGGCACGGTCCAGCACGGCCCCCCGCACCGGATTGCCGGTATGGATGCCTTCCACCCCTTCGGGCAGGGCGGTGGGCCATGTGCCGCAGGCCACCGCCTGCACGCGGCGGGCAAAGAGCCGGTTCACCCGCCCCAGCACGCCGTTCTGTTCATGGATCATGCGCGGCAGACGCAGGACTGTGGCCCCGGCAATCGCCGGGATCGACGGATAACCGCCAAAGCCCACCACCACCTCGGGCCGGTCGCGCAGCATGGCAGCAACAGCCGCGATCACCCCGCCCGCAATGCGGAACGGCACGGCAAGCTTTGCCAGAGCCCCACCCCGCGCAAAGGTGGCCGACGACACTTCGTCGATCTGCACCTCAGGCGGAAAGCCCCCGGCATAGCGAGCCCCTCGCGCATCGGTGGACAGTTTCACCCGCCAACCCCGGGCGATCATCGCCTCGGCCAGCGCCTGCGCCGGGAACATATGGCCGCCGGTGCCCCCGGCGGCGATCATCACAAGCGGGGCCTTGGGTGCCATGATCAGCGCCCTCCACGGCGGAACAGGATATCCTCCATCCGGCCTTGCGGACGGCTGCGGGTCAGCGCCAGCAACATGCCAACCGTCAATCCGGCAGCAATCACCGACGAACCACCATACGAGACAAAGGGCAATGTCATACCCTTGGCGGGCAGCAACCGCACGGCCACGCCCATGTTGATCATCGCCTGCACGCCAAAGATGCAGGCCAGCCCGGCCCCTGCCAGCCGCACAAAGGGATCGCGTTCCTTCATCAGCCGGAACATCGACCGCACCACGACACAGCCATAGAGCGCGAGAATGCACAGCACGAGGATCAGCCCATATTCCTCGGCCGCAACCGCGATGATGAAATCGGTATGCGCGTCAGGCAATGTCCATTTCACCTGACCTTCGCCCACGCCCACGCCCAAGAACCCGCCCTCCTGAATGGCGTTGGTCGCATAGCCCAGCTGCGAGCGGGGATCGACCTCGGCCGAAAGATAGCCGTCAATCCGGCGGGCAAGGTGTTCCGAAGTGCCGTAAAGCACAAATCCCACCGCGCCAATCGCGCCAAGGATGGCGGTAATGACGGTCATCGAGGCCCCGGCGATGAAATAGACCACGCACCAACCAAAGATCACCAGCATGGATTGGCCGAAATCGGGCTGGATCGCGAGGAAGAAGACGACAAGCACCGCCAGCCCGAGCGAGATCACCTTGCCCGGCGGGCCATTGATGTCTTGCGAGGCAGCCATCAACCAGGCCGTCACGATGATGAAGCCGGGCTTCAGAAACTCGGATGGCTGGAAACTGGCGAAACCCAGCGAATACCAGCGCACCGCGCCCTTGCCGAAATCGGTCCCCAGCAGCGGCAGAAACATCAGCGCGATCAGCGACAGGACAAATCCCAGAATGCCGATCCGGCGCACCATTTCGGGCGGCAACATCGACACGCCCAGCATGGTGACAATCGCCAGCCCGCCGAAAAACGCCTGCCGCTGCACATAGTGGAACGGGTCCAGCCCATTGCGGCTGGCCAGCGGCACCGAGGCGGCAAGACCCAGCAAAATGCCGATACCGAACAGGATCAGCACCGCCGTTAGCGACCATTTGTCAATGGTGCGCCACCAACGGGGAAGAACCGGCTCGGTCACCCGAACGGGCATCGAGCCATAGACCATCTCAGTCATGGGAACCGCCTGATTTGCCTGCTTGCCTTGAATGCCGGATGTGATCCCCGGCTGTTCGGATCAGATTAGCGGGAAATGGCGGTCATGGCTAGGGGTTCGGCAGGGGAACCATGCGCGCCCCTGCCCCGCAATGCCCTTACTTCAGCTTGATGCAGAAATGCTTGCGCACCGGGGCCTCGATCTTCCAGGTGCCCTTGAACCCGGGTTCGACCACAAAGCCATCGCCTGGGCGCAAGGTGACCGGGTCGCCCCCGTCGGGGGTAATGGTGATCTGGCCTTCAATCAGATGCACGAATTCGTAGAACTTGTAGCTGGCATGCCAGGTGCCGGGGCTTGCCTCCCATGTGCCGCTGATCACGCTGCCATCTAGTGACGTATGCTGCACCCAGGTTTTCATCATCGGGGTGCCTTCGACCTTGATCCAGCCTTCAAGGTCAGTCAGCAAGGGCTCGGGGCCCGGCGCGGGCAAGCGGAAAACCATATCGCTCATGTCTAACCTTCCTAGGTTGCGGTTCTGACCTATTGGTTAGGGCAGGCAGTCATGGGCTGGCAAGCAGGATCGGCGGCCATATCCGCGCTTGCATCGGGCGGCTGGGTTTGCTTCACCGGTGGCGCGGGTTCAACGGCAGGGGAGCAGGACATGCTGATCCGGGCGGCAACGGCGGCAGATGCCGCGCATCTGGTGCGGTTCATCAACATGGCGGCGGATGATCTGCCGCTGCATTTCTGGAAAAAGACCGTCGGGCCCGACGGTGACCCGCTGGCACTGGGCCGCGAAAGGGCGGCGCGAGACAGCGGCAATTTTTCCTACCGCAATGCCTGGCTGGCCGAGGTAGAGGGCGAAGTGGCCGCAGGTCTGCTGGGTTATCCGGCCGCGACCGAGCCGGAACCGATCGCCCCCGATACGCCTCCGATCTTTGTGCCGCTGCTGGAGCTTGAGGCCCTGGCACCGGGCAGCTGGTATCTGAATGTGCTGGCCACCGATGCGCATTTTCGCGGACGGGGCTGTGGCAGCGCGCTGCTGGCACAGGCCGAAACCGTGGCGCGACAGGCGGGGCTGAGCACCATCAGCCTGATCGCCGCCGATACCCATGCCGAGGCGCTGGCCCTCTATCGCAGCAAGGGCTTTGCCGAGGTGGCCCGCCGCGCGGTGGTCAAGGGCGACTGGCAGGTTTCGGCCACCGAGTGGATTCTCTTCACCAAGTCGGCAGTCTGACCCCCGCCCTTGCACCCGCGCCCGGCCATGCCCATTGTCACGCCGGAAATGGCGAAGGGGTAGGCGATGATTCCGGTACAGGGCTATGCGGGGCGAAAAGTGGCAGTGCTTGGGCTGGGCCGGTCGGGCCTTGCCACAGCGCGGGCGCTGGTGGCAGGCGGGGCCGAGCCGCTGCTCTGGGATGACAGCGCGGAAGCGCGCGCCAAGGCCGAGGCAGAGGGCTTCACCTGCACCGATCTGCTGCGCCATGGCGTGCTGGACGGCGCGGCCTGTCTGGTTACGTCTCCCGGCATCCCCCATCTTTACCCCACGCCCAACAAGGTCATCGCCCGCGCGCTGGACCTTGGCATCCCGGTAGACAATGACATTGGCCTGTTCTTCCAAAGCTTTGCAACGACAGGCTGGGATGAGTTCGACACTGCCCCCAAGGTGGTCTGCATCACCGGATCAAATGGCAAATCCACCACGACAGCCCTGATCCACCATATCCTGCAGGTCGCAGGACGCCCCAGCCAGATGGCGGGCAATATCGGACGCGGGGTGCTGGACATCGATCCGCCACAGGATGGCGAAGTGGTGGTGCTGGAACTTTCCAGTTATCAGACCGATCTCGCGCGGGCGCTGACACCGGATGTGGCGGTGTTCACCAACCTGTCGCCCGATCATCTGGATCGTCATAACGGGATGGGTGGCTATTTCGCAGCCAAGCGCCGGTTGTTCGCCGAAGGCGGGCCGGATCGCTGCGTGGTGGGCGTGGATGAACTGGAAGGCCGCTTCATGGCCGGGCAACTGGCGCAAGGCCCCGAGGATGACCGGGTGATCCGTATTTCCGCCGGGCAAAAACTCGAAGGTTTTGGCTGGTCGGTCTTTGCCCGCAAGGGGTTTCTGTCGGAATGGCGCAAGGGACGGCAGGTGGCCAGCATCGACCTGCGCGAGATCAAGGGCCTGCCCGGCGCCCATAATCACCAGAATGCCTGTGCCGCCTATGCCGCCGCCCGCAGCTTGGGCATCGCCCCCAGGCTGATCGAAGGCGCGCTGCACAGCTTTGCCGGCCTGCCCCATCGCAGCCAGCTAGTGGGCGAACGCGACGGGGTGCGCTTTGTCAATGACAGCAAGGCCACCAATGTCGATGCTGCGGCCAAGGCGCTTCAGGCTTTCCCCCGCATCCGCTGGATCGCGGGCGGCATGGGCAAGGAAGGCGGCATCGCCGCGCTGGAACCCGTGCTGGGATCTGTGGTCAAGGCCTATCTGATAGGGTTCTCCGCCCGCGATTTCGCGCTGCAGATCGGCGCAACCCCGCATGAAATCTGCGAAACCATGGAACATGCCGTAACCCGCGCCGCCGCCGAGGCCCAGCCGGGCGAGGTCGTGCTGCTTGCCCCGGCCGCCGCCAGCTTCGATCAGTACCCAAACTTCGAAAAGCGCGGCGAGGATTTCACCGCCAGGGTGAAGGCGCTGATCGGGTAAGGCGGCACCTTCCCGATCAGAACACCGCCATCGCGGTGATCTTGGCCCGAATATCCCGCGGGGCCGGAACGGGCGGGGGCAGAGCCCTCTTCCCCGGCCCCCATCACAACAGCTGTCCAGCAAGTCAGCACCCCGTTCTGCCCGCTGTCACGGGCTACGGCATCGCATCGCGGCGTATCATCTCGATCCGCACCTGCTCTCACTTTGCGCCGCGCTTTCCTATGCTCACTTCACGGGCATAGCGGTCCAAAACATCACCAAAGAGGGACGTCGAAGCGATTTGCGCGCCGTTCAGAATCAGGTATTCCTCGCGGGCAGCCCAATCGCGCGCCTCCCCTTGGTGCCAAACACCTTGGACTTTCGAATCCCGTGCCGAGCGATTTCGGCCCGCCACTGTTTGCCAAGTTTTCAAATCGAAGCCATGGATTACGCACGCTGCGGAAAGATGCGTAATCAGATGCGCAAGTTTACCCGCAGATGACAGCCAAAATCACCACGCCAGCGAAAATCGGCTGGCTTTGCAGACGGATAGCGCGGAACCATGTGCAATTCCGTGCGTTACTGGTGCCTGCGGCGGGACTCGAACCCGCACGCCCGAAGGCAGGGGATTTTAAGTCCCCGGCGTCTACCATTCCACCACGCAGGCCCGCAGTTCCGCGCAGGATAGGCCGCCGCGCGGCAAGGTAAAGGGGCATTCTGCTATCCGCCTGAAAGCCTGTCAGCCGGAACTGCCGGTTGATTGCACGCGAAAGGCACAAGGGTCGGAAAACAGTTCGGGCGGGGTCAGGCACAGGCCCTGCGCCACCTGCCAGGCCGCCAGAACCTTGGGCACATAATCCCGCGTTTCGGCATAGGGAGGCACGCCGTCATTCGCCTCGACCGCGCCTTCGCCCGCATTATAGGCCGCCAAAACCATCAATGGATCGCGGTCGAAGCGTTTCATCAGCCAATCCAGATAGGCCACGCCACCCTTGATGTTCTGTGCGGGATCGGTGGCGTCGGTCACGCCGAAACGCTTGGCCGTGTCGGGGATCAACTGCATGAGCCCTTGCGCCCCGGCATGGCTGACCGCATCGGGTTTCCCCGCGCTTTCGATGCCGATCACCGCCAGCACCAGCGCGGGCGAAACCTCGGTCCCGATGGTGGCCTTGAGGATTTCTGTGCCATAGGCATTTGCGATGTCCTGCATGTGCTGCAACCGCGGGGATTTGACAACGCTACCGCCCGGTCCCTGGCTGAGCATCGCCATGGCCGAAGGAAAACGCCCGTCTACAGCCTGACGCGCGGTTGGGATCACGTCCCAAAACCAGGCGTAAGTCGCCGGAACCGGTGCCACCGGCGCAAGAGGCGCAGACGGCGATGCTGCCGCTGCTACGGATTGGGCTTCCTTGTCGCGGTCGACCTTGGGGCTGGCAGCCAGCCGTCTTGCCTGTTCGGCAGGATCAATCTGGATCGTGATGCGCTTTCCCGTGCCTGGCGCGGGCGGTTTCACGCTGCGAAAGGTGAAATCTTCAAACTCCGGCGCAGCCTGTGGCCATGCCGGGATCGAACCGGACAGAATCGTGCCGGCCGTGACGATTGCTGCAACTGCCCGCCTCATGCGGTTCCTGCCCGTTTACCGGTTTTCTGTTTCGCCATCCTTGCAGAAATGCGGGCTTGTGGCCAGCCACAGCCCCGGATTCCCCCACGATCATGGCGGTTTTGCCGCAATCTCGCCGCAGTCGGCCCGCTGCCGCGCCGAAACGCAGGTCGGACGAAAAGTAAATGGAAGATTAATTTGTTTTATTACAATGGCTTGAAAGAAAGTCAGGGCTTTTATGCAGATTTTTCCTTCGGCCCAAATGCCTCCCAACTCCCGCCACCATCAGGGGGCTATATGAGCCCATGCCGCAGCGAACAGCGGATCGGAACAGAGGCCGGTCGAAAGCTGAAGGCGGCAAGAACAGAGCAACACCTGAAGCAAGGGACTTATACGATGAAACTGCTGAACATCTTCAAATCGTTCAAGAATGACGAATCCGGCGCCGTGACCGTTGACTGGGTGGTGCTGACCGCCGCAATCGTCGGCCTGGGCATCGTGGTTGTGCAGACCATCTCGCCGGCCATCGACAGCACCGCTGACGTGATCGTCGAAGACCTGGAAGAAGCCGCGACGCGCGATCGCTGATATCGGTGCCTTCCCGGCATTGAAGCTATCTCATGCTGCGGCTCTGACACCAGAGCCGCAGCTTCATGCTTATGGCGGGACAGAAAGGTACGCGGCCGGGCTATCCGACAGGGCAGGATCCGGCAAGGTTGGAGGGTGTGAACCATGCGGTCGTTTCGCAATTTCTGGCGCGACGAAACCGGCGCCATCACAGTTGACTGGGTCGTGCTGACCGCAGTGGTGATCGTGATGGTGGCGGGGGTCTTTGTCGTGATCCAACAGTCAGTCTTTGAAGACACGGCGGGCCGCATCGGCGACATGATCACCTCCTTCTTCTGACAAGGCCATCGCGCAAGGGTACGTTTTAGGGGGACTTGGACGAATGCGGACAGTATTCATTGCAGTTCTGGCCCTGGGCATGGCCCTGGCCGGATTTGCCGTATATATGGCACAGAATTACATCGGGCACACCCAGGCCCAGCTGGACAAGGAACGCGCTTTGCGCGACGAACTTGGCAAGCTGGTGAAGGTCTATGTGGTGAACAAACCGCTGGATTATGGCGACCCGATCACGCGTGACGACGTGGAAGAAATCTACTGGCAGGAAAAGGCTCTGCCTGAAGGTGTCTTCCGGGTGAAGCCGCGCCCCGCCGGGGATGACCCCGAAAAGGAGCCGGCCGATCCGCTGCTGTTCGCAGAAGGCGAAACCAGCCCGCGGTTTGTCCTTCGTCAGATGGAGAAATTCGAACCCATTCTGGCCATCAAGGTGACCGAACCCGGAGAAGCAGCAGGTCTGACCACCATGCTGGCAGCGGGCGAACGGGCCTTTACCATCAAGTTTTCGGATGCGTCAGGCGCATCGCGCTATCTGCAGCCCGGCAACAAGGTGGATGTGTACTGGACCGGCGTCACTTCCAGCGGGCAGGAAATCACTCAGCTGATCGAGACTTCGATTTCCATCATCGCGGTGGATCGCCCGGAAATGGACAAGAAGAAGGGCAGCACAAACGGCACGAATTTCGAAGCTCCCAAGGCAATGACCGTCGCGGCAAGCCCCGAACAGGTGGCACGCCTCACCCAAGGTCAGGCCACCGGGAAGCTTTCCGTTGCACTGGTGGCCAAGGGTGATGCAAACCCAGTGACAGGCCCGATCGAAGTGGACAGCAATGCTCTGCTGGGGATCGAAGCGACCGAGGCGGCTCCGGTGTTGCAGCAGAAGGTCTGCACGATCAAGACCCGCAAGGGGGGCGAAGTGGTGGAAATCCCGATCCCTTGCACCAACTGACGGGAACCGGTTTTCCCTGTTCAGCAAGACCCGAGTCATGGGGCCCGACCCGATGCCGCATCTGGCGTCCGGTCGGGCCTTTTGCCACAAAGATTGGGGCTGTTGCAACTTTTCCACAGTAACTTTGCCCCACAAGGTTTTGATTCTTGCAAAAAAACGCCGCTTCCGGCATTTTGTCAAAATGAACGGGCATGAAGACCCGAGTAACGAGGCGTGATCGGAAAGGCAGGTCACATGCAGGTGCGGACGTATTTTGCGGCAGGTATGCTGGCGATGGCCTTGGCCTCGACTGCCGCAACCTGCCTACAGGCTCAGAATTTGCGGGTGCTTGAAGGGTCGGCTTCTGCCCCTCTCAATGTGCCCATGAACCGTGCCGTGGTGGTGGAAAGCGATGTTCCTTTTGCGGAGCTGTCGATTGCCAACCCCGGTATCGCCGATATCAACACCCTGTCGGACCGGTCGGTCTATGTGCTGGGCAAGGCGCCCGGTCGCACGACGCTGACACTTCTGGCCGGAGATGGATCGCTGATTTCCAACGTGGAAGTCCAGGTCGCCCCGGATGTTGCAGAGTTCAAGGAACGCCTGCGTCAGATCCTGCCGGGCGAGAATATCGAGGTTCGCACCGCCAATGACGGTATCGTGCTGTCGGGCATGGTCTCGTCAACCGCCAAGCTGGACCGCGCGCTGGATCTGGCCCAACGCTATGCCCCGGACCGGGTGTCGAACCTGATGACGGTCGGCGGTACCCAGCAGGTGATGCTGAAGGTCCGCTTTGCCGAAATGGAACGCTCGGTCGCCAAGAACCTGTCGTCGTCGCTGGCGATTTCGGGTGGCACCGATGTGGGCGTGATCGGCGAAACCGGCACCTGGCTGAATGGCAATAACAGCATCGGCAGTGACTCGATCACGGCAAGGGCCAATGCCAATGCGGCGCTTGGTCTGGGCTTTTCAGCCGGATCGCTGCAATTCGCCGTGCTGCTGGAGGCGCTGGAATCCAAGGGTGTTGTGCGCACCCTGGCCGAACCCAACCTGACGGCCCTGTCTGGTCAGGAAGCCAAGTTTCTGGCCGGTGGGGAATATCCGATCCCGGTGGCCAACGAAGATGGCATTACCGTCGAATACAAACCCTTCGGCGTTGAGCTGAACTTCACCCCGATCGTGGTCGATGGTGATGCGATCAACCTGACCATCAACGCCGCCGTTTCGGCCATCGACAGCACCATTGCCATCGAGAACGAAGGGTTCAGCGTCAACGCCTTCAAACGCCGTGAAACTTCGACCACGGTCGAAATGCGCGATGGCGAAAGCTTTGCCATCGCCGGTCTGCTGCAGGATGACTTCCGCGATCTGAACGGGCAGGTGCCGTGGCTGGGCGATATCCCGATCCTGGGCAGCCTGTTCCGCAGCGCCGAATATCAGCGCAAGCAATCCGAACTGGTGATCATCGTCACCCCGCATCTGGTGACTCCGACGCGCGGTCAGGTTCTGGCGCTGCCGACCGACCGGGTCCGCATCCCGACCGAAAAGGAGCTGTTCCTGTTCGGCAAGGTGGCAGGCAGCAAGGGTCCGGCGGGCGAAGTGGCCCGGCAGGATTTCAGCGGCTCTTACGGCTATGTGATGGAGTGAGAGGGATGGCACGCTTTCTGCAGTACCTGATGCTGCCCGCCCTTGCGCTAGGCCTTGCGGCCTGTGGGCCGTCGTTCAATCGCGAATTGGGGGCCGAGGTTGACGAGGGCGCTTTTGGCCAGCCCACGCTGAACAACACTTTGATCATGTCGGGCGAGCGGGACTACCGGATCGAACTGGGCCAGCGTTTCGCGCGTGAAGTGCCTTCGACCGTGACCTTTGCCTTCAATTCGGCGCAACTGACACCCGAAGCGATGAAGGCGCTGGATCATCAGGCCAACTGGATCCGACAGTTCCCCGAACTGCGCTTCTCGGTCTATGGCCATACCGATCTTGTCGGTTCGGCCGGATACAACAAGGCTCTGGGCAAGCGCCGGGCACAGGCCGTTGTCGCCTATCTGGAAAGCCGTGGCGTGTCGCGGTCGCGGCTGCAGGCGCTGGTTTCCTATGGCAAGACCCGGCCGGTCATCCAGACATCCGGCCCGGAACAGCAAAACCGCCGCACCGTGACGGAAGTGGCAGGCTTTGTCGAACGCGGCAAACCGATCCCGCTGAACGGGAAATATGCCGAAGTCATCATGCGCGAATACATCGTGCTGGCGGAACGCGAACATCCCAAACCGAAAATCATTACAACGCAGGTGAATCCAAGCCAGTAACCTGCTGGACAAGTTCGGAAAAACCGGAAGGGCAGATCGCAGGGTCTGCCCTTCCGCCGTTTCCGGAACGGCGAAAAACCCCAGAAAGTCGATGATTTGGCCCCAATCCTGCCAAACTTCGCAAGCAATTTTGGGGCAATCGAACCCTGCGCCGGAGAATCCTGCGCACGGGAACCGCGATGCAGCACATCGGATTGGGCGGCCCGGGCCCGGGCACCCTGCCCCATGGGCTGCTGCCGGGTCCCGGAACCGGAAGGAATGAGGCAATGACGAGTGTGGCCAACCTGCAGCCCGATCCCGCGCCGATCCTGGCCTGCACCATTTCGCGGGATGTGCAGAATTTTGAACTGCTCATCGACGACATGGAACAGGAACTGGGCGAGATGTGGGGCGACCTGAACTTCGCCGATGCCCGCATCTTTCTGGAACAACCCGACAGTGCCACGCTCAAATTCGTGGCCGTGGCGGTGGATGCCGAAGACGAGGTCGATCTGGGCAGTATCGCCGACCTGATCCGCAGCGCCAAATCCAAGGGCATCAAGGTGGTGCTGATCGCCGATCAGCTGAGCCCGGTTGCCCTGCATCAATTGCTGCGTCAGGGGGCCGATGATTTCGTCCCCTATCCGCTGCCCGAAGGCGCGCTGCATGAGGCTATCGAACGGCTGGAGCAGGCCCCCGCCCCGGCAGCCCCTGTGGCTGCCCCTGTGGCACAGCCTGCCGACCCGGACGAGCCGGTTCACACCCCCAGTTTCAAGGCCAAGGGGGATCGCGACGCCGTACTATTGCCGGTCCATGGTCTGGCCGGGGGCGTTGGTGCCACCACCTTTGCGGCCAATCTGGCCTGGGAACTTGCCAATATCGACAAATCCGCCCCCCCCAGGGTCTGCCTGATTGATCTGGACCTGCAATTCGGTGCGGTGTCCACCTATCTGGACCTGCCGCGCCGCGAGGCGGTGTTCGAAATCCTGCAGGATACCGAACATGCCGACAGCGATGCCTTCCTGCAGGCCATGCTGACCTTCAACGACCGCCTGCATGTGTTCACCGCCCCGTCGGACATGCTGCCGCTGGACATTGTCACCCCAGAGGACATTGCCCGCATCCTTGACATGGCGATGGCGAATTTCGATTTCGTCGTGGTCGACATGCCCAAGACCATCGTGGCCTGGACCGAAACCGTGCTGGCGCGTGCGCATGTCTATTTCGCGCTGATGGAACTGGACCTGCGTTCCGCCCAGAACGTGCTGCGCCTGACCCGCGCACTGAAGGCCGAAGGGCTGCCACATGAGAAGCTGCGTTTCCTGCTGAACCGCGCCCCCCGCTTTACCGATCTCACTGCCAAGGGACGTGTAAAGCGGATGGCCGAAAGCCTGGATATCTCGATCGAGGTGCAACTGCCCGATGGTGGTGCGCAGGTCACCCAAAGCAATGATCACGGCCTGCCCCTGTCCGAAACCGCCGCGAAGAACGCGCTGCGCAAGGAAATCGGCAAACTGGCCAAGACCCTGTTCGACACCAACAAGGCCGCTGAGTCCGCCCGGACCTGAGCCGCATTTGATGGGGGAGTGTAATGTTTTCGCGTTTCAAGAAGCCTGACGCGGGCCCTGCCAAGCCCGCAGCCGCCACACCCGCCCCGGCCCCCGGGGCCGCCCGCGCGCCCATTGCCGCGCCCAAGCCCCCACCGGGGCTGGCTCCGGCACGACAGGCCCCGAAGGCGCCTGCCGAAGCGGCGGCCGCCGAAAAGGAACGCAAACGCAAGGACAAGCTTCAGGAACTGAAGGTTGAGCTGCACAAGCGCCTGCTGGAAAACCTGAACCTTGCCGCGCTGGAAAAGGCGTCGGAAAGCCAGTTGCGGTCGGAGATCGCCGCGATCAGCGCCGAGGCGCTGGACGAAATGTCGGTCGCGCTCAACGCGCAGGATCGCAGCACGCTGAACCAGGAACTGTATGACGAGGTCATGGGCCTTGGCCCGCTGGAACCGCTGCTGAAGGATGAAACCGTCAACGATATTCTGGTGAACGGGCCGCAGCGCATCTTTGTGGAACGCGGTGGCAAGCTGGAACTGACCGACATCACCTTCAAGGATGAACGCCATCTGCTGCGGATCATCGACAAGATCGTGTCGGCGGTGGGGCGGCGGGTCGATGAATCCAACCCCTATTGCGACGCGCGTCTGGCCGATGGATCGCGTTTCAACTGCATGGTGCCGCCAGTGGCGGTGGATGGCAGCCTGGTCTCGATCCGGAAGTTCAAGAAGGAAAAGCTGGGCATTCCCGATCTGGTCCGCTTCGGCGCCTTCACCGAGGAAATGGCACTGTATCTGGAAGCTGCCGTCTCTACCCGTCTGAACATCATCGTGTCGGGCGGTACGGGGTCGGGCAAGACCACCACACTGAACGCGCTGTCCAGCTTCATCGACAACCGCGAACGGGTGCTGACCATCGAAGATACCGCGGAATTGCAATTGCAGCAGGTGCATGTGGGCCGGATGGAAAGCCGTCCGCCCAACGTGGAAGGCAAGGGTGCCGTCACCCAGCGGGACTGCCTACGCAACGCGCTGCGGATGCGGCCTGACCGGATCATCGTGGGCGAAACCCGCGGCGAGGAAGTGATCGACATGCTGCAGGCCATGAACACCGGCCATGACGGATCAATGACCACGATTCACGCCAACAACGCCCGCGACGGCATCAGCCGTCTGGAAAACATGGTGGCGATGGCCGGCATCGAAATGCCACTGAAGGCCGTGCGCAGCCAGATCGCCAGCGCTGTGAACCTGATCGTGCAGGCCAGCCGCCTGCAGGACGGATCGCGCCGTATGGTGTCGATCACCGAGATCACCGGCATGGAAGGCGACGTGATCTCCATGCAGGAAATCTTCCGCTATGAACGGCTGGGGCTTGCGCCGGATGGCAAGATCATCGGGCGGTTCAATGCGACCGGTGTGCGGTCGCATTACTCCGACCGTTTCAAGCAATGGGGCTTCAACCTGCCTGCCTCCATCTATGAACCGATTGCCTGAGGTGCGATGATGACGATAGATCCCGCAATTATCGTATATGTCCTGATCTTTGTCGCCGTTCTGGCGCTGGTCGAAGGCATCTATCTGACGGTCTTCGGCAAATCCATCAGCCTCAACAGCCGGATGTCGCGTCGTCTTGCGCTGATGGAAAAGACCAACAACCGCGAAAAGGTTCTGGAACAGCTCCGCAAGGAAATGGGCCAGCACATGAATGCGCGGTCGATCCCGCTCTATTCCATTCTGGCCGACCGGGCGCAGAAGGCCAATATTGCCTTTTCGCCCATTCAGCTGATCGGGGTGATGGGGCTGCTGACGGTGTTTGCCTATTTCGGCCTGCAGGTGGGCACCCCGGCCGAGCCTTCGGTTCGTCTGCTTCTGGCCATCGCGATGGGCGTGGGCGGGGTTTACATGTGGGTGAACAAGAAGGCCAAGAAACGTATCGCGCTGATGGAGGAACAGCTGCCCGATGCGGTGGAGCTGATGGTGCGCAGCCTGCGGGTGGGGCACCCCTTCGCCTCGGCCCTGTCGATCGTCGCCAAGGAAGTGCCTGATCCGCTGGGCACCGAATTCGGCTTTATCGGCGATGAGGCGGCCTATGGGCGCGACGTGTCGGAAAGCCTGAAGGCCTTTGCCGAACGGATGGACAACCAGGATCTGCGCTTTCTTGCCGTGGCCGTGACCATCCAGCAGCAATCAGGCGGCAATCTGGCCGAAATCCTGGAAGGACTGGCAAAGGTCATCCGGTCTCGCTTCAAGCTGTTTCGTCGTGTCAAGGCGATCACTGCCGAGGCGAAATGGTCGGGGATGTTCCTGTCCATGTTCCCCATCGTGGCGCTTCTGATGATCCTGATGATCAAGCCCGATTATTTCGACAAGGTAAAGGAAACCTCGATGTTCGTGCCGGCTGCGCTGGTGGTGGGCGTGTTTCTGGCCTGCAACTATTTCTTCATGAAGATCATGGTCAATATCAAGGTGTGAGGCTGGCATGTTCGACACTATCAACGCCTTGCTGAAAGAAAGTTTCGGGCCCTTGGGGCCGGTGCTTGTGCTGCTGGGCCTGGGCCTTTTGCTGACGGCACTGGCCCTGCCGACGCTGTTGCAAAAGCGCAAGGATCCTCTCGACAAGCTCAAGGCGCTGCGCAAGGCCAGCGGCATGTCGGAAGAAGGGGCCACGCTGCGCCAGCGAGACGGCGCCGCCAAGCTGGAAAAATATGCGGCCTTCCTGGAACCCCAGAATGCCGAACAGATGTCGGCTTCGCGGTTGAAGATGATGCGCGCCGGATATCGGCAAAAGAATGCCGTGCGCATGTATCACTTCGCGCAATTCAGCCTGGGGATCGGCTTTCTGATCCTGGGCCTGATCTACACCATGATCCTGAAAGCCCAGCATGGCGAGATGGAGACGCAGACGCTGATCCTTTACACCATCCTTCCGGCGGCAGCGGGTTACTACCTTCCCGCCTATTGGGTGCAGCGCAGATTGCAGACCCGGCAAGAGGAAATCATCTGCGGATTTGCCGATGCGCTTGATCTCATGCTGGTCTGTGTGGAAGCGGGCCAATCGCTGGATCAGTGCATCAACCGCGTCGCCAAGGAAACCCGGGCGGGCTATCCGGCACTGGCCGAGGAATTCGAAATCGTGAGCCAGGAGGTCAAGGCCGGCAAGGAACGCGTCCATGTTCTCAAGGACATGGCAGAACGTGTCGGCGTTCCGGATGTGGCCAGCTTTGTCACCACCCTGGTACAATCGGCCACTTTCGGGACAAGCATCGCCGAGGCGCTGCGGGTCTATTCCGCCGAAATGCGTGACAAGCGCGTGATGCGTGCGGAAGAAAAGGCAAACGTCTTGCCGACCAAGCTGACACTGGGCACAATGCTGTTCACCCTGCCGCCGCTGATGATCATCCTGATCGGGCCGTCGATCCATGGCATTGCCACCCAGCTGGGCGGTGGGGGCTGAACGCCGGAGCCGTCTTGAGACCAGTTTTTCTGTTGTCCGTCCTGCTGTTGGCCGCCTGTGTTCCGGGCGGCCGATCGGCTTTGCAGCAAGCCGAAAATGCCGCCCCCGTGGCCGATAGCCGCAAGGATGGGGTGGATGGCCTGCTGGTCGGCCATCGGCTGATGGAGGCGGGCGAACATGAACTCGCCCTGAAGGCCTATCTGCGCGCCGCCGCCGAAAACGGCATGAGCGTGGATGTCCTTTCCGCCTTGGGATCGGCCAATCTTGCCCTTGGGCGGCTTGGCCAGTCGGAACAATTGCTGCGCCGCGCCATCGAGCTGGACCCGTCTTTCGTCCCGGCACAGAACAATCTGGGTGTCGTGCTGATGGAACGCGGCAAGGTGCCCGAAGCACGGGTGGTCTTTCAGCATGCCTTCGCGCTGGACAGTGGCAAGACGGACTCGATCCGCGAGAATCTGAAGCGCGCAATAGCCATGTCGGAAAATTCGGTCTATTCTGAACCCGAGGAAAAAGAGGTTCACAACTTCTCGCTCGTGCGGCGGGGCCAGGGGGAATATGTGCTCCTGTCCGCGCTTTAGGGCAGGATCGCGGAACCCGAGCAGCAAAAGGACGCGAAATGCGCCACCCTGTCATTCTTGCGCTGTGCCTTGGCGGCATGGCGGCCCTTGCGGGCTGCGGGCGCGGCACGTCGGATGCCGAAGTGCAACGGGCCCTGAAAGACGTCAACGTCATCGACGAAAGCAACCTGTCAGATATCATGCTGACCGTGGGCGACCCGAACGAGGCGGTCACCTATTTCAGCAATACGCTGGCGCAGAACCCCGGTCGCCCCGATCTGCAGCGCGGTCTGGCAAAATCGCTGGTGCGGGCGGGCAAGCCGCAAGAGGCGGCAAAGGTCTGGGCCGCGCTGGTGCAATCCGGCAATGGCACGAATGAAGATCGCGTCGGATTGGCCGATGCCCATATCCGGTCGAACAACTGGTCCGAGGCCGAGGCCGAACTGAACCGCATCCCCCCGACCTTTGAAACCTATGAACGCTACCGGCTGGAAGCGATGGTGGCCGACAGCCGCAAGAACTGGAAAAAGGCCGACAGTTTCTATGAAATCGCGGCAGGCCTGACCACCAAACCGGCCAATGTGCTGAACAATTGGGGCTTTTCCAAGCTGACGCGCGGCGACCATGCCGGGGCGGAACGGCTGTTCACCGAAGCGCTGACCCATGATCCCACCATGTTCACCGCCAAGAACAATCTGGTGCTGGCACGGGGGGCACAGCGCAAATATGACCTGCCGGTCGTGGACATGAGCCAGAAGGAACGGGCCGAGCTGCTCTATACGCTGGGTCTGGCCGCGGTGAAGCAGGGCGATGTGAATGTGGGTCGCAACCTGCTGCGCGAGGCGGTGGAAACCCATCCCCAGCATTTCGAGGCCGCCGCCAACAGCCTTGCTGCGCTGGAAGCCTGATCCATGGGCCTGACTCTGAATGCTGCCCTGTGGCTTTTGCCCCTGTCGCTGCCCATCGCACTCTGGGTGGCATGGTCGGACATGAAGTTCATGAAGATCCCCAACAAGGCCGTGCTGGCCATGGCCGGGGTCTGGGCGTTGGCCGGGTTGCCGGCCATGAGCTTTTCACTGCCTGCCTGGGGCTGGGGCTGGGCGGTGCTGGGCATCGTGCTGGTTGCGGGCTTCATGCTGAGCGCAGTGGGCGCGGCGGGGGCGGGCGATTCTAAATTCGCCGCGGCCATGGCCCCGGTCTTTTCCACTGGCGATATCCGGCAGGTGCTGGCCCTGTTTGCCGCCTGCCTGATTGCGGCCTTTGCCGTGCATCGTCTGGCGCGCGCCCTGCCCCCGGTTCGCCGCGCCACGCCGGATTGGGCCAGCTGGACGCACAAGAAGTTTCCCATGGGGATGGCCCTGTCGGGGACGCTGATTTTCTACCTTCTTGCCCCAATTCTGGCCAATTGATCTGGCCTTGTGAGCGGTGACAGCGCATGCCCGCAGGCCGGGCAGCGCCCCCTACAAGGCCGAAGGTCACGCCCATGAACATGCAGGTCACCCCCAATGTGATCGCCCCGACTGCGCCCCGCAATCTGGCCGAAACCGGCCTGTCGCTGGTGATGATGCGCGACATTCTGCTCAAGACCATGTTCCGCACCAATCTGGACCTGGTCTCGCAGCTCGCGCAGCAGGTGGCCCTGCCGGTTCCTGCCACGCAAGAGCTGATCGACATGGGCCGTGGCCAGAAGCTGATCGAAGCCACCGGCACGCTGCATGCCACATCGGGCAACGAGATGGGCTATCAGCTGACCGAAAGCGGCAAGGCGCGGGCTTTGGACGCTCTGGCGCAATCGGAATATTACGGAGCCATGCCGGTTCCGCTGGAAAGCTATCGCGAACAGGTGAAGCGCCAGTCGGTGCGCAACATGAAGCTGACGCGCGATCAGCTGATGCAGGGCATGGGTCATCTGATCCTGCCCGAAGACCTGATCGGCAATCTGGGCCCTGCTGTGGGGTCGGGCCGGTCGATCCTGATGTATGGCCCGCCGGGCAACGGGAAATCGAGTATTTCCAACGGCATTCGCGATGCCTTGGGAGACCGGATCTATATTCCCCGCGCCATCGAATATTCCGGCCAGGTGATCACTGTTTATGATCCGATCGTGCATGCCGCCGCCGAAGAGGCGACGGATGATCCCAACAGCCTGCGCCGCACGTCGAACCGGTATGACCGCCGCTATGTGCATTGCCAGCGGCCCTCGGTCATCACCGGGGGCGAATTGACGCTGGATATGCTTGATCTGTCCTACAACCCGGTTGCGCGGACCTATCAGGCGCCGCTGCAGCTGAAATCCAATGGCGGCATCTTCATCGTGGACGACCTTGGCCGCCAGTCGGACCCGCCACAAAAACTGGTGAACCGCTGGATCGTACCGCTGGAAGAAAGCCGTGACATTCTGGCACTGCAATCAGGGGAAAAGTTCACCGTCCCCTTTGACACCTTGGTGATCTTTTCCACAAACTTCCACCCGAATGAGATTTTCGACGGCGCGGCCCTGCGCCGGATATTCTTCAAGATCAAGATCGACGGGCCGAACCAGGAAAACTATCTGAAGATCTTCGCAATGATCGCCCGCAAGAAAAAGATGCCGATCGATCAGGCGGCCATGGTGCATCTGCTGAAGAACAAATACCCGACGATCAACAACAATTACGCCAATTACCAGCCGGTCTTCCTGATCGATCAGATGATCGCAATCTGCGAATTCGAAGGCATCCCCTATCAGATGAGCCCCGAACTGATCGACCGGGCCTGGGCGAACATGTTTGTGAAAGACGAAAAAATCGCCAAGTAAACCGGGCACGGCGACATAGCTGGGGGGCCGTTTGCCCCCCCGGAGGATTTTTGGGCCACGATAAAGGGGCAGCGATCAGAAGGTCACGATGCCCTGTTCGGTGATGATCGCATCCAGCCGCTGATCGGTGGCTTCAATGGGGACTTCGGGCAGTTCCTGCGCCGCGAAGGCAAAGCCGATGGCCAAAGTCGGACGTTTGGCGCGCAGGCCTTCCAGTGTGCGGTCATAGAAGCCGCCGCCATAGCCCAGCCGAAAGCCGCGCCGGTCCCAGCCCACCAAGGGCACGATCAGCACCTCGGGATCGATCCAGGCACCTTCCTTCGGGATGAAGGCACCAAAATCGCCTTCGATCATGGCACAGCCCGGGGTCCATTCGCGGAACTTCAGCGCCTGACCCGGGCCCAGGATCACCGGTACGCCGACCGGCCCGGCATGGGCTGCCATGGCCGCGATGGGGTCGATCTCCGTGCGCATCGCCATGTAACCGGCCAGGGGGCGATGGCGATGCGGGGCAAGGAAATCGGCCAGCAACTGCGCGGCCTGCCCCTGCCCTGCGGCAAAGGCGGATTTGCGGGCGGCGAAAGCGGCCTTGCGGGCGGCAGATTTGGTATCGGTAATGGTCATATCAGGATCATGCTGGCGAGGCCGAGAAAGGCAAAAAAGCCCACGACATCGGTGATGGTTGTCACGAAAGTGCCAGATGACAATGCCGGATCGAAGCCCAGCCGGTCGAGCAAAAGCGGCACAACCGTGCCCGCCAGCGCCGCGGTGAACAGATTGAACACCAGCGCCGCGCCCAATACCCCCCCCAGCAGCCCAGAACCATAAATCCCCCAGCCCACGCCCCCCATGACCAGCGCGAAGGCGCAGCCATTCACCAGCCCCACCCCGGCCTCGCGCCGGATGACCCGCCAGGCATTGGACCCGGTCAGATCGCGGGTGGCCAGCGCCCGCACCGCCACGGTCAGCGACTGGGTGCCTGCATTGCCCCCCATGGAGGCCACGATCGGCATCAGCGCGGCCAGAACCACCAACCCGGAAATCGTGCCTTCGAACTGCGCAATCACCAGCGCGGCCAGATTGGCCGCCACCAGATTGATGAAAAGCCAGGGAATGCGGCGGCGCACGGTGGCCAGCACCCCGTCGGAGAGCGAGCTTTCATCCCCCACCCCTGCGAGGCGCAGCATGTCTTCTTCGTGTTCCTCATCCAGCACGTTCATCGCGTCATCAATGGTGATGACACCGACCAGCCGCCCGCCCTCATCCACAACGGGGCAGGAAATCAGGTGATACTGGTTGAAGATATAGGCGACCTCGGCCTCTTCTTCCGTCGCCTCGATGGTGCGGAAACTGTCTTCCACAATGTCGCGCAAGGCGATTTCGCGGCGCGAGGACAAAAGCCGCCCCAGGGTGACATAGCCCTGCGGCCGCATCCGCGGATCGACCAGGATCACATGGTAGAACTGATCGGGCAGCCATTCGGCACCGCGCAGGTGATCGATGGTTTCACCCACTGTCCAATGCGCGGGGGCCACGACCACTTCGCGCTGCATCAGGCGGCCTGCCGAATATTCGGGATAGGCCATCGCCTGTTCGACAGCAGCACGATCGGCCGCTGTCAGCGCCGAGAGGATGATGGCCTGTTCCGGGGCCTCCAGATCCTCCAGAATATCCACCACATCGTCGGTCTCAAGATCGCGGACCGCTTCGGCCAGAACATCATGCGGCAGGGCGCCGATCACCTCTTCGCGGATCGAATCATCGATTTCCGACAGGATGTCGCCATCCATTTCGCCGCTGTAAAGCCGCAGGAAATCGCGCCGGTCGGCGGGTGCCATCTGCTCCAGCAGGTCGGCAATGTCGGCTGCGTGCAGCGGTTCGACCAGACCGGTCAGCCGCGCAGCATCGCCAGCCTCGACTGCAGCACGAATCGCGGCCACCCGGCGCGGATCAAGCGGTTCGTCCTCTGTCTCTGCTGAAAATGAGTCAAACTCTGCCATGCGATCCCCTGCCCGATTGCCGCGACCTTAGGATAAGCTGTTTCAAAGAAACAGGGTGCAGGCGGAAATTTACCCTTGGCGCGAAAGACCCTAATCTGCGCTGCGCAACAGGAGACGGGCATGGCGGAACTGATCTTGGGCCGGGTGCTGCATTTCAAGGCCGATCCTTTCGAGGCTGGCCCGGATGCCGCGCGGGTGGATGAAGGCGTGGTGGTGGCAGACGGGCACATCCGGGCTGTGGGTGCGGCCGATGCCCTGCGGCGCGACTGGCCGCAAGCCAAGGTCACCGATATGGGCGGGCATCTGATTTCTGCCGGCTTTGTCGATGCCCATGTGCATTACCCCCAGACTGCGATCATCGCGAGCTGGGGCAAGCGGCTGATCGACTGGCTGAACACCTATACCTTCCCCGAAGAGATGCGGCTGGCCGATCCGGCCTATGCCCAGACCATCGCCACCCGCTATCTGGATCTCACCCTGGCCGAAGGGACCACATCGGTCTGTTCCTATGCCACGATCCACCCGGCATCGGTGGATGCGCTGATGCAGGCGGCACAGGCGCGCGGGCAGCGGATCTGGACGGGCAAGACCTGCATGGATCGCAATGCCCCCGAAGGCCTGCGCGATACCGCGCAATCCGCCCATGATGACAGTGCGGCATTGCTGGCAAAATGGCATGGGGTGGACCGGCTGTCCTATGTGATCACACCGCGGTTCTCCCCCACATCCAGCCCCGAACAGCTTGAAGCCCTGGGCGCGCTCTGGGCCGCGCATCCCGACTGCCTGATGCAGACGCATCTGAGCGAGCAGATCGATGAAATTGCCTGGGTCAGGGGCCTGTTTCCCGAGGCGCGGGATTATCTGGACACCTATGAACGCTTTGGCCTGCTGGGGACGGGGGGGCTGTATGGCCATGCCATCCATCTGGAACCGCGCGAAATCTGTCGCCTGCGCGAAGTGGATGCCAGCCTGATCCATTGCCCGACATCGAACACTTTCATCGGATCAGGCCTGTTCGACATGGGCGGGCTGAAGACGGCGGGCCTGCGCATCGGATTGGCCACCGATACCGGGGGCGGGTCGTCCTTTTCCATGCTGCGGACCATGGCAGCGGCCTATGAAGTCGCGCAACTGAAGGGCCGCGCATTGCATCCGGCCGAATTGTGGTGGCTGGCCACTATGGGATCGGCGCAGGCCCTGCGGGCCGGGCATCAGATCGGCAACATCGCACCGGGGATGGAGGCCGATCTGATTGCGGTCGATCTGGGCTCCACCCCCGCCATCGCACAGGCCAGCGCGCGGGCAAACACTCTGTGGCAGGCGTTGTTTCCCACCATCATGATGGGCGATGACCGGGCGATCAGCGCGGTGTGGATCGCAGGTGCCCGGCGCAAATAGGCAGGCTAGGCCTAACAGCGAGGCCGCGCCGGTCAGTCTTCGATCAGGCCCCAGCCATCGGGGGTGAAATCGAACCCCAAAGCGATCTCGGTGGCGATTTTCTCATGGGTCCAGATGGTTTCGGCGGTGATCTTCACCGGGCCGATCAGGGCATCCAGCAAGTCTTCATCCTCATCCCGCTGGGTGCGGAACCCTTTGGCCTGCAGGGCGCGTTCCAGCCCGTCCCAATCGGCATCCACGTCTTCGGGGTAGAACTGATAGGTGATCACGGCTTGTTCGGGCGCCTCGTTCGCGAAGGAAGCGAAGCTTTCAAGGGTTTCCGCCCTTTGGGCCTTGTAGTCATGGGTCATCGGTTTGCTCCGTGCTGCTGGGTCCGGTGATGCCCGTTCGACGCCGGTTCTGCAAGCTTTGGCAGGATTACAGCCCGGCCAGACGGCGGGCCAGGCGGTTCTGGGTTTCGACCACCCGGCCCAGATCAATCGTGGTCATCTGGCCATCGCGCACGATCTGACGGCCCTCAACGAACAGATCGCGCACCCGTGTCGGGCCGCACAGGATCAGCGCCGCAACTGGATTCCAAGCCCCCGCCGCCTCGATCCCGCGCAGATCCCAGATCGCCACATCAGCCCGCTGCCCGGGGGCAAGGCTGCCGCAATCGCTGCGCCCCAACACCTGTGCGCCGCCCAGCGTGGCGATCTCCAGCGCCTCGCGCGCCGACATGGCATCGGCCCCCCGTGCCACACGCTGTAACAGCAGGGCCTGCCGCGCCTCGGCCATCAGGTTTCCGGCATCGTTGCTGGCCGATCCATCGACCCCGAGACCCAGTTTCACCCCCGCATCGCGCATGGCGCGCACTGGCGCTATACCCGACCCAAGGCGACAATTCGAACATGGGCAATGGGCAACACCGGTTCTGCTCTGGGCAAAATTTGTGATTTCCGAACTATCCAGCTTGACGCAATGGGCATGCCAGACGTCGGGCCCTGTCCAGCCCAGATCTTCGGCATATTGCCCCGGTCGGCAGCCGAAGCGGGCCAGGGAATAGGCGATATCTTCGTCATTTTCCGCCAGATGGGTGTGCAGCATGACCCCTTTTTCGCGGGCCAGCACGGCAGCGTCGCGCATCAGATCGCGACTGACCGAGAAGGGCGAACAGGGGGCAAGGCCAACGCGGACCATGGCACCATCCGATGGATCGTGGAACGCATCAACCACGCGGATGCAATCCTTCAGGATCGCGGCCTCGGCTTCTACCAGACTGTCGGGGGGCAGGCCACCTGCGCTTTCCCCGATGCTCATGGCCCCACGCGTCGGGTGAAAGCGCAACCCGACATCGCGCGCCGCAGCGATGGTGTCATCCAGCCGCGCGCCATTTGGATAAAGATACAGATGATCCGAGGTCAGGCTGCAGCCCGACAGAGCCAGTTCGGCCAGACCGATCTGGGCCGAAACAAACATCTCTTCGGGGCCAAAGCGCGCCCAGATCGGATAGAGCGTCTTGAGCCAGCCGAAAAGCAGCGCATCCTGCCCGCCCGGTACGGCGCGCGTCAGGGTCTGATACAGGTGGTGGTGAGTATTCACCAAACCGGGCGTCACGACACAGCCCGCCGCCTCTACCACCGTGCCGGATGTGGTCAAGCCCTGCCCGACTTCTGTGATCACACCGCCACGAATGCGCACATCGCCACTGGCAATTTCACGCCGCCCGGCATCCATCGTGACAACAGCATCGGCCTTGCGGATCAGGATTTCGGTCTGTGTCATGCACGAGTCCCCCGTTTGGTGAAACGCCCCTTCGGAAGCCCTGTGGACGCGCGACAGAAGGGGGAAGGACTCGCCGCGTCGCGGTCAATCTAGCGCGCGGCGCGGCAAAGGGTCAACCGTTCAGCACCGCCAGGGCGGCGGCATGCACATCGGGGCAGCTTGCCGCCAGAATGCGCCCGCCCTGCGGGGCGGGTTGGCCCTGCCAATCGGTCACCACGCCACCCGCCGCTGTGATCACGGCAATCGGGGCCTGCACATCATAAGCCTGCAGCCCGGCCTCGACCACCAGATCGATATGACCCGCCGCCAGCAGCGCATAGGCGTAGCAATCCGTTCCATAGCGTGTCAGCCGACATTGGCGCGCCAGACGGTGAAAGGCCGCAGCTTCATCAGCGGTGCCAACCTCGGGGAAGGTGGACATGATCAGGCAATCGGCCAAGGCGCGCGGCCCGCGCGTCGCAAGGGCGCGCTGCCAATGCGGCCCTTGCATCTGGGCCCGCCCAAAGCCACCTTCGAACCGTTCGCCAATATAGGGCTGGTCGATGATCCCGTAGATCGGACCGGTTTCATCCGCGACCGAGATCAGAACCCCCCAGGTGGGTGTGCCGGCAAGATAGGATCTTGTGCCGTCAATGGGATCGAGCACCCATGTCAGGCCAGTGGTTCCGGCCTGTGACCCGCGCTCTTCGCCCAGAATACCATCCTGCGGACGCCGCTGCGCCAGAATGGCACGCATCCTGTCTTCGCTCAGCCGGTCGGCCACGGTCACAGGATCGAACCGCTGGCTTTCCTTGGATTCCGCCGTCAGCGCCAGCGATCGGAAATGCACCAAGGTCGCCTCGCGCGCCGCGTCGGCCAGAGCGTGCGCAACATCAATCAGTTCCGCACGCGTTTCGTTTGAAAGCTCTGCCATGGTTCACCCTTCCCACCGGACGAGACAGGCTAGCCCGTCCGGTGCAAGGGGGCAAGACGCTGGCGATCAGGCCGCGTCGCTCAGCACGCGGGCCAGATCGAACAGGCGGCGGCGCTGTGCCTCGGGAATTGCATAATAGGACCGCACCAGTTCCAGTGCTTCCTTGTCGGCCAGGATATCGCCTTCCACCGGACCTGCGGTTTCGCGGGTCTCGTCGATGCCTTCGAAGAAGAAGCCGATATTCACGCCCAGCGTATCTGCAATATCCCACAGGCGCGACGCGCTGACGCGGTTCATGCCGGTTTCGTATTTCTGGATCTGCTGGAACTTGATCCCGACACGGTCAGCCAGTTGTTGCTGCGTCATGCCGATCATCCAGCGACGGTGCCGGATTCGCTTGCCAACATGCGCATCCACTGGGTGCTTCATATGCTTAACTCCTTGATCATGGGCTTCAACCCTTCCGCGAAAGGGCGTGGCATTGGCAGCCGCATCCCTACACTATGCCATGTTTCCCATGTATTCCACGCAACTTGTGATCGCAGTAGCTGTCTTTTAGGATAGATGCAGCTATACGAATGAACAAGTTTATGGAAAATCGCTTGGCTACCTTGGGTTGCGAGCCGCGGTAACGTTACGTCACAAAACCCGCAGCGCGGCAATTAGGGCTGATCCCGTGGGTTGGACAAGAGAATCAGCCCCCTTACTATCGCCGGGAAACACCCATGCGACGAGGATATGATGCGCGCATTTCAACTGGCCGCGACGGGATCCCAACCTGATTTTGCAGAAATCCCTCTCCCGCCTCCGGGGCCGGGTGAGCTGCGTGTGCAGATTGCCGCCTGCGGCCTGAACTTTGCCGATCTGCTGATGATCGACGGCAAGTATCAGGATATCCCCGCCCTGCCCTTTACCATGGGGATGGAACTTGCCGGGACGGTTACCGAGATCGGGGCCGGAGTGACAGGCTTTGCCCCAGGGGATCGCGTCGCCTGTTTTGCCGGACAGGGAGGATTGGCGCCCGAGGGGAATTTCGCGGCCCATCGTTGCCTGCGCCTGCCCGGCACCATGGATTTCGTCACCGCTGCGGCCTTTCAGATTGCCTATGGCACGTCGCACCTGGCCCTGGATCACAAAGCGCGGCTGCAGCCGGGGGAAACATTGTTCGTCACCGGGGCGGCAGGTGGCGTCGGGCTGACAGCGGTTGAAATCGGCAAACGCATGGGCGCAAGGGTGATTGCATCGGCCCGAGGCGCAGAAAAGCTTGCCGTCGCCCGAGCGGCGGGGGCTGATGTGCTGATTGACAGCGAAAGCCCCGATCTGCGTGGTCAGTTGAAGGCGCTTGGCGGCATCGACGTCATGTATGACAGTGTCGGCGGCCCCGCATTCATGGAGGCCCTGCGCGCCACACGGCCCGAAGGTCGCCTGCTGGCGATCGGCTTTGCCGGGGGCGATGTGCCGCAGGTTCCCGCCAATCTGCTGTTGGTGAAGAACCTTTCGGTCATGGGTCTCTACTGGGGGGGCTATCTGACCTTCCGCCCCGATGTTCTGACTGCCAGCCTTGCAACATTGGCGCAATGGATCGCAGAGGGCAGCCTGCACCCCCATGTCAGCCAGACCTTTCCTCTGGAACAGGCCGCAGATGCGCTGGCCTGCCTGAAGGCACGCAGATCGACGGGCAAGGTCGTGGTGACCATGGGCTAGGCCGCTGGATCAGATCGCGCGACCCACCGCAAAGATCTGGTCGATCATCTGCTGCGTCCCTTTCGAAAACTCCAGCGGGCAAGGATAACCGCCGCCATCGCGGATCGCACGGCCAAAGGCCTCAACCTGCAGGACATAGTGGTTCAAAGCCGGAAAGCGGAACAATTCCATGTGGTTCGGGTTGCGGTGCAAGGTCACCTGCGCTTCGCCGAACAGGCCTGCATTGAACGGCGCGGTTACCCGGATCAAGCCGCGCTCGCCCTGAAACACCACCTCTTGCCGGGGGAAAAGCCGCATGGATGTTATCGCGGAATAAGTGAATCGGCCCTGCGGCCCCGCCATTTCGCCTGTCACCTGTGCCCAGGTATCGACCCCGTTTTCCAGCCGCAGCCGCGCCTCCAGCGCCACGGGTTCCGCACGCGCGGCAAACCGGACCGAACCATAGGTATAGACCCCGATATCCCGAATCCCGCCGCCGCCGGTTTCCGGGCGGTTGCGTATATTGCCCGGATCAGCGCGGTTGTCATAGCTGAAGGCCGTATCGACATGATCGATCCGACCGATTTCCCCCGCATCGATCAGATCGCGCACCTTCTGCCATTGCGGGTGATGCACGATCATATAGGCCTCGGCCACCTGCAGCCCGCTGGCATCGCGGGCCGCAATCAGCTGATCAAACTCGGCCGCCTGCATCACCATCGGCTTTTCGGTCAGCACATGCTTGCCCGCCGCAATGGCCTTCAGCGACCATTCCAGATGCAGGTGATTGGGCAGGGGAATATAGACCGCGTCGATTCCTGGATCGGCCAGCAAGGCATCATAGCTGCCATGAACATGAAGATCGGGGCAGAACGCCCGGAAACCATTCGATTTTTCCGCATCTCTTGTGGCCAGCGCCACAAGGCGCGCGCCCTCTGCGGCATGGATCGCAGGCCCCATGTGCACCCGTGCGAATTTCGCCGCACCCAGAATTCCCCAGCGGATCATCTGCTCCCCCATCATGGTCCCCCGCCCGCAAGGTAAGCAGGGCGGCTTTGGGCGGCAATGGGAAATGTTGGCGCTAACGACTGGCGCACAACCGCGATCAGGCCACCCGGCGCAACCGCAGATAGGTCATCATGCCAAAAGGCGGCAACCCGTCTTCCTCGACCAGCTGCAACCGGATATCGCCCAGCACCCGGGCGCGTTCGAAATCACTGTGCCAGCCCAGCAGATCGGACAGCGGGGCAAACAGACGTTCGACCCGCGCCATCAGGCCCTTACCCTCGGCGGCGAAATGGTTGGTCACCAGCACATGCCCGCCCACCCGGCAAACCCGAGCCATTTCAGCCATCACCCGTTCGGGTTCGGGCACGACCGACAGGATGTGCATGGCACAAACGCTGTCAAAGCTCTGGTCGGGAAAGGCCAGATCGCGCGCATCCATCTGTTGCAGCGCACGCACCTGCCGCAACCCCTGTTCCCGCACCTTCTGCCGGGCCTTGGCCAGCATGTCTTCTGAAAAATCGACACCAGTCACCTGCATATGCGGCGCATAGAACGGCAGGGCGAGCCCGGTGCCCACCCCCACTTCCAGCACCGATCCGCCCACCTGATTGGCAAAGCCGGTGGCACGGCGGCGGCCGGCATTGGTCACCGCCCCGAAGGTCCGGTCATAGACCGGTGCCCAGCGGGCATAGCTTTTGGCGACGGCTTCAAGCTCCATCGAGCGGTTCCTCTTCTTCGATCGGGGGGGAGGTGCCGCGCATCAGGCTGACAAGCACGACAATCAGATAGCCCAGATCCACCGCCACCAGCGTGACCCAGGGATAGGCCAGCATCGCCGCAATCAGCGCGACAAAGCCCAGCAGGATATAGCGCACATAGCGCGCGGCAAAGCTGACCTGCTTGAACGAAGGGGTACGGAAACGCCCGACCATCATGCCGCCCACCAGCGCCATATACAGTGCGATCAGCCCGCCATGAAACGGTTCCGTCTGAAGGGTGAAGGCCAGAAACATCGGCAGGAAAACCAGCATGGCCCCGGCGGGCGAAGGCACGCCCTGAAAACCGGTCTGCTCGGCGGTCTTGTCGATGGCGCGATTGCCCAGATTGAACCGCGCCAGCCGCATCAGGCAGGCCACCACATAGACCAGCACTGCAATCCAGCCAGCGGCCTTCATGTCCTGCAGCGCCCAAAGCCAGATGATGAATCCCGGCGCCACGCCGAAATTCACGAAATCGCAGAGCGAATCCAGTTCCGCACCGATCTGGCTTTCGCTGCGCAGCAGCCGGGCCAGACGGCCATCCAGCCCATCCAGAATGGCGGCCAGCAGGATCAGCGCGACGGCCAGCTTGAAATGCCCCTCCACCGCGAAACGGATGGCTGTAACGCCTGCGCAGAGCGCGCTGACCGTCATCAGATTGGGCAACAGGCGCACCAGCGGCAGGCGGCGTTCCGGGCGGTCGGTGGTCATGGCTTACACCAGTTTCGCGTGGCGCTGCGGCAGGTCGCGGCCCAATTCCGCGATCAACGTTTCTCCGGCGATGCAGGTCTGACCAACGGCGACCAGCGGCTGCACACCCTCGGGCAAGTACGTATCCACCCGGCTGCCAAAGCGGATCAGGCCAAAGCGTTCGCCGGTCTTCAGCCCTTGCCCTTCATTCACGAAGGGCACGATCCGGCGGGCCACCAGCCCGGCAATCTGCACAACAGCGATCTGGCGGCCATCGGCCAGTTCCAGACACAGGCTGTTGCGTTCATTGTCTTCCGACGCCTTGTCCAGCGAGGCATTCAGAAACTTGCCGGGGCGATAGGCCATCTTCACCAGCCGGGCGGCGATCGGCGCGCGGTTCACATGGCAGTTGAAGACCGACATGAAGACCGAAACCCGCAGCATCGGCGCATCGCCCATGCCCAGTTCGGGCGGTGGAACGGCGCGTTCGATCAGCGACACGACGCCATCAGCGGGGGAAACCATCAGCCCTTCGCCCTGTGGCACGGCGCGCTTGGGATCGCGGAAGAAGTAATAGCACCAGACTGTCAGCCCGACCCCGATCCAACCCAGCGGTTCCCAGAGCCAGAACAGGACCAGCGTGATCGCGGCAAAGATCGCCACGAACTTGATCCCTTCCGGGTGCATCGGCTTGATGAAGGTCTTCAGCATGTCGGTCGGGTCGCTCATGGTCTCTTGTCCTTGATCCGTTTGCACCCTTGGTAGTGACTGCGGCGCGGGGGTTCAACGCCCGCCCTGCGATCCGACTCGATCCGCGCCAAGGCGCGGGCGGATTGCGACGCTTTGAACGGTAAATGCGACGCGATGTAAACCCCTTGACGCAAGGGATCGCAACTTTCACGCGAAAGTCAGCGCAAGGTTGGAGCAGATACCGCCAAGGCGCGCTTCCAGAGGGCAAATTCCGGCCCGCAATGCAAAAGGGGCAGCCGATGGCCGCCCCCGCCCGATGCCGTGCTGGTCATGTCAGGCGTCGATCAGCATGCCTTTGCCGCGCGCCAGTTCCTTCATCCGGGCTTGCAGCTTTTCGAAGGCCCGCACTTCGATCTGGCGGATACGCTCGCGCGAGACGCCATAGCTTTCTGACAGGTCTTCCAGCGTGACCGGTTCATCGGCCAGACGGCGCTGTACCAGAATGTCCTTTTCGCGGTCATTCAGCACATTCATCGCCTCGGCCAGCAGGGCGCGGCGGGCATCCAACTCGTCGCGCTCGGCATAGGCGCCGGCCTGATCGCTGTCTTCATCCTCCAGCCAGTCCTGCCATTGCGCGCCGCCCTCTTCGCTGCCCACCGTGGCATTGAGCGAGGCGTCAGAGCCCGACAGGCGGCGATTCATGTCGATCACCTCGGCCTCGCTGACCGAAAGGTCCTTGGCGATCTGGGCCAGGTTTTCCGGACGCAAATCGCCCTCTTCCAGCGCGCCGACCTTTGCCTTGGCCTTGCGCAGATTGAAGAACAGCTTTTTCTGCGCGCTTGTCGTGCCCAGCTTCACCAGGCTCCAGGACCGCAGGATGTATTCCTGGATGCTGGCGCGGATCCACCACATTGCATAGGTGGCCAGACGGAAGCCCTTTTCGGGATCAAAGCGCTTGACCGCCTGCATCAGGCCGACATTGGCCTCCGAGATCACCTCGGCCTGCGGCAGACCATAGCCGCGATAGCCCATGGCGATCTTGGCCGCCAGACGCAGGTGGCTGGTCACCAGCTTGTGCGCCGCCGCCGGGTCCTGATGATCGACCCAGCGTTTGGCCAGCATATATTCCTGTTCCGGCTCCAGCAGCGGAAACTTGCGGATTTCCTGCATATAGCGGTTCAGACCCTGTTCCGGGCTGGGTGCGGGAAGATTGGTATAGGTACTCATTCTCTGACCCCCTTCAGGCGCCCCTGCGGATGTGTTCCCCGCATGCAGCGCCCAGTCTAGGACCGGGTCAGGCAACCCGCAACCATTGCGTGCAGCCCTGACCCGTCACGTCCTGTTCAACGGCAGATGGGAATGTTCCGTCGGCAATATAAGATTTGTGTCAGAACTTTCACGCATCTGTGTGAAGGCCCCCGCAAGCCGCAGACCGGCGCACAGCCCGCCTTGTCCTTATCCGTCACGGCGCAACAGATCGACCAACGCCTGCATGTCGGGCGGCAGTGGTGCCTCGAACTGCAGGGTTTCACCGGTGACGGGGTGCAGAAAGCCCAGCGTTGCCGCATGCAGGGCCTGACGCGGAAACTGGTTCGCCGCCTCGGCCGCCGCATCGCCCACCGCCTTGGGTGCCACGCGCCGCTTGCCGCCATAGGTCTGATCGCCGATCAGCCCGTGGCCCGCATGGGCCATATGCACCCGGATCTGATGGGTCCGCCCGGTTTCCAGCCAGCATTCCACCAGCGCCGCAGTTTCGGGCGTGCCATAGATTTCCAGCACCCGAGCACGCGTGATGGCATGGCGGCCCTCGTTCCAGACCACGGCCTGCCGCTGCCTGTCGGTCTTGTGGCGGGCCAGATGGGTGGCGATGCGCAGGATACCGCCTTGTTCGAAACTTGCCCCCTTCACCCCGCGCAGACGCGGATCGGCGGCCGAAGGCACGCCATGCACCAAAGCCAGATAATGGCGGTTCACCGTATGCTTTTCGAACTGCCGGGCCAGCCCGTGATGGGCCCGGTCGGATTTGGCCACGACCAGCAGGCCCGAAGTGTCCTTGTCGATGCGATGCACGATGCCGGGGCGGCGCGCACCGCCCACCCCCGACAGCGCGCCGCCGAAGTGATGCAGCAGCGCATTCACCAGCGTGCCGCTGTAAGAGCCCGGTGCCGGATGAACCACCATGCCGACCGGCTTGTTCACCACGATCAGATCGGCATCTTCCCACAGGACATCCAGCGGAATGTCCTCAGGCAGGGTCGCCGCATCTTCGGCAACCTCGATGATCAGGTCATAGGCCTCACCCTCGGCCACCCGGGCCTTGGGATTGGTCACCGGCTGGCCATCGCGCAGCACATGCCCCGCTTCGATCATCTTCATCAGACGCGACCGCGACAGCGCGGCTTCCTCTGGCACTTCGCGCACCAAGGCCTTATCCAGACGGTCGGGCGGGTCTTCGCCGATCACCACACGCAACAAGCCCTCGGGCGCGTCGTCATCGTCTTCAAGGGGGCTGGTCATGGATGATCCTTCCGAACCGAACGTCTTTCCGCCCGAACTGCGCTGGCTTAAGCGGCTGGTGACGGGGCTGACGCTCACGCTGATTGCGGGCGTCATAACCATCGTCGGGCTGCTTGTCACCCGTCTGCCGCTGGGAAAGCCCGCCGCCCCCCCCCTGCCGGACAGCATTGCCCTGCCCGAAGGCGCGACGCCCGAGGCGATCACCCGGGGCCGCGACTGGATCGGCGTCGTGACCACCGATGGCCGGATGTTCGTCTTTACCCCCGACGGGCGGCTGACACAGGAAATCCTGATCCAGCGCTAAGGCATTTCCGACATCACCCTGTCGGACCCGGCCTTGCCCCGCCCCCTTGCCCCCGCCAGCATGGGGAAAAATGTCAGGGAGAGTCGGGATGCTGGAAACCTTTGACGCGCGGGATGCCACCGATCTGGCCGCCCTTGTCGCCCGGCGCGAGGTCAGCCCAACCGACCTGCTGGAAGCCTCGCTCGCCGCTTGCGAATTGCTGAACCCAAGGCTGAATGCCGTGGTGCTGCCGCAGGAACTGGCGGCGCGGCGGGCCATCGGTGTGGGCCTGCCGCGCGGGCCGTTCCACGGCGTACCCTTCCTTCTGAAGGATCTGGGGTGCGAGGCGATCAATTACCCGTCGCACAACGGATCGCGCCTTCTGGCCAATACCCGTTATACGCAGAACAGCGCGATCTTCGACCGCATCGCCGCCACCGGGGTGGCGGTCTGGGGCCGCACCACCAGCCCGGAAGGCGGCATCGGTGCCGCGACCGAGGCCGCCGTCTATCGTGGCCCGACCCGGAACCCCTGGAACCTGAACCACACGCCCGGCGGATCGTCGGGCGGCGCGGGTGCTGCAGTGGCGGCCGGCATCGTGCCTATTGCGCATGGATCGGATGGCGGCGGTTCGGTGCGCATTCCGGCCTCGTGCTGCGGGCTGTTCGGGTTCAAGCCCACACGGGCGCGGCTGCCCGATGGCCCCTATGTCGGCGAAGGCTGGGCCGGCATGGCGATCGACGGGTTCCTGACCCATACTGTGCGCGACACGGCAGTCATGCTGGATGCCTGCGCCGGGGCTGATCCGGGGGCACCCTATCACGCCCCACCCCTGCGCCGCAGCCATGCCGAGGCGATCAGCCGCCCACCGCGCCGGATGCGCATCATGCTGGTCGAAGGCACCTTTACCGGCCAATCCATCCACCCTGAGGTGGCCGCCGCCGTGCAAGCCGCCGCCCGCCTTCTGGAATCTCTGGGGCATGAGGTCACCCCGGGCCTGCCAGCCGCCGATGTGCCGATGATGATGCGGGCCTGGACCGATATCGTCGGCATCGGCACCGCGCTTGGCATCCGCAAGGCGCTGAAGGGCCGGGCGCTGACCGCCGATCTGGTCGAAGGTGTGGGCCGGGGGGCCGTGGCCCATGCCGAAAGCCTGCATCCAACCCGCTATCTGGAGGCTGTGGGGGAAATTCACGCCTTTGGCCGCCAGATGGCAGCCGTGTTCGACCATTGCGACATCATCCTGTCGGCCACACTGGCCGAACCGCCTGCCCAGATCGGCCGCTTTGCCCATACGACCGAAGATTACGTCGCCTATCGCACCGGGCCGGGCGGCATTTTCGAATATTCGCCCTTCTGCGCCGTGTTCAATGCCAGCGGGCAACCGGCAGCCTCGGTTCCGCTGGGCATGACGAAATCCGGGCTTCCCATCGGCATTCATCTGGCGGCAGCCTTCGGTGCGGATGATGACCTGATCGCCCTTTGTGCAGAAGTGGAAAAATCTGCCCCTAGGGAAACGCGCAAGCCTCCTGTGCGCATGAAATGACTTGCGCCACTTCAGTTGTCGCGAAAATATGATCAAAATCGGATCGAGACTCAGCAGCGGGGTGGCAGAGTGACTGACACGATCATCGAGGCGCGCAATGCCATAAAGGCGTTCGGGCAGGGCGCGGCGGCAGTCAGGGCACTGGACGATGTGTCGGTCGATATCAGGCGGGGCGAGTTCTTTACGCTGCTTGGCCCTTCGGGCTGCGGCAAGACCACGCTTCTGCGGCTGATCGCCGGGTTTGACACACCGACTTCGGGTCAGATCCGGCTGGATGGGCAAGACATCACCCATCTGCCGCCCAACAAGCGCCCGGTGAATACGGTCTTTCAAAGCTATGCGCTGTTTCCGCATCTGACGGTGGCGCAGAATGTGGGCTTTGGGTTGCAGATGCAGGGCAAGCCCCGGGCCGAGGTCGAAGACACCGCGCGCGCCATGCTAGCGCTGGTCAAGCTGGAACATCTGGCGGATCGCAAGATCACCCAGATGTCGGGCGGTCAGCAGCAGCGGGTCGCATTGGCAAGGGCCCTTGCGCCCAAGCCCAAGGTGCTGTTGCTGGACGAACCGCTGTCTGCGCTGGACCTGAAGCTGCGCAAGGAAATGCAGATCGAACTGAAGCGGCTGCAGACCGAAACCGGCATCACCTTCATCTTTGTCACCCATGATCAGGAAGAGGCCTTGACCATGTCAGACCGGATCGGGGTGATGAGCGCGGGCAAGATCCAGCAGATCGGTGCCCCGCGCGACATCTATACCCGCCCGGTCAACCGCTTTGTCGCCAGCTTCATCGGCGAGACGAATTTCCTGCCCGTCACCTTGCAGGGCAATGCCGCCCTGCTGGCTGGCGGCGAACGGATCGAGGTGGACGCGCAAGGCCGCAGCGGCAGCGCCACGCTGGCTGTGCGCCCAGAACAGGTGCGGCTGGTCACGGAAGGCGAAACCGGCGCAATCCCCGCCACGATCCGCAGTTGCGTCTATTTCGGCACCGATACCCATGTGCATCTGCATCTGAGCGATGGCACAGAGGTGGTGGCGCGGCTGCAAAGCAACCCCAGCGGCGATGTGGGTCTGGCCAGCGGCGACCGGGTCGGGCTGCGCTTTGCGCCCGGTGCGGCGCAGGTTCTGGGGGATTAGCGCCATGAGCCTGGAAACCCAAGCCGAAGCCGCCGCCACCCGCCGTGCCTGGGCCTTGGTCAGCCCGGCACTCGTGATCCTGACCGTCGCCGCCGCCGGTCCGCTACTGATCGTGCTGGTCTATTCCTTCCTGACGCCCGGCAAATACGGCAATGTGGTCTGGGAATTCAGCACCGATGGCTGGATGGGCATCCTTTACACCAAGGACATCTTTGACGACACGCTGAAGCTCGCCGATGCCCATCTGACGATCTTCTGGCGCTCGGTGAAACTGTCGCTGCTGACCACCGGACTGACCTTCCTCGTCGGCTTTCCCACTGCCTGGTTCATCGCGACACGCCCGCCCAAGGCGCGGGCCATGTGGCTGTTTCTCATCACCATTCCGTTCTGGACCAACCTTCTGATCCGCACCTTTGCCATCAACGAGGTGATCCGCAACGAAGGTCTGTTCAATACAGTGATGATCAAGCTGGGCCTGTTTTCCGAGCCCCTGCGCATCATCAACACCGATGCCGCCGTGCTGATGGGGATGACCTATGTGTATCTGCCCCTGATGGTGCTGCCGCTCTTTGCCGCGATTGATCGCTTCGACATGCGGCTGCTGGAGGCGGGCTATGATCTCTATGCCAGCCGCCTGCAGGTCTTGCGCCGGGTGATCCTGCCCATCGTGCGGCCGGGCATCGTGGCCGGGTCGATCCTTGTCTTCGTGCCCTCGCTCGGGGCCTATGTCACGCCGCGCGTGCTGGGGGGCGGCAAGAACATGATGATCGGCAATTTCATCGAACTGCAGTTCGGTCAGGGCCGCAACTGGCCCCTGGGCGCCGCATTGTCGATCTCGCTTCTGATGATCGTCATGGTGGCGCTGCTGGTCTATGTCCGCGCCGCCAGCAAGGAGAACAGCCATGGCTGAGCGTGTGTTCGAACCGGCCCGCCTGCCAGGCTTTGCCACCATCGCCGTGCTGGCCTTCGTGGCACTGTATCTGCCGATCTTCACGCTAGTGGCCTATGCCTTCAATGCCGGAACCTCCATCGCGGTCTGGGAAGGGGTTTCGCTGCACTGGTTCGCCCGCGCCTGGGAAAACGAGGCGGTGAAGGCCGCAACCCTGCGGTCGCTGACCATTGCCACATTGGCCGCCATCATCGCGACAAGTGCGGCCACCCTGGCGGCACTTGGCACCACCCGGCGCAAGGCGTTCAAGGGCCAGACATTCGTCTATGTCATGATCAACCAGCCCCTGATGGTGCCCGAAATCGTAACCGCGGTGGCCCTGCTGATCCTGTTCGGCATGGTCAAGCAATGGACCGGCTATCAGGGTCTGGGCTATCTGGTTCTGGCCCATTCGGCCTTTTGCATCCCCTTTGCCTATCTGCCGATCCGCGCCCGGCTGGAGGGGATGGACATGAGCCTGGAAACCGCAGCAGGCGATTTGTATGCCAGCCGCTGGCAGACCTTCCGCCATGTCACCCTGCCCCTGCTGGCGCCGGGCATCCTTGCCGGGGCCATGCTGGCCTTCGTCATCAGTCTGGATGACGTGGTGATAACCGAATTCGTGAAATCGGGCGGACAGGACACCCTGCCTACCTATATGCTGGGCCAGATGCGCCGCGCGATCACGCCCGAGGTCAACGCGATCTCGACCGGATTGCTGGCGCTGACGGTGCTGCTGCTGACGGCCTTCTTCCTGCTGACGCGGAAGAAGGGATGAACAACAAGAACCAACCGGGAGACAACCATGAAAAGACTTCTGACTGCCACCGCCCTGCTGATGGCCTCGACCGGCCTTGCCAGCGCCGAAGGCGTGCTGCAACTGTATAACTGGGGCAATTACACCAGCCCCGAACTGTTGGCGAAATTCGAAGCCGAGACCGGGATCAAGGTCACCGTCACCGATTACGACAGCAATGATACCGCGCTGGCCAAGATCGAGGCTGGCGGCCACGGTTTCGATCTGGTGGTGCCTTCCGCCAATTATGTGCCGATCTGGGTGGAAAAGGGCCTGATCGTCGAACTGGACGCCAGCAAGCTGGCCAACAAGGGCAATATCGCCCCCGAATGGCAAGATGTGACCTGGGATCCGGGCCGCAAGTTCACCATTCCGTGGCAGTGGGGTTCGACCGGCATTGCCGTGAACACCAAGGTTTATGGCGGCGACATCAACACCTCGTCGGTCTGGCTGGAAGTGCCGGAGGAGCTGAAGGGCAAGGTCAATGTCGTGCCCGAAATGAACGACGTGGTGGCGATGGCCACGATGTGGGCCGGTGGTCAGCCCTGCAGCGAAGATGCCGAAGTGCTGAAAAAGGCGCGCGATGCCCTGATCGCAGCCAAACCGAACTGGATCAGCATGGATTACGGCGCGACCGAAAAGCTGTCGAACAATGACTGGGCGGCCTCGGTCAACTGGAACGGGTCAACCATGCGGGCACGGGTGGCCAATGCGGATGTGGCCTATGGTTATCCCAAGGAAGGCTATCCGCTGTTCATGGATTCGGTCGCGCTGCTGAAGGACGCGCAGAATGTGGAAGAGGCCTACAAGTTCCTCGACTTCATCATGGTGCCGGAAAATGCCGCGATGATTTCGGCCTTTGCGCGCTATGCCAATGGCATCGCCGGGTCCGAGGCCTTCATGCCCGAAGACATGAAGACCGCGCCCGAAGTGGTGATCCCCGAAGCGCACAAGGCGGCGGGGGTCTTCCTGCCCACCTGCACCGGCAAGGCGCAGGAATATGTGACCGCGATCTGGACCGAGCTGCAGAAGTAATCCCGGATGATGCCGCGGGGGGCTGTCTGCCCCCCGCACCCCCTGAGGATATTTGAACCAAGATGAAGGAGGCGGGAGTGGAGCTTGCCGGGATGGGCGCGGCAGAGCTGGCCCGCAGGATTGCGTTGCGCGACATCGCGCCATCGGAAGTGATGGCCGCGCATCTCACGCGGATTGAGGCGGCCAATCCGGCCATCACTGCCATCGTCAGCCTGCGCGACCCTGACACGTTGATGGCCGAGGCGCAGGCGCTGGATGACGTCGCACCGCGCGGTGTGCTGCATGGCTTGCCGATTGCGGTGAAGGATCTGGTGGCAGTGCAAGGGCTGCGCACCACCTGGGGATCGCCACTGTTTGCCGATTTTGTGCCGGGCGCGGATGATCTGGTCGCCGCACGGATGCGGGCGGCCGGGGCCATCTTCATCGGCAAGACCAATACGCCGGAATGGGGCCATGGCAGCCATTCCTTCAACCCGGTCTTCGGGGCAACCCGCAACCCCTATGATCTGACGCGCAGTGCGGGCGGATCATCGGGCGGGGCTGCAGCCGCGCTGGCGGCGCGGATGGTGCCGCTAGCCGATGGCAGCGACATGATGGGATCGCTGCGCAATCCGGCGGCCTTTTGCAACATCTATGGCTTCCGCCCGACCTGGGGTCTCGTGCCGGGTGATGCGATGGGCGACAGTTTCATGGCGACGCTGGCGACCGAAGGGCCGATGGCGCGCAATATCGAGGATCTGGCCCTGCTTCTGGCTGTGCTGGCGGGCGAGAACCCGGAGGTGCCCTTTGGCCGCCCGACCGCGCCCTATGGCGATCTGCTGCAAACCGATCTGCGCGGCAAGCGCATCGGCTGGCTGGGCGACTGGGGCGGGGCCTATCCTTGCGAGTCCGGAATTCTGGATATGTGCCGCGCGGGTCTGCAAGTTCTGGCCGATCAGGGCGCCCAGATCGAAGACATCCCCCCACCCTTCCCGGCAGAACAGCTCTGGCAGGCCTGGACCACGCTGCGCGCCTTCCTGAATGCCGGGGCCAAGGGCGGGTTGCGCGACACACCCGCCAGCTGGGACAAGCTGAAGCCCGAAACGCAATGGGAGATCGAACAAGGGTTGGGGTTGACGGCAGCAGAGGTGCATGCCGCCAGCGTGATCCGGTCACGCTGGTATGCACGGGCGGCCAAGCTGTTCCGGCGCTTTGACGCGCTGGTGATGCCCGCAGCGCAGGTCTGGCCCTTTCCGGTGGAATGGCGCTGGCCGCAGCAGATCAATGGCCAGATGATGGACACCTATCACCGCTGGATGGAGGTGGTGGTTCCAGTCAGCCTGATCGGCCTGCCCGCGCTGGCTTTGCCCTGCGGCTTTGGCCCTGACAGGCTGCCGATGGGGATGCAGCTGATCGGGCGGACCGGCTCGGATGCCGAGATTCTGGCGATGGGCCAGTGCTATCATCTGGCAACCGATTGGCCGGGGCGTCGCCCGCCGCCGCTGTGACCTCACTCCGCGTGCCAGGGCAGGCAGCGGGCTTCGGCACGCGTGCCTGGCGGGGTCAGCGCCAGTTGGGGGACAGGGCCTGAACTTTCGATCCGGGCCGGGGCCCCTTGCAGCGGGCCGCTGTCAAAGCTGATATCCGCGCCGGTCTGGCTCAGGCTACCGGCGCTGCCATCGTCAAGGATATAGAGCCCCGGCGCGATGGCCAGACCAAAGGGCGCGCGCCCTGCGCCAGGAAACTGGCAGCGAAACAAACCCAGCGGCAGCGAAGGCGCGGGCGGAGTGTCGCCCGCCGCGACCGGGATCAGATCGGCGGGGGCCGCGCTGATCTGCCGACCATCTGCCAAGCGCAAAAGGCAAAGCCCACCCTGCACACCCTCGACGATGGCTTCGCCCTGCCCCGGCAAATGCACCAGTTCGGCCTGAGGGCAGGCAGGGGCAGCAAAGGCGGGCTGCGGAAGGGTCGGCAGCGCCAGAAGGATCGTTGCAATCAATGAACGCATGGGGGCCTGTCATATTCGTTGCGCGCAACATGGCAGGGCTGGCCACGCCTGCCAAGCCGCAAGGCTCTTGCAGGCCGGGGCCCATGGGGCCTATGTCGGGGCGGATCAGAAAGGGGCACAGGTGCGGCTGTACCGGATCATCATGCGGGCCATCCTGCCGTTGCTGCTGGCGTATCTGCTGGTGCAGCGGTTGCGCGGGCTTGTCGGACCGGGCGCAGGACGGGCCCGTTTGGGCCTGACAGCGCCCCGCGCCGACGTTTGGCTGCATGGGGCGTCGAATGGCGAGCTGACATCGGTGCGGCCTCTGCTGGCGCAGATCATCGCGGCGCGACCGGGTCTGGCGGTGCTTGTCACCAGCAACACCGAAACGGCGCGGCAGATGGTGGCAGACTGGGGCCTGCCGGGGGTGCAGGCGCAATTGGCGCCGTTCGATACACCGGGCTGCGTGGCACGCCTGTTGGCAAGAACACAGGCCAAGGCGCTGATCCTGCTGGAAAACGAGCTTTGGCCCGAACGCATAGCCCGGATGCCGGGGCCGGTGATCGGGCTTGGAGCGCGAATGTCAGCGGGATCGGCCCGGAATTGGCAGCGGCTGGCACCGCATCTGATCGCCGCGACCTTGCACCGTTTTGCGCTGGTTTCGGCGCAGGATGCCGGATCGGAGGCGCGGCTCTGCGCGCTTGGCTTGCCAGCCGACCGTTTGGCCCCCCGGCTGATGCTGAAGGCCGCGGCCCTGCAGGCCGATCCGGTCCCCCCGCCCTTTCCCTCGCCCAGCCCCCGCCACCGCATCCTGCTGGCGGCCTCGACCCATGAGGGCGAGGAAGACATCATGCTGGACGCCTTCATGGCGGCACGGGCGCAGTTCGATCTGCTGATACTTGCCCCGCGTCACCCCCGGCGCAGCGCTGCCGTGGCGGCGATGATCGCGGCGCGCGGGCTGGATTTCGCGATCAGATCCCAGGGTGAGACACCGGGGCCGGGCACCGCAGTCTATCTGGCCGATACGCTGGGGGAAATGGGGGCCTGGTATGGCATGGCGGGGGCAACGGTGATCGGCGGCAGCTTTGCAGATCGCGGGGGCCATACGCCTTTTGAACCCGCCGCCCATGGATCGGCGCTGCTGCATGGTCCTTCAACATCGAACTTTCTTGAAATCTTCCAACATCTTGACCAGGCTGAAGGGGCGATTTCCGTGGCCAATGTGCAGGGGCTTGGCCTTGCATTGGCCGGGCTGAATGCTGACCTGCAGGCCAGACTTGCCGCGCAAGCCCGGCAGGTTCTGGCCGGAGGGCAAGACACGGCGGCTCTGCTGACGCGGGTGCTGGCGCTGATCGATCAGGCCAGAGGATAGGTGGACAGGCGTTCATACCGCTGTCCCTTGGCCTTGGGATGGCTGGCATACAAGACCAGTTCCGACGCCAGCCATGGCCCGGCACGAAACCCCTGTTCTGCCGCTACAGCGCGTTCCAGACGCAATGCCGCATCGGGCGCGGGCGGATCGAAACGGCCCAGCGTGACATGCGGGGTAAACCCCCGCGCCGGGATTGATATCCCGGCCGCCACGGCCACGCGCGCCACCTTGGCCTGAAGATGGATCAGCGCCGGATTGGGTGGCAGCGCTGCAAAGGCGATACGCGGCTTGGCCCCGCCAAACAGCCCCACCCCTTCCAGCAGCATGGGAAAGGGCGGCGCAGCCAGACGTTCCAGCCCGTCATGCACCTCTTCCAGCCGATCCACGGGCTGATCGCCCAGAAAGGCCAGGGTCAGGTGAAAATCCTCGGGCTCCACCCGGGCGGGCAAGGGCAGCAGAAACTGCAGCAGGCGCAGCTTCTGGCAGATGTCCTCGGGAATGGGCAGGGCGATGAAGCTGCGGATCATGACGGGGAAGGTGAGCGAATTTCAGCCGACGGGCAAGGGGTTGCGCGACGTTCCTGCCAAATGGGCCGGATCGGGGCGCAGGGCCAGCCGATCCAGCCGGTCGCGGATCTGCGGGCGCAGCGGCCCGTCGCGCGGCGCATCGACCAGCGTGGTCAGAAGGGCAGGCGCAGGTGGAGGGCGGCCCCCTCCTTGCCAATCCAGCGCCGCCAGCACCGCCACCGCATCGGGCGGCAGGCGATCCGGCAGTTCTTGTCCCGACAGGACACCCCAGATCGCCGCCCATAACCGGCCCACCGTCCAGGGATTATAGCCGCCGCCGCCCGTCACGATCAGCCGGGGCGCAAGCGGGCGCAGCGCCTTCAGGACGGACAGGTGTGCCCGGTTTGACAGGGAGAGCCGCGCCAGCGGGTCTTCCTCCACGCCGTCAGCCCCGCATTGCAGCACGATGGCCTGCGGCTGATGGGCGGCCACGCGGGGCAGGATCAACCGATCCAGCACCGCCGCCATTTCGGTATCGTTGAACCCCTTGGGCACCGGCAAGTTGAAGGCATTGCCCCCGGCATCATCGCGCAAGGCCCCGGTAAAGGGCCAGCGCCCCTCTTCATGGACCGAGATCACCAGCACATCAGGCTGGCCCGCGAAGGCCAGTTCCACCCCGTCGCCGTGATGGGCATCAATGTCGATATAGGCCAGCCGCGTCAGACCCAGATGCTGCAGCGCCTTCACGCCCAGCACCACGTCATTGAGATAGCAAAAGCCTGCCGCCCGATCAGGCAGGCCGTGATGCGTCCCCGCACCCGGCACATGCACCGCCCCAGCGGCGCGTGTGGCCAACCATTCCGCCGCCCAGAGCATCCCCCCGGCCCCGGTGGCAGGGCGGCGAAACATCTCGGGATAGGCCGGGTTCGACAGCGTTCCCAGCCCGAACCGTGCCCGCCATTCCTCGGGCAAAGGCTGGCCAGCACGGGTAAGCGCCTCGGCCTCTTGCAGGGCCGCGACATAGGCCGGATGGTGCCAGAGCGACAGCGCCGCCGGCTTGGCGCGCGGGCTGTTGCGATAGCGGCCCGGGCCAAACCAGCCAAGCGCCCGGCACAGATCGGTTGCCACGGGCACCCGCGGCACCCGCAACGGATGACGCGGCCCGTAGGACGAGCCGCGATAAATGTCCGATCCCAGAAAGATCGGGCCTGTCACCCCAATTGCGCCTTGATCGCGGCTTCGATGGCCCCACCCAGGGGCCGGGCCGCCGATCCCCAGGTGCCGACGGGCTGGCCATCCGGCCCAAGCAGCACCTTGTTGAAATTCCAACCCGGCACAAAGCCATGGTCATCCGCCATCCAGCGATAGAACGGATGCGCCCCGCGCCCCAGCACCGGCGTGATGGTGGTCATTGGCAGGGTCAGGTCAAAATTCACGGCACAGAATTCCTTGACCGCTGACGCGTCCGACAGTTCTTGCCGGAAGTCATCGGATGGCACGGCCAGCACCACCAGCCCCGCCGCCCCATATCGGTCTTGCAGGGCCTGCAGCCCGTCGAATTGCGGGGTGAACCCGCATAGTGAGGCCGTGTTGACCACCAGAACCGGGCGCCCCCGCCAGCCTGCGGTATCAATCTCGCCCCCCTCGATCGCGGCAAAGCGGAATGTCGGTGCCGCCCCGTCGCCTGCATGACCCATGCCCGCCGCCAGAAGGCCCAGACCCACAACAATCCCTCGCCGCCCGATGCGCATCGCCATTCTCCGCCGCTGCCCTGTGTCAAAGCTAGCTTGGCAGGAAATGGCGTCAAACCCGAAAAAATCCCAATGCCTGCTGGCAATGCATTAACAAAATACCTATTCTTGCGGATCAGGATAAAACGGACGTATCGCGACGCGGCGATCCCGGCGACGTGGAATTGAGGACTTCGGCAGGCATTTGGTGATGATGGTTGATGGTACCCCGCGCCCCCTAGAAAACCGGGGGGAAGCGCCCCGGCAGCAATATGGGGCGCTGTGCTGGCGTCGTGGCGACGCCGGGATTGAAGTTTTGCTGGTGACAAGCCGCGATACCGGCCGTTGGGTGATCCCCAAAGGCTGGCCGATGAAGGATCTGGACCCGGCACATTCCGCCGCCCGCGAGGCCTGGGAAGAAGCCGGTGTCGAAGGCAAACCCACCGACCGGCCGATCGGTGACTACAGCTATGACAAGAACCTTGGCAAAAGCGACGCACCGGGCGAAACCGTGCCTTGTCAGGTGGAGGTGTTTCCGCTGTGGGTCGAAAAGCTCGCAAACCGCTTCCCCGAAATGCGGCAGCGCCGTCGCAAGTGGTTTTCGCCGGCCAAGGCCGCGCGCAAAGTGGCCGAACCCGGTTTGAAGCGCATTTTGGCCAGGCTGGAGGGTTTGGCCGATCTTCCCGCCTTGCCTTGACCATGACCGGGATCAACGCCACCTCTGGATTTGATCCGCCCGAAAGACCCCTGCGATGATCCGATTTTCGCTGCACTGCGCCGAAGGGCATGATTTCGACAGCTGGTTCGCCAGTGGTGCGGCCTTTGACGATTTGCAGCGGCGTGGTCTGGTGTCTTGCGCCGTCTGCGGAAGTGCCAAGGTGGAAAAGGCGCTGATGGCCCCGGCGGTTTCCGCCACGCGCCCCCTGGCTGAACCGCAATCCCAGATCGAACAGGCCATGGCAGCCCTGCGCGCCGAGATCGAGGCGAATTCGGAATATGTCGGGATGAACTTCGCCGCCGAAGCCCGCGCCATCCATGATGGCGAGGCCCCGACCCGGGCGATCTATGGCGAAGCCCGCCCGGATGAGGCCCGCAAGCTGCTGGAAGACGGGGTGCCAGTGGCGCCCCTGCCCTTCCTGCCCGCGCGCAAGACCAATTAGATCAGATCTGCTTTTCGGGCAGTTGCACCACCAGCCCGTCCAGCGCATCGCTGACCTTCAACTGGCAGGTCAGGCGCGAGCGAACAGGATCGGGTTGCCAGGCGAAATCCAGCATGTCCTCTTCCATCGCGTCTTTCTTGGGCAGACGATCCACCCATTCCGGCGCGACATAGACATGGCAGGTGGAACAGGCGCAGGCACCGCCGCAATCGGCCTCGATCCCCGGCACGCCATTGTCGCGCGCGCCTTCCATCACGGTCAGGCCATTTGCGACCTCGATCACATGCTGCTTGCCACCATGTTCCACATAGGTGATTTTCGCCATTTCGACGGACCCTTCGATCACTTCCTTTGCGCAACACATAGGACATTCGGCGCAGGGCTTCCAGTGCGCCTGCGACATTGCCACGCCTCTTTCGCCGCCCGTGGAATGCCGCTATCTTGCAGCCGGTCAAGGCCGGATCAACCGGCACGCGAACAACGGGGCAGTATGGGCCGTACAGGCATGACAGCAATGATCGCGGCGGCGCTTCTTTCCGCCTGCACGCCGGGGGGTGTGCCGGTCGCGCCCGGCAATGCTGATCTGGGGGCTGAAATCATCCGCCCGCGCGATCCCGATACGCCCCCCCCGAAAGGCAAGCCCGGCGAATGCTGGGCCACCGATGTCACACCTGCGATCATCGAAACGGTCAGCGAACAGGTGATCCTTGCCCCCGCCGTGACCGATGCCACGGGCCGGGTGATCAGCCCCGCGCAGATCAGCACAGAAACCCGTCAGCGCATGGTGCAGGATCGCACGGTGGTACATTTCCGCACCCCCTGCGCCGAGGCGATGACGGTGGACTTCATCGCCACCCTGCAGCGTGCGCTGAAGGCCCGGGGATATTTCCTGCAACCAGTGACCGGGATGATGGATGCCGCCACGCGCGATGCGATCCGCCGTTTTCAGGAACCGCTCGGGCTGGACAGTCCGGTCATCTCATTGGCCGGGGCGCGCAGCCTTGGCATCATCGCCACGGCATTGGAGGATTTGTGACCCCGACCGAAAGACAGGCCACCTATGAGGCCGCCGTGCTGGCCCATTGGGGGGCGGCACGCGATGCCGCGCATGATCTGGGCCATCTGCGCCGGGTCTGGCGCAATTGCCAGCGCATCGCGCTGGATCACCCGGAGGCGGATGCCGAAGTCCTGCTGGCGGCCGCGATCTTCCACGATGTGGTGAACCTGCCGAAAAACCATCCCGACCGGGCGCAGGCCTCGCGACTGTCGGCCGAATTTGCCTGCACCTGGCTGGCGCAGACCGATTTTCCGCCCGAAAAGCTGAACGCGGTTGCCCATGCCATTGCCGCGCACAGCTTTTCTGCCGGGATTGCCCCCGAAACGCTGGAGGCGCGCATCCTGCAGGATGCCGACCGGCTTGAGGCGCTTGGCGCCCTTGGCATTGCCCGCATGTTCAGTGTTGCAGGTGCCATGGGCGGCGCACTGTTCGATTCGGGTGACCCTCTGGCCCAAAACCGTCCGCTGGATGATCGCGCCTTTGCGCTGGATCATCTGGAAGTGAAGCTGTTCCCCATCGTCCAGACCATGCAGACCGCCGAAGGCCGCCGCATGGCGGAGGAGGCCGCAGAATGGATGGCTTCGTTCCGCACGCGCCTTCTGCGCGAAATCGGCTGATCCCCACATGCAAAACGGCGGCAGGGTGATCCTGCCGCCGTCCTGTGTTGCGTCGCGTGGCCTGACGGCCCGGCTTATTCCAGCGGCAGCGCCACAAAGCGCGGATCGCCGCCCCGGCGGATCAGCAGCAAGATCGACTTGCGCCCGGCTTCCTTGGCCTCGGCCAGACGGTCCTCCAGATCCTTGATGCGCTGCACCTTCTGCTGGCCGGCCTCGGTGATCAGATCGCCTTCGCGCAGCCCCTTGCCATAGGCCTCCGACGCGGCATCGACCTTGGTGACCACCAGCCCCTGCGCATCTGCCGAAAGGCCAAGCGCCTTGCGGCTGTCAGCCGTCAGCGGGGCCAGGGTCATGCCCAGAAGTTCGGCCTCTTTCGGGGCGGGGGCCTCGCCGGGCTTGGCAGAGGTTTCGACGGCCTCGGCCTCTTCGCGACGGCCCAGGGTCACGGTCAGGGATTCTGACTTGCCTTCGCGCAGCACCTCCACGCGCACGGCCTCGCCCACCGGGGCATCGGCCACACGGCGCGTCAGATCCCGGACATCCTTGATCGGCTTGCCATCAAACATCGTGATCACATCGCCCGCCAGCATGCCCGCATCCTTGGCCGGGCCATCCGGCACATCGGTGATCAGCGCCCCTGCAGCGGTTGCAAGGTTCATCGCCTCGGCCACATCCGGTGTCACGTCCTGAATCCGCACGCCCAGCCAGCCGCGCCGGGTTTCGCCGAATTCGCGCAGCTGATCGACCACCTTGGTCACCACATTCGATGCCATCGAAAAGCCGATGCCGATCGACCCGCCTGTCGGCGACAGGATCGCGGTATTCACCCCAATCACCTGACCATCCATATTGAACAACGGCCCACCCGAATTGCCCTTGTTGATGGCAGCGTCGGTCTGGATATAGTCATCATAGGTGCCGCTCAGCGCACGATTGCGGGCCGACACGATGCCCGCGCTGACCGAAAAGCCCTGTCCCAGCGGGTTGCCCATGGCCACGACCCAATCGCCCACGCGCATTAGATCGCTATCCCCGAAATTGACGAAAGGCAGGGGCTTGCTGCTGTCCACCTTCAAGAGCGCGATATCGGTCTTGGGATCGGTGCCCACCAGCTTGGCCGGCAGACGGTCCCCCGAGAAGAACTCGATCTCGATTTCGTCGGCACCTTCGATCACATGGTTGTTGGTGACGATATAGCCGTCTTCCGAAATGACAAAGCCCGAGCCAAGCGCCTCGGACCGGCGCGGCCCTCCTTCATCATTCTGGAACTGGTCAAAGAAATCCTGAAAGGGCGAACCCTCTGGCAGGCGCGGCATGTCATCAGTCGAAGCTTCGACCACGGCAGAGGTGGTGATGTTCACCACCGAAGGGCTGATCTGTTGGGCCAGATCGGCAAAGCTTTCGGGGGCGCCGCGCGCATGGGTCAGCCCGGCCGAGCCGAGCGCGAGGGCCACCCCAAGGAGGGAAGCCCCCAGCAGGCGCATCAACCGCAGCCTGGTATCAGGCTGGGGCAATTGCAGGATCATCGCTTGAGATTGCACCGCAGAACTCCTTTCGGTCGCAAATCCATTCCCGGGCGCGCCGGGATCATGGTCACAGCAAACAGGTAAGTGGGGTTGCGCGCAATGCAAACCCCGTCGCGCGCCCTCAACTGCATGTGAAAAACATTGCAAGAAAAAGGCCGCCCCGAAGGGCGGCCCGGTTCGGTATTCCGGTCTGTCAGGGTGCAGCCGGGGCCGCGCGGCCATTTGCATCATTCAGATAGTTGAAGAACGCGCTGTCGGGCTGCATCACGATGGAGGAGTTCCCTTCGCGCAGCGCCCGTTCATAAGCCGTCAGCGACCGGGTGAAAGCGAAGAATTCCGGGTCCTTGCCAAAGGCCTGGGCGTAGATCGCGTTACGCTGCGCATCCGCCTCACCGCGCACCACTTCGGCAGTCTTGCGCGCCTCGGATGTAAGTTCGACCACGGCACGGTCGGCAGCAGCGCGCACACGTTGCGCCGCTTCGCCACCACGCGCCCGCTCATCCGCCGCCTCGCGTTCACGTTCGGCCCGCATCCGGGCGAACGTCGCTTCAAGGTTCTGTTCCGGCAGGTCGGTGCGCGTCAGTCGCACGTCGATCACATCGACGCCAAGGCTGTTCGCCTCGCGCCGGGCAATGTCGCGGATGCGGTTCATCAGCGCGGTGCGGTCTTCCGACAGCACGGCGTTGGACGGCACCGCCCCCAGAACCTCGCGGATCGCATTCGACAGGATGTTCTGCAGCCGCATCTGGGCGGTATCCACCCCGCCCGAGCCGACCGCCTCGCGGAAATCGACCAGATTGACGATGCGCCACCGCGCAAAGGCATCGACCACCAGGCGGCGGTCATCCAGCGGGGTGATTTCCGCCGGCGGGGTGGGCAAGCCCAGGATACGGTCGTCGTAGCGCACAACGTCCTGGATGAAGGGCACCTTGAAGCCCAGCCCCGGTTCGCTGATTTCCTGCTTCACCTGACCGAATTGCAGCACCAGCACCTTTTCGCGTTCATCCACGATGAAGACCGACGAAAGGGCCAGCGCCCCAAGCGCAAACAGCGCCGGAAGGATGATCTGTGCCTTGGCCATCTCAGTTGCCCCCCTGCAATGCGCGCGGCGCAATCATGTCATTCAGCGGCAGGTAGGGCACCACGCCCCCCTGTTCGCCCGAAACGCCATCAAGGATCACCTTGTTCATGCGGCCCAGCACGTTTTCCATGGTTTCCAGATACATGCGCTGGCGCGTCACATCGGGCGCCTTCACATATTCGGCATAGACCGACAGGAAGCGGCTGGCCTCACCCTCGGCGGCATTCACCACCTTGGCGCGGTAGGCTTCAGCGTCCTCCATCAGCCGTGCGGCCTCACCCCGGGCTTCGGCGGTTACACGGTTGGCATAGGCATCGGCCTCTTTTTCCAGCCGGTCGCGTTCCTGCTGCGCGGCCTGCACATCACGGAAGGCATCAATCACGGCGCCTGGCGGGTCGGCCCGGCCAAGGTTCACCCGGACCACATTGATCCCGGCCTTGTAGCTGTCCAGCGTGGCCTGCACATTGGCCCGCAGATCGGCGGCGATCGCCCCGCGATCGCGGTTCAGCACCGGCGCGAGTTCCGACCGGGCGATAATGTCGCGCATCGCGCTTTCGGCCACGGCGCGGATCGTATCGGTCGGGTCGGCAAGGTTGAACAGATAGGCCGAAGGGTCCGACACATTCCAGACCACCTGGAACTCGATATCCACGATGTTCTGGTCGCGCGTCAGCATAAGCCCGCTGTCATTCTGGCCATTGCTGCCCGTGCCGATATCGGTGGTGCGTTCGCCGGTCACCTGAACCTTTTCAGCCGTCACCAGCGGCCAGGGTGCAAAGTTCAGCCCCGGATTGCCCACGGCGCTGAATTCCCCCAGAAACAATTCGACCGAACGTTCTTCCGGCTTCACCGTGTAGAAGGACATGAAGCCCCAAAGACCCACAGCCACCAGCGCACCAAGCGCCAGCCCCTGCGCGGAAAAGATCGGGCCCACGGGATTGCCGCCGCCCCCACCGCCACCGCCACCATTGCCGGAGCGGCCACGCCCGCCCATCAGCACGCGCAGTTGTTCCTGGCCTTTCTTGACGATCTCGTCGATTTCGGGGATCTGCGGCCCGTCATTGCCAGCGGGCCTGCGCGGGCCACGCCCGTCATTGCGTCCGTCGCGGTTGTCATCACCGCCGCCGCCGCCACCCCAAGGTCCACCATTCGCCATCGGCCGTTCCCCGTCCTGTTCCGTTAGTTGCTAACTGGTCATTCCGCCGCAAAAATCAAGCCACCCCGATCCCTGCGGCGATCAGTCACGCCGGACCGGGCTTCGCATGGTCACCAGTTCCTCTGACATGGTCGGGTGCACGGCGACGGTGCGATCGAAATCTTCCTTGCTGGCCCCCATCTTCACCGCGATGGCGGCCAACTGGATCATTTCGCCCGCCCCCGGGCCGACGATATGGCAGCCCAGCACGCGACGGCTGTCGCGACCCACCACCAATTTCATCAACACCCGGTCGTCGCGCCCGGCAAACAGCGACTGCATCGGGCGAAAGCGTGCGACATAAACCTCGATCGGGCCAGTGGCGCGGGCGGCCTCTTCGCTCAGCCCGACGCTGCCCAGTTCCGGCTGGGTAAAGACAGCGCTGGCCACAAGATCATGATCGGCCTGCCAAGGCTTGCCGCCGAACACCGTATCGGCAAAGGCATGGCCTTCGCGGATCGCGACCGGGGTCAGGTTGATCCGGTCGGTCACATCGCCCACGGCATAGATCGACGGCACGCTGGTCTGACTGTTGCCGTCAACCTGGATCGCCCCGCTGGCTGCGATCTGCACACCAAGCGCCTCCAGCCCCAGCCCGGCGCTGTTGGGGCGCCGCCCGGTGGCGTAAAGCACAAGATCGGCCTCGACCCGGCCTTCGGTCAATTGCACGGTGATCCCGGTTGCTGTTTGTTCCAGCGCGGTCACATCGGCATTGCAGCGGATCTCGATACCATTCGCGGCCATGGCTTCGGCCACATGGCTGCGCGCCTCGTCATCAAAGCCACGCAGGATCTTCGCCCCACGATAAATCTGGGTGACCTTCACGCCCAACCCATTCAGGATACAGGAAAATTCGCTGGCGATATAGCCGCCGCCCACCACGACCGCGCGGGCAGGCAACGCAGGCAGATGGAACATCTCGTTCGAGGTGACCGCAAGTTCCGCCCCGGGCACATCGGGCACAAAGGGGCGCCCTCCGGTGGCGATCAGGATATGCCCGGCACTGAACCGCCGACCATCGGCCAATTGCACGGTATGGGCATCCACCACCGTGGCGCGCAGATCAAAGGTTTCGACCCCGGCATTCTTCAATGTGCTGCGATAAGCATTTTCCAGCCGGGTCAGTTCGGTCTCCAGCTGGCTGCGAAAGCGGGACCAGTCGAAACCGCCGGCCGTCACCTCCCAGCCATAGGCGCGGGCATCGGCCATCGTGCCCGGATATTCGCTGGCATAGACCATCAGCTTTTTCGGCACGCAGCCCCGGATGACACAGGTGCCCCCCATCCGTGATTCCTCGGCCAGACCGACGCGGGCCTTGCCTTCGGCACTGGCAATACGCGCCGCGCGCACGCCGCCCGAACCGCCGCCGATCACGAAGAGATCGTAGTCATAGGCCATGATCAGTCGTCCATATTGGCGAAGATATTGTCGGTCGGGGCAAATTCGATGCGGTCGTCGCTGGTTTCGCCGGAATTGATGTCGCGTACCGCGACACGCCCGTCGCTATGGCCGATCACCACCACATCGCAAATGTCGATGAACAGCCCGTTTTCCACCACACCCGGGATCTGGTTCAGCACCAACGAAAGCTGACGCGGGTTGCCGATCCGCTTCAGGTGAAGGTCAAGGATGTAATTGGCCTCATCCGTCACCAACGGTGCCGCGCCATTCATCCGCAGCGTCACATCGCGGTTCAGCACATCCATGCTGACCAGCGTTTCCTCGATCAGCGCCTTGGTGGTCTGCCAACCAAAGGGGATCACCTCGACCGGCAAAGGAAAGGCCCCCAGATGGCCTACTTCCTTGGCGGCATCGGCAATCACGATCATCTGGTCACTGGCGGTGGCCACGATCTTTTCCTGCAGCAGCGCCGCCCCGCCCCCCTTGATCAGGTTCATCTGCGCATCGATTTCATCTGCGCCATCAATGGTCAGGTCCAGCCATTTCGCCTCGTCCAACGACATGACCGGCACACCGAGTTGCCGGGCCAGTTCGGCGGTGCGGGTCGAGGTCGGCACACCAACCACCCGAATCCCTTCTTCACGGATCCGTTCAGCCAGGCAGCGCACCATCCATGCCGCTGTCGACCCAGTGCCCAGACCCAGCTTCATCCCGGTTTCCACATAGTCCACCGCGCGTTTGGCGGCGACAAATTTGGCCTTGTCGATGGGCGAAAGGTCGGCGGGCATGGCAGGGCTCCAGAGACGTGATCCTGCCTGCTTATAGGCAAATCCCGCGCCGGGTGCGAGTGCTTATCCCGCGCCCGTCCCGCAATCAGGCCCCGTCCACAAGCGTGGCCACCCCTTTGAGCAGTTCCGCAATCGACACGGCACCGTCCCCGTCTGCATCGAAGGCGAGGACGGCGCGCAGTCCATCGGCCCGCCGGTCAGAAAACCGGTCAAGGGCTTGCGCTTGCGCAAAGCCCACAATTTCGGCGCCAACCAGGGTGCCATTGCCATCCTGATCGGCAGCCGCCTGGCGCAAGGCCCAGGCCCCCCGCCCCCGCGCCGACAGCACCAGGTTCATCTCTTGCCCTTCTTCCGCCGAGACAGCGCCATCGCCATCAAGATCCGCGCTGAGCAGATCGCGCAGCGCATTGGCACGCGCAGCAGCCCGTTCCACCGCGACGTGACGGTCGATCCCTTCGGACGTCAGCCCTGCCGGTCCGCCAAACCCGGCAACGAGGCGGGTCATTTCGGCCAGCCATCGGTCAGGTGCCTTCAGGATGCGCGCCTTCACAGAGGCAGGCAGATCAGGGTCAGCCAGCGCAAAACCGGGCCATAGCACAAACAGGATCAATAACAGCCGCATCATGTTCCCCTTATGTTCAAGCCCACTTCGACTGATTCCGGTTAAGAAATCCCTAATGGTGCTGAACGGGTCGCTTGCGCCAAAGATAGAAATGCTTGAGTTCTGTCCTGACCGCTTGCGCGAAGAGCCCACACTGACCGGTGCTGTGCTACGGCTGAATGTCTGCTAGGCATTCAATCGAGACAGTAAACGCAACATCTTAGAGGCACCAATCACTATGCCTTTGGAACCACAAACCTATCGACAATACGCCTACCTTGGAATTCAAGGGAAAGGCCCGTCACAGAAAATTTCGGACGCTCTTGGTCTCGAACCTGATGAGGAATGGTCGGAAGGCGATGATTGGCAAACGAAAGGGCCACACAAGAAACGGTGGTTCACGAATTGGAAGCTGAACAGTGGAGTTCCGGAAACTGAGGGCCTGAACATCCATGTGGAAGCCATCTTGCGTCGTTTGCGATCTCGTGAGTTGGCGCTGCAGGCCTTGACCGGAGACTATGATATCCGCGTCGTTTTGGTGAGTTACAACCTTCAGTGCTTTAGTTTCGAGTTGGATTTCCAGCATCAAAGACGTTTGACCCAGCTCGGCATCCGCACTTGGTTTGACGCTTATATTGATGAAGATGTCCACAAACTCATGTTTGATTTACGCGCCCAATATGGGCGCGACGCCGTTGACGGTGAATGAAACTAGAGACGAAGTGAAAAGCCGCCATTGGGGTGGTCGCAGCGAAAGCTCACTTCGTCCGCAGAGCCGCCGGCCAATTCGGACAAAAGCAGCTACCCAAACCATGCGGAACAAATACGGTCGCTTTCGGGCAAGCGGGGTGGGCCTCTTGCGGCACTGTGTGGGGTGACAGGGAGGTTGCCATGTATGTTCTTCACTACGCGCCAGACAATGCCTCGCTCATCATCCGCCTTGCCTTGCTGGAGGCCGGCCTGCCCTTCCGCACCGCGCTGGTGGATCGCAGCACAAGGGCGCAGGACAGCGCGGCCTATCGGCGGTTGAACCCGACCGGGCTGATCCCCGTGCTGGAAACCGACGAAGGCCCGATTTCAGAAACCGGTGCCATCCTGTTGTGGCTGGCCGACCGTCATCCCGAACTTGCGCCGCAGGCCCAAAGGGGGGATTTCCTCAAATGGCTGTTTTTCCTTTCGAATACGGCACATGCAGATATCCGCCACCTGTTCTACCCCGATCTTTATGTGGGGCCCGAGGGGCACGACGGGCATCGCGCCCGGTTGCAGGCACGGATGCAAACCCATTTCGGCCAGCTTGACCGGGTGGCCGATACGCCGCTCTTTGCTCCACCTTCGGTGCTGGCCCTTTATGCCGCTGCCCTGTTGCGCTGGTCTGTGCTCTACACCCGGCCCGACTGGTTCCGGCTGGCGGATTATCCGGCTTTGGCTGCGCGCGCGGCCGCGTTGGAAATCCGGCCATCGGTTGCGGCCCTGATTGCGGCCGAAGGCCTTGGCCCCCGGCCCTTCACCGAACCACAGCCCTGCCGCCCGCCCGAGGGCAGCGCGCTCTGACCCGTCCGGATCGGGCGGGCAAATGTCGCATTTCCCCCTCGCATCGCGCGGCAAACCCGCCATATTGGCGCCAGCAGGGAGACGCCACATGACCAGATCCACCCAAGCGCGGAGCACGCGCTGATGTTCCTTTCGGTTTTCGACATGTTCAAGGTGGGCATCGGCCCATCCTCTTCGCATACGATGGGGCCGATGGTGGCTGCTGCGCGGTTTCTGGCCACGCTGAAGTCCAGCCCCTTCCACGCCCATGGCCTGCGTGCATCACTGCATGGCAGCCTGGCCTTTACAGGTGTGGGCCATGCGACCGACCGGGCCACGATCCTGGGTCTGGCAGGGTTCGAGCCCGCCACCTATGACCATGACAAGGCCGAGGCGGCCCTGGCGGCGATCCATGCCACCAAGACCATCTGCCCGCCTGGCCTTGGCACGCTGCGCTTCGATCCCAAAACCGACATGCTGTTCGATTTCGGCCCCGCCCTGCCCGGCCATGCCAATGGCATGATCCTGAAGGCCACAGATGCCGAAGGCGACGTGATCCTTGAAGAAACCTATTATTCCATCGGCGGCGGCTTTGTGCTGACGGCAGATGAACTGGCGCAGGGCGCTGCGGCCAAGCCCAAGGCCGCCTGCCCCTATCCGTTTGAAACTGCAGCCCAGATGCTCGACATGGCGCGCGCCTCGGGCAAATCCATCGCGCGGATGAAGCTGGAAAACGAATTGGCCTTCCGCAGCAAGGCCGAAATTGACGCAGGCATCGCCCGGCTGTGGGAGGTGATGAACAATTGCATCACCCGTGGCATGGCGGGTGAAGGCATTCTGCCCGGCGGGCTCAAGGTGCGCCGTCGCGCCAAGGGAATCCACGAAGCGCTGCTGGCCGAACGCGGCCTGAACATGACCGCGCCCCATACGATCAACGACTGGATGTCGCTCTATGCCATGGCGGTGAACGAGGAAAACGCGGCAGGTGGCCAGGTGGTAACAGCGCCCACCAATGGCGCGGCGGGCGTGCTGCCGGCTGTGCTGCGCTATTATCTCGACCATGTGCCGGGCGCATCGACCGCGAAGATCCCGGATTTCCTGCTGACGGCTGCGGCCATCGGGGGGCTCTGCAAGCATAATGCCAGCATTTCGGGTGCGGAATGTGGCTGTCAGGCCGAAGTGGGCAGTGCTGCGGCGATGGCGGCGGCGGGGCTGGCTGCCGTGATGGGCGGCACCCCGGAACAGGTGGAAAACGCCGCCGAAATCGCGCTGGAACATCATCTTGGCATGACCTGCGATCCGGTGAAGGGATTGGTGCAGGTTCCCTGCATCGAGCGTAACGGTCTGGGCGCGATCAAGGCGGTTTCTGCCGCCAGCCTTGCCCTGCGTGGCGACGGGCAGCATCTGGTCAGTCTGGATGTCTGCATCGAAACGATGCGCCAGACCGGCCACGACATGCATGAAAAATACAAGGAAACCTCGCTCGGGGGCCTTGCGGTGAACGTGCCGAACTGCTGATGCCCTTGCCCACAGCCCCTTCGCCCCCCATCTTGCGGTGGGGGGGCTGAAAGGGGCAGGCGCATGAAATGGTCTGAACTCGCAGAACGGCAGATCCTGAAGGCGCAGGCCGAAGGACAGCTGGACAACCTGAAAGGCGCGGGCCAGCCGCTGGACCTGTCGGGCGATGGCAGTATGGAGGCCGTGGGCTTTCGCATCATGGCCGAAGCAGGCGCTCTGCCGCGTGAAGTGGCCTTGCGCAAGGCGGTGGAAGACCAGACCCGCGCCTTGCAATCGCTGACCGACGCCGAGGAGATCCGGCAGGCCCGCGCCCATCTGGCCGATCTGCAGTTGCGACTGGATATCGAGTCCGAAGCGCGACGGCGGTTTCAGGGAAACTGAACCCGCCATAACAAAGCCTGTATCGGTGACAATCCGGCGATGGACCGAAGCGTGGTGCGCGGCTACACCCGTGACATGACCCAAGATCGCGTCCTTCCCGGTGTTGCCCTGATGCTGGCCTTCTGTGTGCTGGCGCCGCTGCTGGATGTTGCGGCCAAGCTGGCGGCGGCAACCATCCCGGTTGGTCAGGTGACACTGGCGCGGTTTGTCGTGCAGGGCGCGCTGATGCTGCCGCTGGCCCTGATCCTGCGCAGCGATTGGCGGATGTCGCCACGCATGGCGGGGCTGGTGCTGCTGCGAGCCGGATTTCTGGTGCTGTCCACCTATTGCTTCATCGCGGCGCTGGCGGAAATGCCCTTGGCCGATGCGCTGGCCATCGTCTTCATCGAACCCTTCATCCTGCTGCTGCTGGGTCATCTGCTGTTTGGCGATGCGGTGGGGCCGCGGCGCATTGCCGCCAGCATCGTGGGCTTTGCCGGGGCGCTGTTGGTGATTCAGCCCGCCTTCGCCACCTTTGGTCTGGTCACGCTCTATCCGCTGGGAACGGCCTTCCTGTTTTCCTTTTACATGCTGGTCACCCGGGCCATGTCCACAGCGATGCAGCCGGTTGCAATGCAGCTGCACACCTCGCTGGCGGGTATCGCGCTATGCCTGCCGGTGATCCTCTGGGCCGAGGGCAGCGGTATTGCCATGCTTGATCCGGTGATGCCGCAAGGGTTGGCCTGGCTTTGGCTGTTCGGCGTCGGGTTCTGGGCCGCTGTCAGCCACATGTGCATGACCTATGCCCTGCGCTTTGCCCCATCGGCCACGCTGGCCCCCTTGCATTACTTTGAAATCGTGGTGGCAGTGGCCCTAGGCTATCTGGTCTTCGGTGATTTCCCGAATGCAATGACCTGGGCCGGGATTTTCGTCATCACCGGATCAGGGTTGTACATCCTTATGCGCGAACGCGCCGTCGCGCGGCAGGGCACGACGGCATAGGCTTACAGAATGATGATATGGTCGGCGAGCCCGGCGATGTCATCATGACCTTCCAACACGATCACCGTGCCTGCCGCGCCGAAATCCAGCCGGATATTGCCATCTTCATCCAGCCGGGCAAAACGGGCCACCACCTGTTCAGCCGTCAGGTCACCCCGCCAGAGCCTGCCGGACAGGTGCAGGGCGTCATCGAAGAACAGCGCCTCGATCCCGGTGCGGAAATCAGAGATCCGATCTGCGCCCCCTGCCCGGCCAAACACAAAGACATCGGCCCCGGTTCCCCCTTCCAACTGGTCATCGCCCGCACCCCCTGCGAGTGTGTCAGACCCGTCGCCACCCGCCAGACTGTCTTTCCCGCCGTCGCCTGCAAGCCGATCGTCGCCACGCCCGCCCTCCAGCCGGTCATGGCCGCTGCCCCCCGACAACCGGTCATTGCCATCACCACCGGACAGCCGGTCGCCGTGGCTGCCGCCCAGCAGACGATCATCGCCGTCCCCCCCCGCCAGATCATCGGTGGCAGTGCCGCCGATCAGCGTGTCATTCTGACCGCCGCCCTGCAGCGTATCGCGCCCTGATCCGCCCTCGGCGCGCGCGGCCCCTGCGCCGTTGACAATCCAGTCATGGCCCCTGCCGCCGAAATAGCGGCTGGCACCATCTTCGCCGGAAATCGCCTGACTGCCCCCCCGGATCGTATCGTTCCCCGCCCCGCCATAGGCCAGATTGAAGCCTGAACGGAAACCGATTTCATCATTCCCGCTGCCACCATAAACCGTATCGTCATCGGCAGACCCGCCGATCGTGTCATGGCCTGCTCCGCCATATAGCAGGTCGTCGCCAAAGAAACCGTCGATCGAATCGTTGCCTGTGCCGCCGAACAGCGTGTCATTGCCGCGCCCGGCACCCAAGCTATCCTGCCCGGCACCACCAAAAAGGCGCGCATCACCCAGCCCGTCCAGCCGGTCATCACCCGCCAGAACAAGCGCAAGGAGCGCGCGGTCATCCCGCGTGCCCTGTGTCAGGAAGGCCGCGAAAAACTGGACCGCCTCAAGTGCGAAACCGGACAGGCTCCAGCCATAGTCCAGTCCTGTCACCTGCCCGCCCATCACCAGCGCCGAAACCGTCCCACCGGTCAGGCGGCCATTGATATCCACGGTCAACCCCTCGCCCATAATATGCAGGGGGCTGCCAGGTCCATCAAAGGTGATGGTCAGTTGCGCCCCATAGACCACACCGCGATGGGTGATCGGGCCAGTATCCAATTTGCTGTCTGTCCGCGCGGCCCAGAGACCGCCAAGATTAAGAGTCTCAAGATCAGCAGCGGCAAGATCGGGGTTCCAGCTGTGAAATACGGCCATGAAGCGGGTCCTTTCCAGTCAGGTGTCGCGGCCCGAAAGGTTGCAGGGGCCGGTCGCTCGGAAAGTCTGGGAAATGCCGAAACCCGAGGCAAGTCAGGAATACCCGACCAAAGCGCCCGGATCGGAGGCTCTTACACCCTGCGTTTATGCTGGTATTGCCATCAGTGCTGCCAGCGCCACAGCAAGCCGCCGCCGTGGCAGGATCACCAGAAGCCCGGGCCGGTCGGATTCGATCACAACCCGGCGTGCGCTGGCGCGGTTTGACGTGCCGATCCGGCCATCGGGGGCCAGTGTCAGCCCATCAATCGGCCATTCCAGCCCTTGCGACCGCCCAGTAACCGGCACCATCGGAAACAGCGACACCCGATCCCCCACCGAAACTGTCATGTGCAAGACGGGCGGGGCGGCAAAGATCACATCCTGCGGCCCAAGGATCACACAGGGCATGTCAGGCCGCGTCGCCTGATGGCGCAACAGCCCGGCCAGCACCGACAGCGCGTGGTCAACCCGCCCCCCCGCCACACCCAATGCCAGAACGAAGGGGGCTGCCACATGGCGCAGCACCTTGTCGAAATCGGTGGTTTCCTGTTCCGGCACCTCATGCAGTCGCTGCGCCAGCCGCAGGCGCGCCGAATCTGACAGCGAATCCAGATCCCCGATCACCGCCACCGGTTCAACGCCAAGTGCAAGCGCCCGGTCCGCCCCGCCATCAGCCGCCACAACGACGGGGGCATGGCGGCGCGCAAGGGCCATGTCGCGGGCAGGCACAGCCCCCCCTGCAACAAGGCAGATCGCTTCGGAAGATTCGACAATCAGGCGATTCATGCAGATACTGTTCCGGGAATTAAGGCAAAGGGCCGGGTCACGGGCCATAATCAATCCTTCAAATTACCCCCTTCTGTCCACGGAATTGAACGGTGGGGCGGTAAAGTGGCAGCATGGTTTTGTAGAAGGCGACCATCCGATGATCGGAGCCAGTAAAATTCTCACGGTGTCCTACGGGACTTTCAGCTGCACGCTGGAAGGGTTTGACGATCCGTTCAACACCATGAAGGCGATTGCGGAATATTTCCGTGACCTTGCGGCGGAAGATCGCTACTTCGGTGCCGAACCGCCAACGCCCGATGCGGCCATGCTGCACCGGATTGCCGAACGTGAAATCCAGCGCCGGGTCGAGGCGAAGATTCAGGAAAACGGCGTGATCCTGCGGGCTGGCGATGCCAGCGAACCGCTGCCGATCCCCCGCGCCGCTCTGGCCGAACCGGCACCGCAGCCCAAGGTCGCCGCCCCGGTCGAGGTGGCTGCCGTCGAACCGGCGCAACCGGCCAGCGAGGCAGACAATGTGGCGGCAAAGCTGTCGCGCATCCGCAATGCCGTGGCGCAGGCCAGGGCCACTGCGGCACCGGCTCCGCTGACGGCTCCTGCCGTCACCGATCTGTATGAGGAAGATCTGGCCGAACCTGCCGCAAATCTGGCAGAGACCAGCACGGCGGACCTTGCGCCTGCCCCGATTGCCGACAGCACGCCCGAAGAAGTCGCGGAAGTCCTGGCAGAAGGCGACAGCGATGATCTGTCCGCGCTGGAGGATCTTCTGCCGGAAGATGCGCCCGATCTGACAGAAGAGGCCCTTCCCGAATTGGCCACAGCCGAAGAGGATCCGCTGGATGCGGAACTGATCGCTGCTGCAACCACGGTGGAAACGGAAGGCACCAGCGCCGAGGATGACATTCTGGCCGCGCTGGCCGAGGATCTGGCCGATACCAAGACCACGGCCGATGACCTCACGGTTGTGGTGGAGAATACGTCGGCACCTGCCGAAGTGCTGGCTACTGCGGATGAGGACGATCTTCTGGCCAGCCTTGCCGCGCTGGATGTGACCGCTGATACCGATGGCATCACGGCCAAGACCCCGGTTACCGAGGCGAAGCCCGCCGATCCGCTGGATGACGAGCTTGATGCCCTGCTGGCCGCGCTGGATGCCCAGCCCGCAGCCGCCGCCAAGGCCCAGGCGCCTGCAGAACTGGCCCCTGTTGTCGAAGAATCCCCGGCCAGCCTGCCGGAATTCGACAGCGCCACGCTGGACGAAACCGATGATCTGGGTGCAACGGGTGCACCTGATCTTGCTGAAACGCAAGACGATGCCCCCGCCGCACAAGCCGAGACCGAAACTGCGCTGGCCCGTATTCAGCGGGCCCGGGCCCGGGTGATCCGCATTCGCCGCAGCGATGCCGAACCGGCCCAAGCCGCCACCTCGACAGCGGCGCAGGACAGTGCAGAGCCGGTCCTGCCGCCCGAAGCTGAAGCCGCGCTTCTGCGTGAGTTGGAAGCGGCCCGGACCGAAGCCGAGATCGAAACCGAGGCGGACGCCGTGGCAGAACCGGCACCGGCGGCCCCCGCTCAGCCCGCGGCTGTTGCCCCGGTGCGGCCAAGCCGCCCGGTCCGCCCCACCCGCCCGGTTGCCGATGCGCGCACCACCGCGCTGGCCAACCCGGAAAGCGAAGCGGCCGTCTCGCGCCTGATCGCCGAAGCGAATACCCAGATGGAAGGGCCGGAAAGCCGCCGTCGCCTGTCAGCGATCCAGCATCTGAAAGCCGCCGTGGCCGCCACCGTGGCCGAACGCCGCGCAGGTCTGGCCAAGCCGGTGAATGAGGAAGAACGTATCGATCCCTATCGCGCCGATCTGTCGCGCATGGTTCGCCCTGCCGCCCCGCGCAGCAGCACGCCGCTGGTGCTGGTCTCGGAACAGCGGATCGACCGTCCGACCGCCCCGGCCCCGATGTCCCCGCAAGCGCCGGTAGCAGCGCAGACGCCGCGCAGCGATGTCCAGCCGATGCGGGTACAATCGCAGGCGGCAATGGCTGTCGCCATGGTCGAGGACGAAGAGGAAGAAGACACCAATATCTTCACCGATGCCCGTGGCTTTGCCGAGTTTGCCGAACAGTTGGGGGCCCGCAATCTGGCCGAACTGATCGAAGCCGCCGCCGCCTATGCCGCCTGTGTGGAAGGCCGCGCCGAATTCACGCGGCCGCAGCTGATGCGGCAGGTGGCCGAATTGGGCGAAGGCACCGATGCGCAGCGCGAAGATAGCCTGCGCAGCTTTGGCACCTTGCTGCGCACGGGCACGATCCAGCGCATCCAGCGCGGCCGCTATGTGCTCTCGCCGAATTCGCATTTCCTGACAGAGGCGCGCAAGATCACCGGGTGACCGGACCGCGAACCGGACCTTTGGCACCTTTGGTGCCGGTCCGCTCTCGCTCCGGGTCGACGGGCTGCCACTCTCCCCGGAGACAGAAAGGCGGAAGGGAAACCTTCCGCCTTTCTGGCATTTTGCTGTATCTTCAGTCCCGTTCGTCGGGAGCATCCGGGTCAGGCTGGCCGATCCCCTTGAAGATGAACTTGAAGGGCAAGGCCCAGACAATGCCCAGCGCCACATAAATCAGCAATTCAACCCAGATCGAGGGCCGCTCCAGCGCCCCCATGATGCCCCAAGCCACCGCGATATACAGCGGCAGCCCCACCACCAGGATCAGCAGGGCCAGCCGTTTGCGCGTGCGATAAGACAGCGCCATGGCGATCAATCCGCGAAGGGATCGGTGACAAGGATGGTGTCGTCACGCTCCGGGCTGGTGGAGAGCAGCGCCACCGGGCATTGGATCAGCTCTTCGATGCGGCGGACATACTTGATCGCAGCCCCCGGCAGATCGGCCCAGCTGCGCGCACCGGCGGTCGACTCGCTCCAGCCTTCCATCTCTTCATAAATGGGGGTGCAGCGCGCCTGCTCATCGGCGGCGGTCGGCAGGTAATCCAGCCGCTTGCCATCCAGATCATAGCCCACGCAGATCTTCAGCGTCTTGAACCCGTCCAGCACATCCAGCTTGGTCAGCGCGATGCCCGACACGCCCGAGGTGGCGCAGGTCTGGCGCACCAGCACCGCATCGAACCAACCGCAGCGGCGCTTTCGGCCCGTCACGGTGCCGAACTCATGCCCGCGCTCGCCCAGACGCTCGCCATCGGCATCGAACAGCTCGGCCGGGAAGGGGCCTTCGCCCACACGGGTGGTATAGGCCTTCACGATGCCCAGCACGAAATCGATCGCGGTCGGCCCAAGGCCCACGCCCGTTGCCGCCTGCCCCGCGATCACGTTCGAGGAGGTGACAAAAGGATAGGTGCCAAAGTCGATATCAAGCAGCGCGCCTTGCGCGCCTTCGAACAGGATGCGCTTGCCCGCGCGGCGGGCCTCGGTCATCACCTTCCAGACCGGCGCCGCATAGGGCAGCACTTGCGGCGCGATCTCGGCCAGTTGTGCCAGCAGCGCCGCGCGGTCGATCGGCTCCATGCCCAGGCCCCGGCGCAGCGCATCGTGATGGGCGAGCAAGCGGTCCACCCGAAGCTCCAGCGTTTTTGCATCGGCCAGATCGGCCACGCGAATGGCGCGACGGCCCACCTTGTCCTCATAGGCCGGGCCAATGCCACGCCCGGTTGTGCCGATCTTGGCCACGCCCACATTGCCCTCGCGCGCCCGGTCCAGCTCGCCATGCAGCGGCAGGATCAGCGGGGCGTTTTCGGCAATCATCAGGTTCTCGGGCGAAATTTCCACGCCCTGATCGCGCAGCTTGGCGATCTCGGTCACCAGATGCCAGGGGTCCAGCACCACACCATTGCCGATGACCGACAGCTTGCCGCCGCGCACGATGCCCGAGGGCAGCAGGCTCAGCTTGTAGACCTTGCCATCAATGACCAGCGTATGGCCCGCATTGTGACCGCCCTGAAAGCGCGCGATCACATCGGCGCGTTCGCTGAGCCAGTCAACGATCTTGCCCTTCCCCTCGTCGCCCCACTGGGCGCCCACGACGACGACATTGGCCATGCCCGCTATCCTTCGGCAAAGTGAAACCCGCGACCGTATATAGAGGGCAGCCGGGCGAGGACAGAGGAAAATCGCCGCAAGGGCAATAAGCGCGCGTAGCTTCGGGCGACGGGCACCTATCCTGGGCACGGTATTGAACCGGCAAGCTGCAGGGGGGTGTTTCCTAGACCGCGTCTGCGGCATAGGGTGGACGAAAACCGGAACCTTGATGCCCCGCCCCCTAGCCCCCGTTCATCTGCTCGACCTGCCCGGCGCGCAAAACGCGCCCGCAGCAGGGCTGGCCGAGATGTTTGCGCTGGCGGCCAGGCTGTGCCCTTCGGCGCCGGTGCTGCATCTGGCCGGGCCCGAAGGCGCGCGGGCGCTGGTGGTGCCGCCCAATCTGCACCAGCCGGACCCCGAACCACCCGCCGAGGCGGTGGCGCTGGTGGGCGCGGCCTTGCAGGCCGGGCAGCCGGTGGCAGCGCTTTGTGCCGGGGCGCTGGTGCTGGCGCGCAGCGGCGCGCTTGGGGCCCGGCTGGTGGCGCTGGCCCCGCCCCTGCATCCCCTGCTCGCGCGCCACGCCCCGCAAGCGCGGGCGGTTTCCCGGCCCGGCGCGCTTTGGGACGGGCAGGTGCTGACCGCCGCCGCACCGGGTGACTGGCCCTTGCTGGGGCTTGGCCTGATGGACCGGCTGGCGGGGCGCAACACCGCCCTCACCCTTGCCGCGCATTACTCGGGCACCCTGCCCGAGGCCGCCTGCCCTGCGCCCCCCGCAGAAGACCCGGTGATCCTGCGCGCCCAGGCGCGGATCGCGGCCAGCACAGGCCCTTTGGCGCTGGAGACATTGGCCGCCGACCTTGCGCTCAGCCCGCGCAGCCTGCATCGCCGTTTCCGCGCCGCCACCGGCCTGGCCCCGGCCGAATATCTGCAGGCGCAACGCATGGGCCGGGCGGCCCAGCGGCTGGCCTATTCTGCCGATCCGATCGGGCTGATCGGCCTTGATCTGGGCTATGTCGATGCGGCGGCCTTCTCGCGGGCGTTTCGCCGCGCCATGGGGCTTGGCCCGCGCGATTACCGCGAGGCTGCCCGCCAGGCCGCAAGCAGCGCCGCCAGATAACCCGCGATCATCGCGATCTGCGCCCAATAGGGCCAGGTCGGCTGCCCGGGCTGCAACTCCTGCACCAGCGCGCCCGACAGGGTGACATGCGACAGCCCCGCTACGGTCAGTGCCAGCACCCCCAGCGCCACCGGCACCGCCGAAGGCTCCCGCGCCGCCTGCCAGAACAGGCCCGCATAGGCCAGCACCGCGAAAGAGATGATCTTGTCCTGATAGGCATGGAAGGGCGTGTCGTAATAGACAAACAGCACCGGCCATTTCAGCCCGAAGAAATGCGCCGCCGCCATGGCACAGAAATAGCCCACCCCGGCCAGAAGCAGGGTGCGAAGAAGGGTCTTGGCCGTCATTTTGACCTCCGGTTTGTGAAAGCTGCTGCCTCGCATGGCAGCCGCCCGCCGCTCAATGGCCGGACCGGACAGAGATTGTGCAGATCCCGCCATCCGTCAGCCAGCGCCGCGCGGCGGACTGTAGCGCATCGGGCGTATGGCCGGAAAAGCCGATCACCAAGCCCGGGCGCGGGCAAGAACCAAGATACATCGGGCTGAGCGCGCGGGTGCCAAACCCGCTGGCCCGCGCTGCGCGCGCCATCGCCCGGTCATCGCATCCCTCTGGCAGCGGGGCCACCAGATGCAACCCCTGATCGGGGGCCACGGCCTGCAACCCGCCCGCATGCAGCGCCGCAACCAACGCATCGCGGGCGGCCAATGTGCTGCGCCGCGCCCGGCGCAGATGGGCGGCAAAGTGACCGTCGCGCAGAAATTCGGCCAGCGCCGCCTCGGCCAGCGTAGGCGGATAGCGGTCGGCCCGGCGGCGCAGCGACAGGACCGGGGCCAGAAGCGGTTCAGGCAGGATCATGTAGCCCAGCCGCAAACCAGGCATCAGCGTCTTGGAAAACGTGCCGACATAGATCACTCGCCCCGCCCCATCCATGCCCTGCAAGGCGGCCAGTGGCTGGCCCGCATGGCGGAATTCACTGTCATAATCATCCTCGATCAGCCAGGCCCCGGCCCCGACCGCCCAATCCAGCAAGGCCAGCCGGCGCGGCATGGTCAGCACCACCCCGGTCGGGAACTGATGCGAAGGGGTCAGATAGGCGGCGGCGGCCTCGGGGCTGCGCGCGATCCCGGCGGCCACATCCAGCCCCTGCCCATCGACCGGCACGGGCACCAGTTGTTGCGCGCAAAATGCCGCACGGGCCATCGGATAGCCGGGGTCTTCGATCCAGACCGGCATCCCGGGGCGCAGCACGGCACGGGCAATCAGATCCAGCGCCCCTTGGGTGCCTGCCGTCAGCACGATCTGATCGGGATGGGCCTTGACCCCGCGCGACAGCGCCAGCCACGCCGCAATTTCGCCCCGCAACCCGGCATCGCCCCGCGCATCGCCATAGGCGAATTGCGCGCGCGGCGGGCGGGCCATCTGGCGGTGCAGGATGGCACGAAACTGTTGCAGGCTGCGCGGCTCGACCGTGGCCAGACCCAGATCACCCGGCAGGCCATAATCGGGATCATGCGCCGGATCGGCGGGCGGCGCAGGCAGGTCGGCGGCCACGCGCGGCACCTGCCCCGCGACATGTGTGCCTGATCCCACCCGGGCCTCGGCGAAACCATCGGCCACCAGCATGTCATAGGCCGTGACCACCGCCCCGCGCGACAGGCCCAGCCCGGCTGCCAGCACCCGGCTGGGCGGCAGCCGCGCTCCGGCAGGCAAGGCCCCCGACAGGATGCCCGCGCGGATCGCGGCATACAGGGCACGATGGCGCGGCCCCGCCCTGTCCAGCGCCGGGACCAATGCGGGCCAATCGGAAAAATTGGTCTGATTTTTCTTCATCTGATTGGCCCTGTTTCCGACCAATATCCTGCGTTATCGCAAGGGGACAAGCAAGGAAAAGGTCATGACCCACTATCCCGTCACCCCCCGCAACCGAGCCAAGCGTGTGCATGAACGCGCCCGCTATGACCATGACACCGTCCATGCCGTTCTGGATGCCGGGTTGATGTGCCACATCGCCTATGTGATCGACGGCCAGCCCTATTGCACGCCGACGATCCATTGGCGCGACGGGACGCGGCTTTACTGGCATGGATCATCGGCCAGCCGGATGTTGCGGGCGCAAAAGGGTGGCGTGCCGGTCTGCGTCACCGTCACCCATCTGGATGGGCTGGTCATGGCGCGTTCGGCCTTCAACCATTCCGCCAATTACCGGTCGGCCATGTGCTTTGGTCTGGCCGAAATCATCGAAGATGCCGCCGAAAAGACCCGGGCGCTGGAGGCCCTGACCGACCGCTTCTATCCCGGGCGCCGGGCAGAGCTGCGCCCCATGACCGCGCAAGAGGTAAAGGCGACAAGTGTGATCGGAATGACCATCACCGAAGCCAGCGCCAAGGTGCGCGCCCATGGCGTGGGCGATGATGCCGAAGATGGCCACCTGCCGGTCTGGGCCGGGGTGATCCCGGTCGCTACAATGATCGGTGCGGCGCAACCCTCGGCGCTGATGCCCGAGACCCCGCTTGCCCCGCATCTGCAGCGCTTTGCCGAAGGACGGCGGCTGGATGAGGTGATGCTGGAAACGCAGGCGATCTATGATGCCGAGGGTCGCGCCTAGGCGCGGCCGCCCTCTGACGCCAGAAGCAGGGGGTTCACCCCCATCGCGCGCAGAGCCGACGCCCATTTCGCAGCGTCATCCGGGGCAAAGATCAGGTCCGGCGTCGGTGTGGCGGTCAGCCAGTCATTGCGGGCCAGTTCGCCCTCAAGCTGGCCCGGCCCCCATCCGGCATAGCCCAGCGCCAGCAGCGCCTGCCGCGGCCCACCGCCTGAAGCAAGTTCCTGCAACACATCCAGCGTGGCGGTCATGCCATAGCCCCCTGCCACGGCCAGCGTTCCGGCATCTGCCCGGTAATCATCGGAATGCAGCACAAAGCCGCGCCCGCGTTCCACTGGCCCACCGAAATGCACCCGGATATCGCGCGCACCATCCTGTCGTTCGATTTCCAGATGCGCCAGAAGCCCGGCAAAATCCAGATCGTGCGCAGGTTTGTTGATGATGAGGCCCATTGCCCCCTCGGGGCTGTGGGCGCAGATCAGCACCACGCTGCGGTCAAACCGCGTATCGCCCAGGCCGGGCATTGAAATCAGGATCTGGCCGCTCAGGTCCATGGCACATTCCCCCATGCCAAAGATATGGACCCGCATCCCGGCGCTCTCAAGCCCCGAACTGCCGGATCGGCGGAATGTCGTGCACCCCTGCGCTCGCGCGGCTGTCGCCGGAAAGTGATTTCCCATTTCGGCCAGCTTGCCTATTTTCGGCCCATGCAAAACCACCTGACCCTTGCCCTGCTGGCCACCATCGTGACCGCCCCCGCCCTGCGGGCCGAAACCATCCCCGCCCCCGGCGATCTGATCCGGGCCGAATTGCTGCCCGGCTGGCGCGAGGCTGATGGACGGCACTTTGCCGCGCTGCATCTGCGGCTGGCCCCGCAGTGGAAAACCTATTGGCGTGCGCCGGGCGATGCGGGCATCCCGCCGCAATTCGACTGGTCAGGTTCTGAAAATCTGGGCCGCGTTACGGTGCATTGGCCGCGCCCGACCGTGTTCGATTTCGAAGGCATGACAACCATCGGCTATCTGCAGGATGTGGTTCTGCCGGTCGAGGTGGAACCGCAAGACCCGTCCCGCCCGATGCATCTGCAGGCGCGCGTCGATCTGGGCATCTGCAAGGATGTCTGTGTGCCCGCCGAAGTGTCGATGGAGGGGGCCTTGCCCACGCCGGGCGCAGCCGATGCCGCCATCGCGGCGGCACTGGCGGCCCGACCGCTCGATTCCACCACAGGCGGGATTGAAATGGCAGATTGTAGCGTGGCCGAGATTTCGGATGGCCTGCAAGTCACCGCCCGCCTGCGCCTGCCCCCCGGTCCCGCAGCCGAAACCGTGGTGATGGAACCGGGGGCACCAGTCTGGGTATCCGACAGCACAGTCAACCGCGACGGCAACCTGCTGACAGCCGTGGCCGACATGGTGCCCGGCCCGGGTCAAAGCTTCACCCTCGACCCGGCGGCGCTTCGACTGACGGTCCTGTCCGGTAGCCATGCCGTTGAACTTATCGGCTGCCCGCTACGCTGATCGCATCGGCAATCCGCTGCGCCAGATCGCGGGCCACCTGATCCTTGGTCATGCGCGGCCAGCTTTCGGCACCCGTTGCAGTAATCAGCGTCACGGCATTCTCGCTGCCGCCCATGATGCCTGTCGCCGGGCTGACATCATTGGCCACGATCCAGTCACAGCCCTTGCGGGCACGTTTGGCGGTGGCGTGGGCCACCACCTGTTCGGTCTCGGCAGCAAAGCCCACCACCAGCGCAGGCCGCCCCGCCCCCATCTGCGACACCGTAGCCAGTATGTCGGGGTTTTCCGCGAATTCCAGCGCGGGGGCACGGCCCGTGCCATCCTTCTTCATCTTCTGCGCGCCAGCATTGGCCACCCGCCAATCCGCCACCGCTGCAGCAAAGACCGCCGCGTCGGCTGGCAGGGCCTGCTGCACCGCCGCCAGCATCTGCTGCGCGGTTTCCACCTGCACGACCTGCACCCCATCCGGCGGCGGCACGCTGGCAGGACCGGTGACAAAGGTCACCCTCGCCCCCAGATCGCGCAGCGCCGCCGCCAATGCCGTGCCCTGCGCCCCGGACGAGCGATTGGCGATATAGCGCACCGGATCAATCGGTTCATGCGTCGGGCCGGATGTCACCAGCACATGCCGACCTGCCAGCGGCCCGGCCACCAGCGCGGCATCTATGGCCGCAACGATTTCCAGCGGCTCAGCCATCCGGCCCGGGCCGAATTCCCCACAGGCCATATCCCCCGCATTGGGGCCGACAAACCGCACCCCATCGGCCCGCAACTGCGCCAGATTGCGTTGCGTCGCCTTGTGTTCCCACATCCGCACATTCATCGCGGGGGCCATCAGAACCGGCGTATCCGTGGCGAGCAACAGCGTCGAGGCCAGATCATCGGCCCTGCCCTGCGCGGCCTTGGCCATCAGATCGGCAGTAGCTGGGGCAACAACGATCAGGTCTGCCACCCGCGACAGCTGGATATGGCCCATTTCGGCCTCGGCGGTCAGGTCGAACAACGCGCTGTGGACCTTTTCCCCGGCAAGCGCGGAAACCGACAGCGGCGTAACAAATTCATGCCCCGCACGGGTCAGCACCGGCGTTACTGCCACGCCGCGTTCGCGCAGGCGGCGGATCAGATCAAGCGCCTTGTAGGCGGCGATCCCGCCCCCGATGATGAGAAGTATCCGCTTGCCCGCCAGCATTTCCGCCCCCAATTGCCGCTGGATCAAGCTTTAGGCAGGACCGCGACCAAGCGCAACGGCGGCGGGTTACAGGAACAACTGCACCTCTGGTGCTTCAACCTCCAGCTTGCGGCGCAGTTTTGCGAAGGCGGCAGCCTCAACCTGGCGCACACGCTCTTTCGACAGGCCCAGTTCCTCACCCAGCGATTCCAGCGTGCGACCGTCTTCGCGCAGCTTGCGTTCGGTGACGATATAGCGCTCGCGATCATTCAACCCCGCCAGCGCCCGGGTCAGCCAGCCACGCAAGAGATCGTGGTCATGCGCCGCTGCCACCTGTTCGGCGGCCTGTTCGCTTTCATCCTCCAGCGCGTCGATCCATTCGCGCCCCTCTTCCTCGGTCGATTGGGTCGCGTTGAGCGAGAAGTCCATCCCCGCCAGCCGACCCTCCATCGTGGCGACCTCGGTGATCGTCACCCCGAGTTCGGCGGCCACCCGGGCGCGCAGCGATTCCGGCGTCAGTCTTTCGCCCTCTTGGGCTGCGGCCCGTTCGATGCGCGCCTGCACCCGGCGCAGGTTGAAGAACAGCGATTTCTGCGCCGATGTCGATCCGGTGCGCACCAGTGACCAGTTGCGCATCACATGATCCTGAATGCTGGCCTTGATCCACCACACGGCATAGGTGGAAAACCGCACGCCCCGATCGGGATCGAACTTGTCGGCGGCCTTCATCAGGCCAAGGCTGGCTTCCTGGATCAGATCGTTCATCGGGGCGCCATAGCGGCGGAACTTGGCCGCCATGCTGATCGCCAGCCGCATATAGGCCTGAATGAGCCGATGCAGCGCCGCCTCGTCGCGCTGGTCGCGCCAGGCGCGGGCCAGTGCCGCCTCGGTCTCGGCATCCAGAAGTTCGGCCTTGCGCGCTTGGCGCGACAATCCTTGATCGCTATACCCGTCCAGCGCCATGACAGCCCCCCGCGGTTTTTGTCTGCGAAAGATACGAGGCCACAGCATGACCGGATCACCTCTGCCCGAAAAATCACTTCCTGCTCTCAGCCTCGTGATCGGGGGGGCGCGGTCGGGGAAATCGCGGCTGGCCGAAGGGCTGGTGACCGCAACAGGGCGGCCGCGCGTCTATATCGCCACCGCAGAAGCCTGGGATGACGAGATGCGCGCCCGCATCGACCAGCACCGGCAGGACCGTGGCCGGGATTGGCAGACCCTTGATGCGCCGCAGGATCTGGCCGGGGCACTGGCGCAGGTTCCGGCCGGGGCGGCGGTGCTGATCGATTGCGCAACGCTGTGGCTGACCAACCGGATGCTGGCCGAGGCCGATCTGCAGGCAGATACGGCGGCGTTGCTGGCGGCGCTTGCCGCCTGCCCTGCCCCTGTTGTCATCGTCACCAATGAACTTGGCTGGTCCATCGTGCCGGAAAACGCGCTCGCGCGACGGTTCCGCGATGCGCAGGGACGGCTGAACCAGCGGCTGGCCGAACAGGCCGAACTGGTGGTTGCGGTCATCTCGGGCCTGCCCATGGTGCTGAAAGGACAGATGCCATGACCCGGTTCTGGTGGCTGCGCCACGGTCCTACCCATGCCAAGCATTTCTGCGGCTGGCTCGATCTGCCGGCCGATCTGTCGGATCACGCCGCGATCGGCCGGATGCAGGCCCTGCTGCCCGATGCGCCGGTCGTGTCCTCCGATCTGCTGCGCGCCCGCCAGACCGCCGATGCAATTGCCGGCCCCCGCCCCCGCCTGCCTGCGCTGCCCAACCTGCGCGAGTTTCATTTCGGAGAATGGGAGGGCAAGCACTGGTCCGAAACCGCCGAAAGCCACCCGGAGCTGTCGCGCGCCTATTGGGAAAGCCCGGGCGACATTGCCCCGCCCGGCGGCGAAAGCTGGAATGCCGCCGCCGCGCGGGTCGATGCAGCTGTCGGCGGTCTTCTGGCGCTTGGCCATACCGATCTGATCGTGGTCGCCCATATGGGTGTGATCCTGACCCGGCTTGCGCAGGCACTGGATGAAGACCCCGAAACGGCCATCGGCCACCGGATCGATCCGCTGTCGCTCACCCGGCTGGCCCATGACGGAACCCGCTGGCGGGCCGAACTCATCAATCACATTCCGTGATGTTTGCCCTGACGATTCATCGTTTGGCCGGGGTGAGGCCAACGGCTACACCATGGGCCAGCAACAGGGAGACCCGCCATGACCTATGATCTTGTGATCGGTAACCGCGTCTATTCCAGCTGGTCGCTGCGCGGCTGGCTTCTGTTCGAGGTGTTCGGGATTCCGGTCCGGCTGCACCGCGCCCGGCTTTATACCGAAGAACTGCCCGAACTTCTGAAGTCCTTCCCACCCGCCCGCACCGCCCCCACCATGCGCACCCCGGACGGGCTGGTTGTGCCGGAAAGTCTGGCCATTGCCGAGGAACTTGCCTCGCGCCACCCCGATGCCGGGATCTGGCCGCAAGACCCGCGCGCGCGGGGCGTGGCGCGGGTTCTGGCTGCCGAAATGCATGCAGGGTTCACCGCGCTGCGCAGCCATTGCCCGATGAACCTGCGCGTCAGCTATACCGATTGCGCCCCCCCCGATGCGGTATTGGCCGATCTGGACCGGCTGCAGCAGATCTGGGCCTGGGCGCGGGTGGAAACCGGCAGCACGACCCCGTGGCTCTGTGGGGCCTATTCGGCGGCGGATGTGTTCTTTGCGCCCGTCGCCACCCGGATCGCCACCTATAACCTGCCTGTTGGGGCCGAGGCGGCAGGTTATGTGCAGGCGCATCTGGCGCATCCGGCCTTTCGCCGCTGGCGGGCGATGGGGCTGGTGGATGGCGCGGATCAGGAATTCTACCGCAGGGACTATCCGCGCCGCGACTGGCCCGGGCCCCGCCCGCTGCCCGCCCGGGCCGTTGACGGCAGCGAGGCCGAGAACAGCGCCTGTCCCTATTCCGGCGATCCGGTGACCCATGTGCTGGAACTGGAAGGTCGGCGTTTTGGCTTTTGCAACGCCTTTTGCCGCGACAAGACTGTGGCCGATCCCGAAGCCTGGCCCAAATTCGTCGCCCTTTACCAATCGTAAACCATTCCCCTGATACCCGTTAACGAAAGTGAACGGGGCGCAAGGCGATGGTGGCACGGGCCTTTACGGTCGCATTCGAAGGGGTCGAGGCCCGCCTGGTCGAAGTGCAATGCGCCGTTTCGCCCGGATTGCCGGGGTTTTCAGTGGTGGGCCTGCCCGACAAAGCCGTGTCCGAGGCCAAGGAACGCGTGCGCGCCGCCCTTTCGGCCCTGTCGATTGCGTTGCCCGCCAAGCGGATCACGGTCAATCTGGCCCCTGCCGATCTGCCCAAGGAAGGATCGCATTTCGATCTGCCCATCGCGCTGGCCCTGCTGGCCGCCATCGACATCCTGCCAAAAGAGGATGTGGAAACCACGGTGGCGCTTGGCGAATTGTCGCTGGACGGTCGGCTGATGCCGGTGCTGGGGGCCTTGCCCGCCGCCATGACCGCCGCCGAAACCGATCGCGCGCTTCTGTGCCCCCGCGCCTGCGGAGCCGAGGCCGCTTGGGTCGGGGCCACGCAGGTTCTGGGCGCCTCCTCGCTCGATCAGGTGGTCCGCCATTATACCGGGCAGGCCCCGATCACCCCCGCCGAAGCTGGCGAAGTGGCCCGCCCCAATCATGGCCGCGACCTGCGCGAGGTGAAGGGCCAGGAAAGGGCCAAGCGCGCGCTGGAAATCGCCGCCGCAGGCCGCCACCACATGATGATGGTCGGCCCCCCCGGATCGGGAAAATCCATGCTGGCGGCCCGTTTGCCCGGCATCCTGCCGCCGCTTTCCGCGGCCGAGGCGCTGGAAACCTCGATGATCCATTCCCTGGCCGGATTGCTGAGCGAAGGTGGCATTTCACGCGAAAGGCCGTTCCGAACCCCGCATCACACGGCATCGATGGCGGCAATCGTCGGGGGCGGCAAGGGCGCGAAACCGGGCGAGATCAGCCTGGCCCATAACGGCGTGCTGTTTCTGGATGAATTGCCGGAATTCGCGCGCGCCGTGCTGGAAACCCTGCGCCAGCCGATCGAAACCGGCGATGTGGTCGTGGCCCGCGCCAATGCCCATATCCGCTATCCCAGCCGGTTCCTGCTGATTGCCGCAGCAAACCCGTGCAAATGTGGCTACATGACAGACCCTGCGCGCGCCTGCGCCCGGGTGCCCAACTGTGGTGAGGATTATCTGGGGCGGATTTCAGGCCCGTTGATGGACCGGTTCGATCTGCGGGTGGATGTGCCGCCAGTGGCTTTCACCGATATAGACCTGCCAGCCTCAGGCGACACTTCGGCGCAGGTGGCGGAACGGGTGGCCACTGCCCGCGCCCGGCAGGCCGCACGCTTTGCCAATCACCCCGAAGCGCGGGTCAACGCCGATGCCGAGGGCCGCCTGCTGGACGAAATTGCCACACCGGATGCCGAAGGCCGGGCCCTGCTGGTGCGGGTAGCGGAACGCTTTGGCCTGTCGGCCCGCGCTTATCACCGGGTGTTGCGGGTGGCGCGCACCATCGCCGATCTGGACCAATCGCCCGATGTGCGCAGCCCCCATGTGGCCGAGGCGGTCAGCTATCGCCTGACGCTGAACGAACGGACGAAACGTTGACCGAGTCAGCCGCGGCGCTTGGCCTCGATCACCTGCCAGATGCGTTCGGCCGTGTTGAACCCGTCGAACCGCTCCAACTCCTGAATGCCGGTGGGCGAGGTGACATTGATTTCGGTCAGCCAATCACCGATCACGTCGATGCCCACGAAAACCTGTCCCTTTTCGCGCAGGACCGGGCCGATGGTGGCACAGATCTCCAGATCGCGCGGCGTCAGTCCGACAGGTTCGGGGCGGCCCCCCACATGCATGTTCGACCGCGTTTCGCCCGCCTGCGGCACCCTGTTGATGGCCCCGACCGGTTCTCCATCCACCAGAATGACCCGCTTGTCGCCCTTTGAGACCGCCGGCAGGAACTTCTGAACGATCATCGGCTCACGGCTCATGCTGGTGAACAGTTCATACAGCGATGAAAGGTTGCGGTCATTTTCATCCAGCCGGAACACCCCGGCCCCGCCATTGCCATAAAGCGGCTTGAGGATGATGTCGCCGTGGCGGGCCTTGAAGGCACGAATGGTCTGCAGATCACGGGCAATTGCAGTCGGCGGCGTCAGCTGCGGAAAGCGCAGCACGAGCAGTTTTTCGGGGCTGTTGCGCACCCAGAACGGATCATTCACCACCAATGTGCGGGGATGGATCATCTCCAGCAGATGGGTGGTGGTGATGTACTGCATGTCGAAAGGCGGGTCCTGCCGCAGCCAGACCACGTCGAAACTGCCCAGATCCACCTCGGTTTCGGGCCCGAAATCGACGTGATTTCCACGTTCGCGGCGCAGGGTGATCGCATGGCCCCGCGCAATCACCCGGCCTTCGACAAAGGCCAGCCGGTCGGGCGTATAATAGAACAGGTCATGCCCACGATTCTGTGCTTCAAGCGCAATCCGGAAGGTGCTGTCGGCATCGATGTTGACCGCGGCGATCGGGTCCATCTGAAGGGCAACCTTGAGACGCATGAGACTTCCTCCATCTGTCGTCCCTTCCTGCCCGAGCTTCGCCGCAGATGCAATCAGGCCGCAAAGGCATTCTCGACAATCTCGATCAGCCCCTGCCCATCGACCAACGCCACATCAAAGCGCGCAGGTGTCAGTTGCCCGGCAGGCTCGCTGTCCAGAAACTCGGCGGCCGTTGCATAAATTCGCGCCATCTGGCGTGGGCGCAGATGTTCGGCGGCCCGGGCATGCGTGCCACTGTGCTTGACTTCGATAAAGATGATCTCGGCCCCGTCTCGCGCAATCAGATCGATCTCGCCCGCCTGTCCGCGCCAGCGACGCGCGACAATCTGTCGACCACCGCCTTCGTAAAGACGCTCGACAGCGCCCTCTGCCGCTTTACCTGCGTGATAGCTGACTGCGCCCTTGTGACTGCGCATCACTCCCCCGTCAATTTCAACGCGCGTTGATAGACGTCCCGTTTCGGCAGCCCCAACGCTTCGGCCACCAATGATGCCGCATCCTTTACCCGATGCTGCGACAAGGCCTGACGCAGCGCCGCATCTATATCTGCCTCTTCGGCCGGCGCCTCTGCCGCCCGATCCAGAAGCACAACGATTTCACCCTTCACCTCTCGCCCGTCCAGTTCGGCGGACAGGTCTGCCACGGTGCCGCGCAGCACTTCCTCGAATCGTTTGGTCAGTTCACGGCAGATCACCATCTGCCGATGTTCACCAAATGTTTGCGCCAGATCCACTAACAAATCCTTAATGCGCTTGGGCGATTCATACAGGATGACCGTCGCCTGCTGCGGGGCAAGGTCTTGCAGGAACCGCAACCTTGCGGCCTGCGCCGATGGGGCGAAACCGGCAAAAAGAAACCTGTCACTGGGCAGGCCCGAAACCGTCAGCGCAGCCAGCACGGCCGAAGGGCCGGGGGCTGTGCGCACCGGCAGGCCTGCGGCAATGGTCGCCCGTCCCAGCTGGAACCCCGGATCGGCGACAAGCGGCGTGCCAGCCTCCGAGGCATAGGCAACCGATTTGCCTTCGGTCATCGCCGCGATCAGCCGGGGGCGGGCCTGTTCGCCATTATGCTCGTGATAGGCCACGAGAGGCCGTCCGTTCAGCGCGATGCCATGAATTTCCATCAGGTGGCGCAGGGTGCGTGTGTCTTCGGCGGCCAGAACATTTGCCGACGCCAGAATATCCAGCGCGCGCAAGGTGATATCCCGCGCCGCGCCGATCGGTGTGGCGACAAGGTGCAGGCCCGGTTCCAGTCTTGCCATCATCGGCCCCGATCCGCTCATCTGCTACCATCCCCTGTTCCAAAGTTGCCATCCTTCGCCCCGCCGCGTATCCTGCGCCAGTCAAAGCCGTTGCCCCCGCAGAGTGAGGAAGTCCGCATGTTGTCCGTTTTCACCAAGGCCCGCAAGTCATTGGGCCGCCTTGGCGCTTTGGCCGGAGCCGCGTTGCTGGCTGCCTGTGTGCCTGCGGGCGGTCCGATCGGTGGCGGCGGCCAGCAGATCGACCCGAACGCGCCCGTACCGGTCGCGCTCTTGGTGCCCTCGGGATCGGGACAGGCTACGGACGAGTTGATCGCGCGCAACCTTCAGAATGCGGCGCGGCTGGCGATTTCGGACCTTGGCGGCGCAAAGATCGACCTGCGGGTCTATCCGACGGCCGGTCAACCCGCGCAGGCCAGCGCGATGGCGATCAAGGCCGTGGATGAGGGCGCAAAGATCATCCTGGGTCCGGTCTATGCCCAGGAAGCCAATGCCGCCGGGGTGGCCGTGGCCGGACGCGGTGTGAATGTCCTGTCCTTCTCGAACAACACCGATATCGCGGGCGGGAATGTCTTTGTGCTGGGGGCAACCTTCCAGAACAGCGCTGATCGCCTTGGTCGCTTTGTTGTGCGCGCGGGCAAGGGACGCGCCGGTATCCTCTATGGCAACGATCTGCCGGGCCAGGCGGGCCGAACTGCGCTGGCTTCGGGCATTCAACGGGCTGGCGGTCAGATTGTGTTTCAGCAAGGCTATGAGGTGTCGCAGAACGGGATCACCGCAGCCGTGCCGGGGATTGTCGCGGGGCTCCGTAATGTCGGCGCGCAATCGGTGTTCATGACTGCCAATACCTCGACCGATCTGCCCCTTGTCAGCCAGATGCTGCGCGACAACGGCATTGTGCCACCTTCGACGGCGCTGGTCGGGCTGACCCGTTGGGACATCCCGGCACAATCCGTCAGCCTGCCCGGGCTGCAAGGGGGGTGGTTCGCCCTGCCCGACCCGGGCCTGTCGGCACAATTCCAGTCGCGCTATCAGGCCGCCTATGGCGAACCCCCGCATCAACTTGCAGGTCTCGCCTATGATGGCATCGCGGCCATCGGCGCTTTGGTCAAGCAGGGCAACCGCAATGCTGTCACCGCCCAGGCGCTGACCCAGGGGTCGGGTTTCGTCGGCGTCAACGGCATCTTCCGCTTGCGACCGGATGGCACGAACGAACGCGGGCTGGCCATCGCCACCATCCAGAACAACCAGCTGACCATCCTGGAACCCGCCCCGCGCAGCTTTGCCGGCGCCGGTTTCTGACGGGCACCCCGATCTTGCACCGCGCCGCCATTTCGTCACAGGACATGCTGCTTCCGGGGGTCGAGATCATCGACCCCCGCGCAGTTTTCGCTGCCATTTCTGCCGATCTGAGCGGCTTGACCGACCCGCGACAGGCGCGGTCGATTGCCGTTCAGCACCTCACGACCGCCAAGGCTGCCGCCAATGCCGCGCTGGCCGAGGCCTTTGCCGCCCGCCCGCTGGAGGCAAGGGCACTGACCCGTGCACAAAGCCACCTGACCGACGGGCTGGTGACCGTGGCCTTTGATCTTGCGCATCAGCATTTCCATCCGCTGCCCAACCCGACCGAGTCAGAGCGGCTGGCGGTGCTGGCGGTGGGCGGCTATGGCCGGGCCGAGATGGCCCCGTTTTCGGATGTGGACCTGCTGTTCCTGACGCCGTGGAAAACCACGCCCTGGGCCGAAAGCGTGATCGAGACCATGCTTTACATCCTGTGGGATCTGAAGCTGAAGGTCGGCCACAGTTCGCGCACGGTGAAGGACTGCCTGCGGCTGGGGCGCGATGACATCACGATCCGCACCGCCCTGCTGGAACATCGCTTCATCACTGGCGACAGCGGCCTGGCCCGCGATCTGGACGAGGCGCTCTGGGCCGATCTGTTCCGCAATTCGGGCCCCGAATTCATCGAGGCGAAACTGGCCGAACGGGCCGAACGGCACAAACGCCAAGGCGGCCAGCGCTATGTGCTGGAACCCAACGTGAAAGAGGGCAAGGGCGGGCTGCGCGATCTGCAGACGCTGTACTGGATCGGCAAATACCTGAACCGGGTCAGCGATCCGGCCGGGTTGGTAACCGCCGGGCTGCTGGCGCAGGAGGAGTTCGCCACCTTTGCCCGGGCCGAGAACTTCCTCTGGGCGGTGCGCTGCCATCTGCACTACATCGGCAAGCGGGCGGTGGACCAATTGACCTTCGACATGCAGGTCGAAGTGGCGGCACGAATGGGCTATGCCGATGCGGGCGGGCGCCGCGCGGTCGAGGTCTTCATGCAGGACTATTTCCGCCATGCCACGCGGGTTGGCGAATTGACCCGCATCTTCCTGACCGAACTCGAAGCCCGTCACGCCAAGGCCGAAGCCGGGCTGATCGGCTTTTTCCGCCGCAAGAAAAAGCTGCGGGCAGGGCTGAAACTGTCGCAGGGCCGGCTGGATGTGGTCGATACCAAGACCTTTCTGGCCGACAAGCTGAACCTCTTGCGCATCTTCGAAGAGGCGCTGCGCACCGGCTATCTGATCCACCCGAACGTGATGCGACTGATCGCGGCCAACCTGCACCTGATCGACGACGAACTGCGCGAGATGCCCGAGGCACAGGCGCTGTTCCTGGACCTGCTGCTGAAACACGGCAACCCGGAACGGGCGCTGCGCCGCATGAATGAACTGGGGGTTCTGGGGGCCTTCATCCCCGAATTCGAACCCATCGTCGCGATGATGCAGTTCAACGTCTATCATCACTACACGGTGGATGAACACATCATCCAGTGCATCTCGACCCTGGCGCAGATCGAACGCGAGGAACTGGTCGAGGAACTGCCACTGTCGTCGTCCATCCTCAAGGGTGGCGTCAGCCGCAAGGTACTGTATGTGGCGCTGCTCCTGCATGACATCGGCAAGGGCCGGCCCGAGGATCATTCGATTCTGGGCGCCCAGATCGCCCGCCGCGTGGCCCCCCGGCTGGGGCTGGATGCCGAGGAATCGGAAACCGTGGAATGGCTGGTGCGTTATCATCTGCTGATGTCCGACATGGCGCAAAAGCGTGATATCGGCGACCCGCGCACCGTGCGCGATTTTGCCAAGGCGGTGAAGACGCGCAAGCGGCTGGACCTGCTCACGGTGCTGACAGTCTGCGATATCCGCGGTGTCGGCCCCGGCACCTGGAACAACTGGAAAGCCATGCTGCTGCGCCAGTTGCACCGCGACACGACCGAGGCGCTTGAAGGCGGGTTGGAAAACATCAACCGCGACCAACGCGAGGACGAAGCCAAGCGCGCCCTGCGCGAGGTGCTGACGGACTGGGATCCCAAGGATCTGCGCAGCGAACTGGCCCGCCATTACGCGCCCTATTGGCAGGGGCTGATGACGGAAACGCAGGCCGTGTTCGCCCGGCTGCTGCGCGGTCTGGGCGATGACGAAATCCGCATCGACCTGCATCCCGACAGCGCCCGCGATGCGACCCGCGCCTGTTTTGCCCTGTCAGACCATCCGGGCATCTTTTCGCGGCTGGCCGGGGCCTTGGCGCTGGTCGGGGCGAATGTGGTCGATGCCCGCACCTATACCTCGAAAGACGGCTATGCCACGGCAGTGTTCTGGGTTCAGGATGCCGAAGGCCACCCCTACGAGGCCGCACGCCTGCCCCGCCTGCGCAGCATGATCGACAAGACGCTGCGAGGCGAGGTCATCGCCCGCGATGCGCTGAAGGACCGCGACAAGGTGAAGAAGCGCGAACGCGAATTCCGCTTTCCGACCCATATCACCTTCGACAATGAAGGATCGGAAATCTATACGATCATCGAGGTCGATACCCGCGACCGGCCCGGCCTTCTCTATGATCTGACGCGAACGCTGGCCGCCAACAACATCTATATCGCCAGCGCGGTGATCGCGACCTTTGGCGCGCAGGTGGTGGACAGTTTCTATGTGAAAGACATGTTCGGCCTGAAGCTGCATACCAAATCCAAGCGCGAGGCCCTGGAAAAGAAGTTGCGCCAAGCCATCACCGAGGGCGCGGAACGGGCCGAGGCATGACCAGATCGCTGATCCGCAATGTCGTCACGCTGGGCGGCTGGACGCTATTGTCGCGCGGCGCGGGGTTTGCGCGCGACATCCTGATGGCCAGCTATCTGGGCGCGGGTCCGGTGGCCGATGCCTTTCTGGTGGCGCAATCGCTGCCCAACATGTTCCGCCGCTTCTTTGCCGAAGGGGCCTTCAATTCGGCTTTCGTGCCGATGTTTTCCAAGAAGGTCGAGGCGGGCGAGGATGCGCAGGCCTTCGCGCAGGATGCGTTCAACGCCATGGCCGCGCTGTTGGTGGTCTTTACCGTGATCGGCACGCTGGCCATGCCCTGGCTTGTCTGGGCCATGGCCTCGGGATTTGCGGCCGACAGCCGCTTTGCCCTTGCCGTGACCTTTGGCGAGATCGGCTTTTCCTACATCCTGTTCATCAGTCTGGTGGCCCTGTTGTCGGGCGTTCTGGTGACCAAGGGCCGCTTTACCGAAGCTGGCTTTGTGCCGGTGTTGATGAATCTGGCCTTCATCGCCGCAATGTATCTGGCGGATTGGCAGGGCTGGGACATGGGGCTGACACTGGCCTGGACCTTGCCGCTGACCGGGGCGCTGCAATTCGCCTATACGTGGTGGTCGGCCCGTGCGGTGGGGCATCGCTTCACGCTGGGCCTGCCACGCTTGACGCCCGAACTGAAACGGCTGGCCATCATCGCCGGGCCTGCAATCCTTGCGGGCGGTGTGGTGCAGATCAACCTTCTGGTCGGGCGGCAGGTTGCGTCATTCACCGAAGGGGCGGTGGCCTGGCTGTCCTATGCCGACCGGCTGTATCAGCTTCCGCTGGGCGTGGTGGGCATTGCCATCGGTACGGCGCTGCTGCCGGATCTGAGCCGCCGCCTGCGGGCGGGCGATGCCGAGGGCGGGCGGGCCAGCCTGAATCGCGGGGCCGAATTCGCGCTGGCGCTGACCATTCCGGCTGCCGTGGCCCTGGTGGTGATCGCCATGCCGCTGGTCGAGGTGCTGTTTCAGCGCGGGGCCTTCGGGGCCGATGATACCGCCAATACCGCGCTGGCACTGGCGGCCTATGGGTTGGGGCTGCCAGCCTTCGTGCTGCACAAGGTGTTTCAGCCGCTGTATTATGCGCGCGAAGATACCCGCCGCCCCTTCCGCTTTGCGCTGTGGTCGATGGTGGTGAATGCGGGGCTTGCGGTGGCGCTGATGCCGGTGATCGGCTTTCTGGCGGCGGCGCTGGCCACAACCGTCTCGGGCTGGATCATGGCCGGTCAATTGTGGTGGGGTGCCCGCCGCATGGGCGCCGAGGCCCAGTTCGACGCCCGTTTCCGCGCCCGGCTCTGGCGGATTGCCGTGGCCGCTGCGGTCATGGGGGCAGTGCTTTGGGTTCTGGCGATCGTGCTGGGTCCGATGCTTGATACCCGCGCCTTGCGCTGGTTTGCCCTGGCAGGCCTGATCGGCGGCGGCATTGGCAGCTATTTCGGCACCGGCTTTCTGATCGGCGCCTTTCGTCTGGCCGAATTCAAGGCGGCCTTGCGGCGCAACAAGGGATAGCGGGCACGGGGCCGGGATCACCGGCCCTGCCCTTCAGCGTTGGCGCAGCCGCGCCCGCACCCGCGCGATACCGCCGGGGCTGACCACGAAGCTCAGCGCGAAGCCCACGGCAAACCCTGCCAGATCAGCCACCCATTCCGGCCCGCCCCCGAACAACAGCCCGAACACCAACTGCGCGCCCAGCAGGAAGCCGATCATCGTGAAAGCGCGGAACTGGGTCGTGCCGGTGCCCGCAAGCCGCACCCAGATCAGGAAAGTGAAGGCCCCGATCAGGCCATAGATCGCCGGATAGCCACCCACCAGCGGCAGGGTGATGACCGGAATCGCGGCATAGACCAGCGCCCCGCCGATGGCCGATCCGAAGAACACCGCCAGCACGGCCCACCAGCGGAAAATCTCGCCCACCATCTTGCCCAGGGCCAGCAGCATCACAACCACCATGACCGCATGGGTCAGGTTCACATGCACGAAGGGATAAGCCACCAGCCGCAACAGCGGCTCCAGCGGCCATATCCCGTTCTCGACCATCCAGCGCATCAGCTTGGGCGAAAAGGCCACCATCTGTATCGCATCCACCCGCCAGCCGATGCCAGCGGGGCCGCCGATCACGCCACGCCCGGCCAACGACAGCACCAGTTCAATCACGATCATCGGCAGCGCGAGCAGCCAGACCACCTTGGGCAAGGGGTTCATCGGCGCTTCCATCAACCCGTCATCCCTGCCCCTGATCGCCATTCCATCCCCCTTGATCGCGCGCCTTCATTGACGCCCACGCCGCCCGAAGGTAAGCCTGCCCGGCAGATTATTCCAGACGGAGTCCCCGATGTCCGAGCCGGTCCAAACGCCTCAGACCTTTTCCCCCCGCATCTTTTCGGGGATTCAACCCTCGGGCGGGCTCACGCTCGGCAATTACCTGGGCGCATTGAAACGCTTTGTGGACAAGCAGAACGAAGGGATCGAAACGATCTACTGCCTTGTTGACATGCATGCGATCACCGTCTGGCAAGACCCGGCCGCGCTGCGCCACCAGACGCGCGAAATGGCAGCCGGTTTCATCGCCGCCGGAATCGATCCGGCCCGATCGATCCTGTTCAACCAGAGCCAGGTGACCGCCCATGCCGAACTGGCCTGGATCTTCAACTGCGTGGCGCGCATGGGCTGGATGGGCCGCATGACCCAGTGGAAGGACAAGGCGGGCAAGAACAGCGAAAATGCCAGCCTTGGCCTGTTCGCCTATCCCGCGCTGATGGCGGCGGACATCCTGGCCTACAAGGCGACCCATGTGCCGGTGGGCGAGGATCAGAAACAGCATCTGGAGCTGACCCGCGACATCGCGGCCAAGTTCAACAACGACTTCAAGGTGAACTTCTTCCCGATCACCGAACCGGTGATCGAAGGCGCCGGGACGCGGGTCATGAGCCTGCGCGACGGATCGAAGAAGATGTCGAAATCCGATCCCAGCGATCAGAGCCGCATCAACCTGACCGATGATGCCGACACCATCGCCGCCAAGATCCGCAAGGCCAAGACCGATCCCGAACCGCTGCCCGATACGGTCGAGGCGCTGAAAGACCGGCCCGAGGCGCGCAATCTGGTGAACATTTATGCAGCGCTGGCCGGCAGCTCGCCCGAGGCAGTAGTGACCGAATTTGCCGGGGCGCAATTTGGCAGCTTCAAGCCGAAACTGGCCGATCTGGCAGTGGCGGTTCTGTCGCCCATCACCGCCGAGATGAGCCGCCTGATGCAGGACCCGGCCGAGATCGACCGCATCATCGGGCAGGGCGCGGCCCGGGCCGATGCCATTGCGCGCCCGATTGTCGATCAGGTCTATGACATCGTCGGCATGATCCGGTCGCGCCAGATCTAACCCTGTCGCCCCCGGTCTGTGGCCTGCCATCGCTGCGGCAGCACCGACCGGGGGCGCAAGACTGCACAGACCCTGTGCCGCGCTGCGCCTTATCGCAGCCCCCTGCCCCGGCTATGTTTCCTGCATGAAAAGGAGGCACCGCCATGACCACCACACCCGTTCATCCCGCCACCCGCATCGGCCATGTGCATCTGAAAGTGGCCGATCTGGATCGCGCGATCGGCTTCTATTCCGGCATTCTTGGCTTTGAGGTGACCCAGAAATACGGCAGGGATGCCGCCTTTCTGAGCGCCGGGGGCTATCATCATCACATCGGGCTGAACACCTGGGAAAGCAAGGGCGGCCAGCCGCCCGCCCCCGGCACCACCGGCCTTTACCACACCGCCTTCCTCTATGCCGACCGGACGCAACTGGCCGATGCGCTGCGCCGTCTGGTCGAAGCGAATTATCCGCTGGAAGGCGCGTCAGATCATGGCGTGTCCGAGGCGATCTATCTGCGCGACCCCGATGGCAATGGCGTGGAACTGTATCGCGACCGGCCCGAGGCAGAATGGCCGCGCAATTCCGATGGCAGCCTTGCCATGGTCACCGCCCGGCTGGACCTGAACAAGCTGCTGGCCGAGGCCCCAGCCCATTGATCGGCCCGGGTCAGGCGCGGCGGGGGGCGAACATCACCGCATTCCCCGCCAGCGTCAGCCCCAGCCCCGCCACGACCAGCGGCGTCCAGACAAAGCCCTCCCACAGGCCCGATGCGATCAGCGCGATCACCGGAAAGCAGACCGTTGCATAGGCGGCCTTGGCCGTCCCGATCCGCGCGACCAGCATCAGATAGGTGGTAAAGGCCACGACCGACCCCGCCACCGACAGATAGACCAACGCCCAGACATAGCGGGCACTGTCGGGCATCACCATCGGCGTGCCGGTCGCGCCCATGATCGCCAGCAGGATCAGCGCGCCATAAGCCATGCCCCAGGCATTGGCCGTCAGGGGCGGGATGCCCGCCGACGAATTGCGCCGCGACACCATGTTGCCGAAGGAAAAGAACAGCGTGCCAAGCGCGGCCAACCCCATGCCCTTCAGCGTGTCGCGGTCGATTTCATGCCCCATCAGATCGGGGGCGAACAGCAGCACCAACCCAGCCGCCCCCAGCAAGGTGGCCCAGACAGCGCGCGGATGCACCCGATCGCCAAAGATCAGCCGCGCATTCACCGCGTTATAGATCGTCGCCAACGAGAAGATCACCGACACCAGACCGGACGGGATGAAACGCGTCGCATTGTAGAAACAGATGAAATTCATCGAGAACAGGCAGATGCCCTGCAGAAGGATGAATCGGTGCTGGCGCAACGCAACAGGCACCAGCCGACCGGCCAGCGCCAGCCCCGGCAGCATCAACAGCGCCGCCAGTGCAAAGCGGTAGAACACCGATGTCAGCACCGGCACCTCGCCCAGTTGAAAGGCGATGGCGATCCAGGTGGTGCCCCAGATCAGGACAGTGGCGGCAAACAGGGCAAGCGTCATGGCAGTCTCCTTCATCGCCCTGCCATAGCCGCCGGGATGCGGGGACGCTTGCACGATCTTGCGCAAATCCCGCCTGCCGCGATTGCACCCCCCGACCGGGCTGCTAGGGTGCGCCTCATGCAGATGCCCCGCGCCACCGTATTTGACCGTCTTTCCCAGTCGCAGGCGCGGCTGCTCTGGGCGCGCGATCTGGGCGAAGGCTTTGCCCTGGCACAATGGACCAATGCCACCGACCATGTGCGCTATGAAGATACCCGCCAGCATGTGCTGAGCCTTTACACCCATCGCGGGCAAGACAGCGCCCGGCTGGACCGGGGCGGGATGCGCGGCCATCCGGGGGCGCTCTCGCTCATGCCGCAGGGGGCGAGTTCGGATTGGGAAATCGGTGGCAGCTTTGCCTTTCTGCACCTGTATATCCCCGATGACGCCCTGCGCGGCTTTGCCGCCGAAACGCTAGACCGGCAACCAAGTAGTTTGGCCCCGCGCGATGTGACCTTTGCCGATGATCCGGTTCTGGCTGCGCGTCTGGCTGAACTCGCAGCGGCCCCGGCCCCTGTCGCGGCCCGTCAGGCCCTGACCGAGGTGCTGCACAGGCTGCTGACCCAGCCGACATGGTGCGGCGGCACGCTCGACCGTCAGCGCGGCGGGCTGGCACCGCGGGTGCTGGCGCGGGTGCGTGCGCGCATGCAGAGCGATCTGGACCAGCCGCTGCGGCTGGCCGATCTGGCGGCGACGGCAGGCCTGTCGGAGTTCCATTTCCAGCGCGCCTTCCGCGCCTCGACCGGGTTCAGCCCGCATCAGGCGTTGGAGCGGCTGCGCATTGAGCGCGCCGAGTCGCTCATTGCCGCGGGCGAACCGCTGGCCGATGTCGCCGCCGCCTGCGGCTTTGCCCATCACAGCCACCTGACCCGCGCCTTTCGCAAGGCGCGCGGGGTTGCGCCTTCCGTCTGGCGGGCCGCCACGCGCTAAGGCATGCCGCCGCCCTTGCAAATCGGCCCCTGCCCCGTTAGCACCCGGACGAAAGCTTCAGAGGTGTGCCATGGACCTGACCGAACTGCGGGGCAAGTATATCGACCTGGTGGCCAAGGCTGCCGACGAAGCAGCGCTGGAAGAAGTCCGGCTGGCTGCGCTTGGCAAGAAGGGCGAGATTTCCGCGCTGATGGCGGGCCTGGGCAAGATGGAGCCCGAGGCGCGCAAGGCTGCGGGCGCCGCGATGAATCTGGTCAAGGACGAGATCGATGCCGCGTTGCGTGCCCGCAAGGCCGGGTTGGCCGATGCGGCGCTGGAGGCGCGGCTGAAAACCGAATGGCTTGATGTCACCCTGCCGGGCCGGCCGCGCCGAACGGGCAGCATCCATCCGGTCAGCCAGGTGATGGAAGAACTGACCGCGATCTTTGCCGATATGGGCTTTTCGGTGGCCGAAGGGCCGCAGGTGGAAAGCGACTGGTACAATTTCGACGCGCTGAACATGCCGCCCGAACATCCGGCACGGCAAGAGCATGACACGTTCTTCATGGCGCGGGCCGAGGGTGACAACCGCCCGCCGCATGTGCTGCGCACCCATACCAGCCCGGTGCAGATCCGCGCCATGATGGACAAGGGCGCGCCGATCCGTGTGATCGCCCCGGGGCGCGTCTATCGGATGGACATGGACCAGACCCATACCCCGATGTTCCATCAGGTTGAAGGGTTGGCCATTGACCGCGACATCAGCATGGCCAATCTGAAATGGGTGCTGGAGGAATTCTGCCGCGCCTTCTTCGAGGTGGACCGCGTGGAACTGCGGTTCCGCGCCAGCCACTTCCCCTTTACCGAACCCTCGGCCGAAGTGGATATCCGTTATTCCAACGTGGGTGGCCAGCTGAAGATCGGCGAAGGCGACAAGTGGATGGAAATCCTCGGCTCCGGCATGGTGCATCCCAAGGTGCTGGCTGCGGCAGGGGTAAACCCTGACGAATGGCAGGGCTTTGCCTTTGGCATGGGGATCGACCGTCTGGCCATGTTGAAATACGGCATTCCCGACCTGCGCGCCTTCTTCGAAGCCGATCTGCGCTGGCTGCGGCATTACGGGTTTTCAACTCTGGCCATGCCCGATCTGGCAGGCGGTCTGAGCCGTTGATCCAAAGGGGGGCCGCTGGCCCCCTTTTTTGTTGAAAGGACTGATGATGAAAGCACTTTCCATGGTTCTGGTTCTGGCCGCGGGCACCGCACAGGCCGAGGTGGCGTTGCAGGTCAGCTTTTCCGATGCCGCCCGTGCAAAGCTGACCGAGCTTGGCGAAAGGGTCGTGGTCAACGCCATGTATTATGGCGAACCGACCGAAGCCGGTCAGCCCTATGCCGATGATGGCATGGGGCTGGTTTCACTGGGGGATGAGGTATTCACGCTTTGGCCCCGCGATCAGGTGGTCACGCTGGGTGGCGCCATGGCGGGGCTGCCGCTGGATCTGGTGGTGGAACCCGGTCTGAACGTCAACATCTACTCCGCCCGCTTTGCCCATGAGGACAACCTGCTGGATTGCGGGCTGGTTGATGCGCCCCTGCGCGAGGTGGAGGCCGCACCGCAGGCCATATATTGCAAGCTGATCGGTGAATAGCCGCGCCAAGGTGGGCGGGGGGCAGCACCGCCCCCCGGCATAGACAGTTCAGAGGATCAGGATATCTGCGGCTGTCAGGGCAGTGCCATCGACCAGATCTGCCAGCAGAACCTTGGCACCGCGCCCATTGCCATCGGCATCGAACCACAGCTGTCCGCTCGATTTGTGGTAAATCACGCGGTCCCCGGCGTCCGTCGCACGGCTACCAGCCACAAACGCATTGGCAGACAGCACGCCCGTTCGCGACAGGCCGGCAAAAGCGCTGCGATCCAGCGCAATCGTATCCCAGGCCGCGTTGAAATCGGTGATGGTATCCACATTGGTCCGGCTGTTGGGCGCGCTGTCGAACAGAAAGACATCCGCGCCGTCCCCACCCGAAAGCCGATCTTTCCCCGTTCCACCGCTGAGCGTATCGTTCCCTGTCCCGCCATCCAGGCGATCCGCCCCGGATCCGCCCTTCAGCGTGTCGCGCCCGGCATCGCCCCAAAGAGTGTCCTTGCCAGCATCGCCGATCAGAAGATCATCACTGCCCAGCCCACGGATGACATCATTGCCCCCAAAGCCGCGCATCTCATCTTCGCCGTTGCTCAGGGTGATCGTATCGGCCTTGCCAAGCAGCAACGTGTCAAGCGCAGTCCAGTTCCTGGTCGTGACAAAGTTGAAAAACTGCTTGGCAGAGACATTGAGGTCGCTCCAAACCATCAGTCTGGTTCCCTCAATGCTGACCTCGATACGGCTGACAGTCCCGGATGGCATACCCACAATGCGGTCACCATTCATGACATAGGTAAAGCCCGTGCCGATGAAATCGATACGCCCCTCGTCCTCTTCCAGCCTGAGCAACGTTGTGTTGCGCGCCGTGTAATCCAGCAGCAACAAATCGGCCAGCACAGAAGAAGACAGAAACTCAATGCCGATCGCATTGGGGTTGAGGGTCAGGTTTGACACAGAAATTCTCCTCGATAAACACAAGGCTGGGTGGGCATGAAATGTTCAGGTGAACCGGTTGTCGCGCGGGAAACCGCGCGGAGCCATTGCCCCTGCACTGGCGCGGGCGCCCTTCCATTGCGTCAGGTCGGGTTCCGTGCGGGTGCGGCCCGCCGGGTCTTTCCATGTCAGGCCATCGGCGAGCGTGAAGGTGATGGCATCAGACAGCCCGCCATCCTTGTATTTCTGCAGCCGCACGCCCTTGCCCTTGGCCATTTCCGGCAGATCGGCCAGCGGGAAGACCAGCAGCTTGCGGTTTTCGCCCACCACGGCGACGTGATCGCCGGTCACGCGGCGGCAAAGGGCGGTACGGACGCCCTCTTTCACCGTCAGAACCTGCTTGCCCGCGCGGGTCTGGGCCAGCACCTCGTCTGACGGCACGATGAACCCATCGCCCGCAGTTGAAGCCACCAGCAGCTTTTCACCGGCACGCCAGATCATCAGATCGGTGATTTCGGCATCATTGGGCAGATCGATCATCAGCCGGACCGGTTCGCCCATGCCGCGCCCGCCAGGCAGGTTGGCCCCCATCAGGGTGTAGAAGCGGCCATTTGCGCCGACGACGACGATCCGGTCGGTGGTTTCGGCATGAAAGACAAAGCGGCCTTCATCGCCATCCTTGAACTTCATCTCCTGATCCAGCGCGACATGGCCCTTCATGGCGCGGATCCAGCCCATTTTCGAACAGATCACCGTGATCGGTTCGCGTTCGATCATCGCCTCCAGCGGCACCTCCTCGACCTCGGCCAGATCGGCGAAATCGGTGCGGCGGCGGCCTGCTTCGGTGCCCTTGCCAAACTGGCGCTGCACATCGGCCAGATCGCGCGCAATGCGCGCCCATTGCAGGCCGACATCGGCCAGCAGCGCCGCCAGATCGGCGCGTTCATCACGCAGTGCATCCCGTTCGGCCACCAGTTCCAGCTCTTCCAACTTGCGCAAGGAGCGAAGCCGCATGTTCAGAATGGCCTCGGCCTGAACTTCCGACAATTCGCCCTTGCCCGGTTTGGGGGGCTGGTAATCGTCTTCGCTGGTCGCGCGGCGATGCTTCTTGCCCCAGCTTTCGGCCATCAACGCGGCCTTGGGGTCGGCATCATAGCGGATGATGTCGATCACCCGATCCAGATTCAGGAAGGTGATGATGAACCCTTCCAGAATTTCCAGCCTGTGGTCGATCTTTTCGATCCGATGCGCGGTGCGGCGCTGCAGCACGTCGCGGCGGTGATCCAGAAAGGCGCGCAGCACTTCGCGCAGCGAACAGACGCGCGGCACCCGTCCATCGATCAGCACGTTCATGTTCAGGCTGAAACGCAGTTCCAGATCACTGTTCTTGAACAGCATCCCCATCAGCATATCGGGGTCGATGGTGCGCACCCGGGGTTCCAGCACGATGCGGATATCGGCGGCGCTTTCATCGCGCACATCGGCCAGCGCAGGCACCTTCTTCAGCTGGATCAGCTCGGCCAGACGTTCGATCAGCTTGGATTTCTGCACCTGATAGGGAATTTCGGTGACCACGATCTGCCAGCCGCCACGCCCCAGATCCTCGACCGACCAGCGCGCCCGCATGCGGATCGCCCCGCGCCCCGTACGATAGGTGTCCAGAATGCTGTCGCGCGGCTCCACGATCACGCCGCCGGTGGGAAAATCGGGGCCGGGGATCAGCTTGACCAGGTCTTCATCGGGCAGATCGGGATCCTGGATCAGGGCCTGACAGCCATCGATCAATTCGTGCAGGTTATGGGGCGGGATGTTGGTGGCCATGCCCACGGCGATGCCGCTGGCCCCATTGGCAAGAAGGTTGGGGAAGGCGGCGGGCAGCACCACCGGCTCTTCAAGACGGCCATCGTAATTGGGACGGAAGTCCACGGCCGTTTCGTCGATGCCTTCCAGAAGCGCTTCGGTCAGGGCGGTGATGCGCGCTTCGGTGTAGCGGCTGGCAGCCGCATTATCGCCGTCGATATTGCCAAAGTTGCCCTGCCCGTCCACCAGCGGGTAGCGCATGTTGAAATCCTGCGCGAGACGCACCATCGCGTCGTAAATCGCGCTGTCGCCATGGGGATGAAAATCCCCCATCGTATCGCCCGAAATCTTGGCTGATTTCAGAAATCCCCCGGTCGGTGTCAGCCGCAGCCGCCGCATGGCCCACAGGATCCGGCGATGCACGGGCTTCAACCCGTCGCGCGCATCCGGCAAGGCGCGGTGCATGATCGTGGACAGCGCATAGGTCAGATACCGCTCGCCGATGGCACGGCGCAGCGGCTCGGCAATTTCCACGGGCTCGATCTTGGGGTCATCGGTATTTTCGGTCATGGATGTGGTGTAATGCGCCGCCGCGCGCCGGTCCAGCCGGATTTCCCGCAAGGGGGAAAAGCTGGTGAACTTTCCTCACGAAACCGTAAACCAACGTGATAAAAGACAGGCATTCTAGTGATTCCGGGTGCTGCCATGCTGCGTTTGCTTGTTCTTCTTTCTGCCTGCCTTTTTCTGGTAATGCTGATCGGGGGCCGAGATTACGGCCAGATGCGCCCCGGTCTGGCGGACGCACGTGACAAGGCAAGCGAACCGGTCATAGTCATGGCCCAACCCGCGCCGGAACACGCAGCCCCCCCGGTCGTGCAGGTGGCTTATGCCGCAGAACCTGAAATGCCGCTGGTCCTGCCCTTGGTGAAACCCGATCAGTCTGTTGCAACCGATGCGGTGCAAGCCATTGCAGAGCCCGCCGAACCTGCGGGCGAGATCCGCTATATTTCCGTCGGCTCGGTGAATGTGCGCGAAGGCCCTTCGACCGAATATCCGATGGTCGGGCGGCTGACGCGGGGCGAGGCGGCGCTGGTCATCTGGACCGAAGACAATGGCTGGGCCCGGATCAGCATCGAAGGCGATGGCCTGACCGGCTATGTTGCGGGGCAGTTCCTGTCGCCTGCCCCCTGACAGCCGCCACGACGCCACTGCCAGAGTTGCCAGCGCGACCCAAAGCCCCTATCCCGGTGCGGGCACAAACCGGAGCAGGCCATGGCACCCCCGCGCAGCATTCTCATCACCGGGTCATCTTCGGGCATCGGGCTTGACGCCGCACGCAGCCTGCAGACGCGGGGCTGGCGCGTTTTCGCCACCTGCCGCCAGGAGGCCGATTGCGAAAGGCTGCGGGCCGAGGGGCTGGAAAGCTTCCGGCTGGATTATGCCGATGAAGCCAGCATTTCCGAAGCGCTGTCCACCCTGCTGGAACGCACCGGCGGCACGCTCGACGCGCTGTACAACAACGGGGCCTTTGCCTGCCCCGGGGCCGCAGAAGACCTGCCGCGCGGCGCCCTGCGCGAAATTTTCGAGGTCAACCTGTTCGGCTATCACGATCTGACACGCCGGGTGATCCCGGTCATGCGGGCACAGGGCCACGGGCGGATCGTGAATTGTTCCTCGGTTCTTGGGCTGGTGGGGATGAAATGGCGCGCGGCCTATGTCAGCACCAAATTCGCACTGGAAGGCCTGACCGATGTGCTGCGGATCGAAATGCAGGGCACGGGGATTGATGTGATCCTGATCGAACCCGGCCCGATCCCGACCCGCATCCGCGAAAACTCGATCCCGCATTTCGAAAAATGGATCGATTGGCAGAATTCGGCCCGTGCCGAAGACTATCGCAAACTGCTGCACCGCCTGTATGAACCGAAAACCGGGCCCGACCGATTTGAGCTGCCCTGTTCGGCGGTGACGGCCAAGCTGATCCATGCCATCGAAAGCCCCCGGCCCCGGCCCCGCTATTATGTGACCAATGCCACGCATCTGATGGGGCTGGCCCGGCGCATCCTGCCGACCCGCGCGCTGGACTGGCTGATCGCCAAAGGCTGATTTTCCTGTGGCCTTTCGCGCCGAAGCCGCTACATCGGGCGAAAGGCCAAGGGAGAGACACCGGTATGCTGCTGAATGACCCGCTGTTCATCATTGCCGCGCTGGCGGCCTTCGGGGTGCTGGTCATCCTGATGATCGGCCTTGGCGGCTTTGCCACCGGGGGCGATTTCAACCGCAAGCACGCCAATCGGCTGATGCGCTACCGCATCATTGCGCAGGCGCTGGCGGTGATCCTGATCGTGGCCTTTGCCTGGTTGCGCGGACGCGGAGGAAACTGATGGTCGTTCTGTCGAAAATCTATACCAAGACCGGCGATGCCGGCGAAACCGCGCTTGGCAATGGCGCAAGGGTCGCCAAGCACAGCCTGCGGGTTTCGGCCTATGGCACGGTGGATGAAACCAATGCCACGGTAGGTCTGGCCCGGTTGCATGCCACAGGTGACATGGATGCCGCGCTGCAACGCATTCAAAATGACCTGTTCGATCTTGGTGCCGACCTCTGCCGCCCCGATATGGCCCGCGATCACGAGGCGGGCTATGTGCCGCTGCGCATACTGGACAGCCAGGTCGCCCGGCTCGAATCCGAAATCGACGCCATGAATGCGCGACTGGAACCGCTGCGCAGTTTCATCTTGCCCGGCGGATCGGCCCTGGCCGCGCATCTGCACCTGTGCCGCACCGTCTCGCGCCGTGCCGAACGGCTTGTGGTAGAGCTGGCCACGATGGAGGAAATCAACGCCGAGGCGGTCAAGTACCTGAATCGCCTGAGCGACTGGTTCTTTGTCGCGGCCCGGATTGCCAATGATGACGGGCGGGCCGATGTACTCTGGGTGCCGGGCCTGACCCGCTGAACGCGCCTGACGCTGCGTCAATGACGCGGCGTCGTAACGCCTTTCCGCGTCGCTTTTGGATTGTTTTCGCAGGTGCGAAAAGGGTAACAACACGGCGGAGAGCTTGGAATGGGCCCTTTGCGGGGCCGGGAATCTGGGAGATTGCCGCTGATGAAGGTTTTGGTGCCTGTCAAACGCGTGATTGATTACAACGTGAAGGTCCGCGTGAAGGCGGACGGATCGGGCGTCGATCTTGCGAATGTGAAGATGTCGATGAACCCCTTTGACGAGATTGCCGTGGAAGAGGCGATCCGGCTGAAGGAAAAGGGCGTGGCCTCCGAAATCGTGGTGGTGTCCATCGGCGTGAAGCAGGCGCAGGAAACCCTGCGCACTGCGCTGGCCATGGGGGCAGACCGCGCCATCCTGATCGAAGCCGCGTCCGATGTGCATACCGACATCGAACCGCTGGCCGTGGCCAAGCTGCTGGCGGCCGTCGTCAAGGAAGAAGGCCCGGGTCTGGTGATCACCGGCAAGCAGGCCATCGACAATGACATGAATGCGACCGGTCAGATGCTCTCGGCCCTGCTGGGCTGGAGCCAGGCGGCCTTCGCTTCCGAAGTTTCGATCGATGGCGATCATGCCACCGTCACCCGCGAAGTGGATGGCGGCCTGCAGACCATCAAGGTGAAGCTGCCAGCCGTGATCAGCGCCGATCTGCGTCTGAATGAGCCGCGCTATGCCTCGCTGCCCAATATCATGAAGGCAAAGAAAAAGCCGCTGGAAGAAAAGACCGCCGCCGATTACGGCGTCGATGTCACCCCGCGCCTGACTGTGGTGAAAACCACCGAACCGGCGGGCCGCAAGGCGGGTGTCAAGGTCGGGTCGGTCGATGAACTGATCGCGAAACTGAAAGACGAAGCGGGGGTGATCTGAAATGGCTGTTCTTCTGCTTGCTGACGTGAATGGCGGCGTTCTGGCCGCTGACGCAGTGGCCAAGACCGTGACTGCGGTCAAGGCTTTGGGCGACGTGCATCTGCTGGTGTCGGGTCCGGCTTCGGCTGCGGCTGAGGCCGCCAAACTGGAAGGCGTGGCCAAGGTTCTGCATGCCGACGAGGCTGGCAATGGTCTGGCCGAAGGTCTGGCTGACCTGATCGTCGGTCTGGCCGGTGGCTACAGCCACATCGCCGCCGCCGCCACGGCCTATGCCAAGAACGTGCTGCCGCGCGTGGCTGCCCTGCTGGATGTGATGGTCCTGTCGGACGTGACGGCCATCGTCGATGCCGACACGTTCGAACGCCCGATCTATGCAGGCAACGCCATCCAGACGGTGAAATCCTCGGATGCCAAGAAGGTCTTTACCGTGCGCACAGCGGCCTTTGCCGCTGCGGGCAATGGCGGTTCGGCCAGCATCGAGGCCGTCGCGGCCAAGGCTTCCGATCTGTCGTCCTGGGTGGAAGACAAGGTCGCGGCCTCGGACCGTCCGGAACTGACCTCGGCCAAGATCGTGGTGTCGGGGGGCCGTGGCGTCGGTTCGGAAGCCGATTTCGCGCTGATCGAAAAACTGGCCGACAAGCTTGGTGCTGCGGTAGGTGCCAGCCGTGCCGCCGTCGATTCGGGTTATGCACCGAACGATTGGCAGGTTGGCCAGACCGGCAAGGTTGTCGCTCCTGCGCTTTATGTTGCGGTCGGCATCTCTGGCGCGATCCAGCATCTGGCTGGCATGAAAGACAGCAAGGTGATCGTTGCCATCAACAAGGACGAAGAAGCCCCGATCTTCCAGGTGGCCGATTATGGTCTGGTGGCCGACCTCTTCACCGCCGTTCCGGAACTGACCGGCAAACTCTGATCCCTGCCGCAGGGAAGCGAAAGGGCCGCGCAATCTGCGCGGCCCTTTTGTTTGGCTGATGGCGGGAAATGATCAGCTCGCCAAGACCCGCGCCAATTCGGTTGCCAGTTCCTCATGCGCCGAAGGGCCGGGCAAGGACAGGGCGGCAGGTTCCTCCATGGCAGAGAAGATCATGCCCTCTGTCCCCGTCAGGCGCATCTGCGGGCTGACCACCAGTTCCACATAATCCGTCACCAGATGCCGCATCGCATCGACCATTTCACGGGTCACCAGCATCGGGTCCCCTTCGGGGCTGGCATGGGGTTCGCGCGGCCGCGGCGCCTGATCTGCAAACCAAAGCAATACCTTGCGCCCCGGCAGTTCCTGCAGCAGCATCCGCATCTTGAGCAGCCAGCACTGCCGCAATTCTTCAGCCAGCCGATCAAATCGCTGGGAGGATATCCTGTGCAGCCCGGCCAGCAGATGCCGGGTAAAGTTGTATTCCGTGAAATCCGCCTCGCGGAACAGGGTTCGCAACAGCGGTGTGGCCCCCAGAAACCGGTCATTGCGACGCGGATGCACAGCGTAATAGCGGTTTGAAAGGTTATGTGCCCCCATGACCTGCACAACCGTCACACGCGCCTTCGCCGCCACTTCCATCACGGAAGGTTCGTTCAGATAGAGATCAACCCCGGCATTGACCGCACCAAGATTGGCCACCTCTGCCCCGGTCAGTCGGGACAGAAGGTCCGGCCAAGGGGCCGGGATGAATTTGCCATACGTTTCGGTTCCCCCCAGAACCGCAATATGGTTTCCGTCAAGCCGCGCCTGCGGCCCACGGAACTGCACGCGCGACGCGCCATAATGGCACGCGCGATAATCCAGGGCGCCCCCGCCCTGATAGACATAGGCCATCACACCCACCCATAAGTCACAACACCCACGACTCAGGGTGCAGCAATTGCCTTGCCAAATCCCTAAGCGGTACATTTGAAACAAATTTCCCAAGCGCGATCCGCCCTTGCACTGGCCCTGATCCGGCGCATAAGGTTTCCCGGCACAGAACACAGCCCGGGGGGAAGACATGGCAATCGAAAGCGTGGGCATTGTCGGCGCGGGGCAGATGGGTAACGGGATCGCGCATGTCTTCGCCCTGTCCGGCTATGAGGTCCTGCTGAACGATATCAACGCCGCTGCGCTGGACAGTGCCGTTGCCACCATCGACCGCAATCTGGAACGTCAGGTCAGCCGCGGCAAGGTCAGCGCTGAAGACAAGGCGGCGGCCATGGCCCGGATCAGGACTACCACCAGCCTTGCCGATTTGGGCCAGACCGATCTGGTGATCGAGGCGGCAACGGAAAACGAAGCGGTGAAGAACAAGATCTTTGACGCGCTCCTGCCACATCTGAAGCCGGAAACGATCCTCACCTCGAACACCTCGTCGATCTCGATCACGCGGCTGGCCAGCCGGACCGACCGGCCTGAACGCTTCATGGGCTTTCACTTCATGAACCCGGTGCCGGTGATGCAGCTGGTGGAACTGATCCGCGGCATTGCCACCGACCAACCCACCTACCAGACGCTGCTGGAGGTGGTGGCGCGGCTGGGCAAGACCGCCGCCAGCGCCGAAGATTTCCCGGCCTTCATCGTGAACCGCATTCTGGTGCCGATGATCAATGAAGCCGTCTATACGCTGTACGAAGGCGTGGGCAGTGTGCGCAGCATTGATGAATCGATGAAGCTGGGGGCCAACCACCCGATGGGCCCGCTGGAACTGGCGGATTTCATCGGTCTGGATACCTGCCTTGCGATCATGAACGTGCTGCATGACGGGTTGGCCGATACCAAGTACCGCCCCTGCCCCCTGCTCACGAAATATGTCGAGGCAGGTTGGCTGGGCCGCAAATCCGGTCGCGGCTTTTACGACTATCGCAGCGGAACCCCGGTGCCGACCCGCTGAGGCGGGTCACCGCCCCAGCGACAGCGTATGATCGCGCAACCAGGCCAGAAAGCCGCGCGGATTGCCTTCCCATTTGTCCAGTTCCGATGCCGGGATCGGCTGCCCGATATGCGGGCGCTGCGGCCGGAACAGGGCACGCTTGATTTCATACAGCAGCAATCCCTGCCGCAGCGTGTCGGACAGTTGATTGGCGATCTGGAAGGCCCGGCTGTTCTGGCCGGTAAAGCGCATCGGCACAATGGTCGCGCCCGAAGTGCGGACCATCTTGTGCGTAAAGACGTTCCATTCCCCTTCGACCGCCGGCCCCCACCAGCCTTCGGACATGGCGACCTTGCCCGCCGGGAAAAGGATGATAAGCCCGCCGCGCTTCAGATGGGCCATGGTTTCATTGCGCATCTGCAAACCCAGTTCCCGCGCGTTTTCCTCATGCGGGAAGGGCACCGGGATCATGAATTCTTCGATTTCAGGGATGCCGGTCAGCAGCGACCGGGTCAGGATCTTGAAATCGGGCCGAACACGCGAAACGATTTCGGCCATGACCATGCCATCCACCAATCCGTGCGGATGATTGGCCACCAGTACCACAGGGCCACTGGCCGGGATGCGGGCGATTTCTTCATCCGGCGTCTGGATGTCGATGCCCATGGTGCGGATCGCCTTGGGCCAGAACGGCACGCCGAACGGCGCACCGGAAGCCTCGAACTTGCGGATCAACCGCAGCAGGGTGATCTTCGCCGTCACCCATTCCAGAGCGCGGATCGCGCCTGCCTTGACCGGATGGCTGAAGGTGCCCGCATAGGACAGACGGCGCATGTCATACTGACGGCCTGCAGGCGGGGGCGCGGCCTCGTTGCGGAGTATATTCACCGCTCTTCCCCGAACCGGTTGGCCACGAGGGCCTCGAGCGCCGTGGCAAGCGCCTCTGCCTCTGCCCCGCTGGTGGCCACATCGATCGAGGTGCCGATCGACGCCCCCAGCATCAACAATCCCATGATGGAATCGCCTGACACGGTCATTCCGTCCTTGGTCACTTCTGCCTGGGCGTCAAACCGTTCCACACATTCCACAAATCGGGCCGAGGCGCGGGCATGCAGCCCCTTCTCGTTCACGATGCGCAAGCTTTTGCTCGTCATTCCTGCCCCTCCGGTCTGACAACCGGTTCACCACCCAAATCCAGGCTGTTGATATACTTGCGCCCGGCATCCAGCGCCAGTGCCACCGCATCCGCCAGCGGCAGTTCGCGCGATTTGGTCAGCTTGATGAGCATGGGCAGGTTGGCCCCATAAAGAATGCGGCGGTTGCGCACCGTGCAGGCAGGCAAGGACAGATTGGAGGGTGAGCCTCCAAACATGTCAGTCACCACAACAACGCCATCGCCATGATCCACCGCATCTGCGGCAGCCGCGATTTCCAGCGACTTCGCGGCGCGGTCATGTTCATCCGCAATGGCAATGGCTGCCATGCCGGCCTGCTTGCCGACAACATGCTCTACCGCGGACAGATATTCCCGCGCCAGACCGCCATGCGCAACGATCACGATCCCGATCAAACCCAGATCACCCAGATCCCAAAGGTCGCGCTGCCGCTGACCTGCGTTCAAGTTCCCGATGTCGTTTTGACACCGACCAGCCCGCTTCTGCAAGCGCGTTACCCATGATTTCTGCAACTGCAACCGATCTGTGTTGCCCGCCGGTACAGCCAAAGCCGATGCAGAGATGGGCCTTGCCCTCGGCTTCATGGGCCGGAAGCAGAAAAAGAAGCAAATCGCGCAATCTTTGGCTGAACTCAGGGAAATTCGGATCTGCAGTCACATGCTGCGCGACACGAGAATCACGACCGTCCAGCGGTCGCAGGGCCGGCACCCAATGCGGATTGTCGAGAAACCGGCAATCAAAGATCATGTCCAGCCCGCGCGGCACCCCACGCTTGTAGCTGAAGCTTTGCACCGACACGGCCAGCCTGGGCGTGCCCTCTGACTGAAACCACCCCACGATATCGGCCTTCAGATCGTGGGGCGACATTTCCGTGGTGTCGATCAGATGATCGGCCCGCACCCGGATCGGTGCCAACAGGTCGATTTCCCGGGCGATCCCCTCGGCCGGGCTTTCCGCCTCGGCCAGAGGATGCCGCCGCCGGGTTTCCGAATAGCGCCGGATCAGTTCATTGGGCGCGCAATCCAGATAGAGCAGGTTCAGGGTGACCCGGGGATCAGCTTCCAGCAGATCGACCATTTCGATCAACGCCGTCGCGCTGAAATCCCGGTTGCGGACATCAATGCCAAGCGCGATGGGGCGGCCCAGCGGAGGCCCGTCCATCAATCGGGGCACCAGACTGAGCGGCAGATTGTCGATCGCCTCATAGCCCAGATCTTCCAGCGCATTGATCGCCGTTGAACGGCCCGCCCCCGACGGCCCGGTGATCATCACCAGACGATGCTCGGCGCGATCCGCCCCGGCTCTCCGTTCCGATCCGCCGTCAAGCATGACGCCCTCCACGCAGAAGTTGCAGCACTCCATAGGGAAAATGGGCCGCATCCCCGCGCAAGACAAGCGGCAAAGGACATTCGCAGATCAGGATTTCACGTTTCGGCGGCAGACGATCAGGTTCGGTCCGGTCCAGATCGATCACGAGGTCAATCTTGGCCCGCGCGCAGGGTTCGGCCCGTATCAGTCCCAGACCGCGCGCCTCGATCAACCCGTGCAGACGGCCGGGCACGGTCGCGAATACCTCGGCCCCGACGCGGGTCAGGTCCACCTGATCATCGGCCACAAGTTGGCAGCCAAGCGCCATCAGATGCAGCGCGAGGCCGGACTTTCCGGCCCCTGCGCGCCCAAGGATCAGCAGACCACGCCCCTCAAGTGCCACACAACTGGCATGCAGCAGCGGCACCGCAATCAGACCGGAAGGCCAACAACGAAACGGGCACCCAGTGGTTCCGAGGTGACATCGGCATGGGTCGGACGGATGTTTTCGGCCCAGATCACCCCGCCATGGGCCTCGACAATCTGTTTTGAGATCGCAAGGCCAAGGCCCGAATGATTGCCGAAATCCCCCTGAGGCCGTTCGGAGTAAAACCGTTTGAACACCTTGGTCAGCGCCTGTTCAGGTATGCCGGGGCCGGTATCCTCGACCACGACCAGTACACGGTTGTCCCGCTTGCGCGCCCAGACCCGCACGGCATCGCCCTGTTCGCAGAAGGAAATCGCATTGGTGATCAGGTTGACGAAGACCTGCGCCAGACGCCCCTCCAACCCGCGGATCACGATGGGATCGACCGGCAGGTCGGTGATGAACTCAACGCCCTTTTCCGACGCCTGCTGCCCCAGATATTCGGACAGATTGGCAAGCGTTTTCAGAAGATTGAACTCTTCTTCCTCTTCCTTCACCAGTTCGCTGTCCAGCCGCGAAGCATTCGAAATATCGCTGACCAGACGATCTAGCCGCCGCACATCGTGATCGATCACTTCCAGCAGGCGGGCGCGCTGGTCATCGCGCTTGGCCACATGCAACGAGGCGACTGCCGACCGCAGGCTGGCAAGCGGGTTCTTGATCTCATGCGCCACATCGGCGGCGAATTGTTCATTGGCGTCAATCCGGTCATACAGTGCCGCCACCATGCCCCGCATTGCCACCGACAGCCGCCCGATTTCATCGGGGCGGGCCGTCAGGTCCGGGATCCTGACCCGACCGGGCGACATCCGCCGCGCGTCCCTGTCCTGCCCCAGTTCGGCCGCCGCCGCCAGATCGCTGAGCGGGTTGGCGATGGTAGAGGCCAGCACGAGGCTGAGCCCGATCGACACCAGCAGGGCGATCACGAACATCTGCAGCACCTGTTCGCGTTCGTGCCGCACCAAGCGGTCAATCTCGCCTTCTGCAGAGGTCAGCGCAACCACACCCAGCGGGCCGGTTGACGCGCCGATCGGAGTTGCGACGGTAAATATGGTGCCGCCTTCAGGGCCGCGTGTCGTCTTTATGGCGGTTTCGCCCGCCTGCGCCCGCGCGATGATATCCTGCGCCAAGGCCACGCCATCCGCCGGCCCTTCGGCGCTCCGGCCCGACGTCAGCACACCGGATACCGCATCCCAGACGAGGTTGAGGAAATCAGTGATGATGGTCGTGCGCTCTTCCCCTAGGGCCTGCCGTGGCCCACCGCGCGCTTCGGCAACAACCTGACCGCTGGCATCAAACACATGCAGCGTGACACCCGGGCCGATACGCAGCCCTTCCACCGCGGCCTCGGGCATCATGCTGGCCATTTTGGCAGCCAGAACATCGGCGGCAAGCTCCGCCTCGGTGACAAGACCCTGTTCGCGCTGGATGACCAGACTGTCACGGAACGGGTTCAGAAACAGGACCCCCGCCACCATGATCACGATGGCCATCATGTTGAAGATGACAATCTTCCGGGCTAGCGGAGAATGGTTCAGCGCAACAAGACCGCGCCGCCCGCGTCCGGCGCGCAGTTCCTGTTCGGCCAATGCCTCGGGGCTGACCCAATCCTCGCCCAGCAACACCTCGCCATTGCGGGGCTGTGCCTTGCGCTCATCCATCCTGATCTGCTGCGCCACGGTCATCGGGCATCATTCTTCGTTGTAACGATAACCGATACCATACAGGGTTTCGATGGCCGAGAACTCTGCATCAGCCGTCCGCATCTTCTTGCGCAGGCGCTTGATATGGCTGTCGATCGTGCGGTCATCGACATAGACCTGATCGTCATAGGCCACATCCATCAGCTGATCGCGCGATTTCACGAAACCGGGGCGCTGCGCCAGGGCCTGCAGCAGCAGGAATTCCGTCACGGTCAGCGAAACGTCCTGGCCCTTCCAGGTCACGGCATGGCGCAGCGGATCCATCCGCAGATTGCCCCGCTCCATGATCTTGGTTTCTTCGGTCACCGCGACCTCACCGGTCGAGATCGCATCCTGCCGACGCAAGAGCGCCCGAATGCGTTCGACCAGCAGGCGCTGGCTGAAGGGCTTCTTGACATAATCGTCGGCCCCCATTCGCAGGCCCAGCACTTCGTCGATCTCATCATCCTTCGACGTGAGGAAGATCACCGGCATGGTGGTTTTCTGCCGCAGGCGCTGCAGCAGGTCCATCCCGTCCATCCGTGGCATCTTGATGTCCAGCACGGCCATGTCGGGCAGGCGGCGATTGAAGGCATCAAGGGCGCTTTGCCCGTCATTATAGGTTTCGACCTCGAAGCCTTCGGCCTCAAGCGTCATGGAAACCGACGTCAGGATATTCCTGTCGTCGTCCACAAGGGCGATCCTCGACATGTGCGGTTTTCCTGTGCTGCTCATTGTTCTGGTTTTGTGAACATTCTCTGTTTTCTCACGCGAAGAATCAACCTCTATCTGCGAATCGGCTTGACTCGCTCTGTTCAGGACAAGCGAAAAGGCTGAAGGAATGGCTAATTTGCCTCACCCGGCGGAACCCCGCGCAAGATGATTGCGCTAAACCCCGGATGGTTGCGCTAACTGCAAAAATGTCTGCTGTTCCGTCACGAAATCCTCATGTTATAGGGCGCGTGTCGTCCCTTCGCACCGGGGTCGGCCGGTATCCCTAGGCCCGGGATGCCGATTTGAACCCAGATTGACGCCGCATTGCGGCACCGGGAGCTTGCACAATGACAAATGGACGCGTGAACCCCAGCCATACCCTTGAAACGCAAGGCATCATCGGCCTGGGCAACGTCTATTACAACGATATCGAACCGGCGCTGGTCGAAGCGGCGGTGTCGCGCGGCGAAGGCAAGCTGGGCAAGGGCGGTGCATTCCTCTGCACCACCGGCCAGTTCACCGGCCGTTCTCCGAAAGACAAGTTCGTGGTGCGCACCCCATCGGTGGAAAACACGATCTGGTGGGAAAACAACGCCCCCATGGCGCCCGACGCGTTTGATCGCCTGCATGCCGACATGCTGGAACACATGAAGGGCGGCGACTACTTCGTGCAGGATCTGTTCGCCGGGGCCGATCCGGCCCATCGGCTGGACGTGCGCGTGGTGACCGAACTGGCATGGCATGGCCTGTTCATCCGTCACCTGCTGCGCCGCCCGGCGCGCGAGGAACTGGACAGCTTCGTGCCGGAATTCACCATCATCAACTGCCCCAGCTTCAAGGCCGATCCGGCCCGCCACGGTTGCCGGACCGAAACGGTGATCGCGCTCAATTTCGACAAGAAGCTGATCCTGATCGCGAATACCCAATACGCAGGTGAAAACAAGAAATCGGTCTTCACCCTGCTGAACTATATTCTGCCCGGCAAGGGTATCATGCCCATGCATTGTTCGGCCAACCACGCCATTGGCAACCCGGCCGATGCGGCGGTGTTCTTCGGCCTGTCGGGCACCGGCAAGACCACGTTGTCGGCCGATCCCTCGCGCATCCTGATCGGCGATGACGAACATGGCTGGTCGGATCAGGGCATCTTCAACTTTGAAGGTGGCTGCTACGCCAAGACGATCAACCTGTCGGCCGAGGCCGAGCCGGAAATCTTTGCCACCACCTCCAAATTCGGCACCGTGATCGAAAACATGGTCTATCACCCCGAAACGCTGGAGCTGGATTTCGACGATGCCAGCCTGACGCAGAACATGCGTTGCGCCTATCCGCTGGATTACATCTCGAACGCCTCGCCCACCGGTCTGGGCGGCACGCCCAAGAACGTGATCATGCTGACCTGTGACGCCTTTGGCGTGCTGCCGCCCATCGCGCGGCTGACCCCTGCGCAGGCGATGTATCACTTCCTGTCCGGCTTCACGTCCAAGACGCCGGGCACCGAACGTGGGGTGACGGAACCGACGCCCACCTTCTCCACCTGCTTCGGTGCCCCCTTCATGCCGCGCCGCCCCGAGGTTTATGGCAAGCTGCTGCAGGAGAAGATTGCGCAGTTCGGCGCCGAATGCTGGCTGGTCAACACCGGCTGGACTGGTGGCGCCCATGGCACCGGCAAGCGCATGCCGATCAAGGCCACCCGCGCCCTGCTGACAGCGGCGCTGGACGGCTCGCTCGGCAAGGTCGAGTTCCGCAAGGACCCGAACTTCGGCTTTGAAGTGCCGGTCGCCGTGCCGGGCGTTGATGCTACCCTGCTGAACCCGCGCGACACCTGGGCCGACAAGGCCGCCTATGACGCGCAGGCGAAAAAGCTGGTGACGATGTTTGCCGACAATTTCGGCCAATATGTCGCGCATATCGACGAAGACGTTAAGGCCGCCGCCATCGGCTGATGCCTGCGGGTTGACAGCTTTGCGCCACCCCGACCGGGGTGGCGTTTTTCATTGCGCTGATCGCCCAAAAGTTGTGCACACAAGTTTTTACCACGCAATTAAATTTCAATTATACGCAGCGTAACGTCACTATATTCCCCGACGTTATCTGACCTACCCCCCGCAGCCCTGTGTTTACTGCGCCCGGGGGGACCTTGGAGCCACAGCAGCGCCGCCCCCTTGTGACGCAATCAGGAGGAATGCGCCCGTGGGTATGTTTGAGTATCAGGACTATTCTGCAGCGGAATCGGCGGCTCTGACGCTGCTTTCGCATGATCTGGCCACCTATTCGCAGCTTGGCCCCTTTGTCGGTGTGCCGATCCGGGATCTGATCAACACCGTCGGTTCGGTATTGCCCCCCGGCACCCTGCCCAGCACGCTGACCTCGTCCCTGCCATCGGGCTGGCGCGAAGTCGCCCCGGTTGAACTGGGTCTTACCAATGCGGCGCTGGACCGGGATGGCTTCTACACCATCCCCAGCCCGCTGACCGGCACGACCTGGACCGGTCCACAGTTGAAGATCCTGGCTGAAACCGATGCCAACGGTGCGGTGACCCGCTTGTCCCTGGCCTTTACCGGCACCAATTCACCGGTCGATGTGCTGGACTATCTTCAGCTGAACGATGGCACGATCAGCGCCGAGATGGAGCCGCTGTTATCTGCTGTCGCAGCCCTTGCGGCATCCTACGGCCTGACCGGCGAAGATGTCATCGTGACCGGCTATTCGCTGGGCGGGGCGATGACCAATGTGATGGCGCGTTTCGCCGATAGCCTTGCCGGTGGGTTCTTCGCGGATTCGGTCTATATCGGCCATGACGGCCCGCTGATGTACGAAGACAATGACCGCGTTCTGAACGTGGGGTATGAAAACGATGTCGTTCACCGCGCAGCAGGCGATTGGGCGAGCTTTCTCGAGGCCGCCCTGCCCACCCTGCCCTTCCTGACCGGGCAGGATTACAACCTTGTCTCTTCCACCGACAATATCATCCTGTTCGACGACATCTACGCCTCGTCGCTGTTTCCCTTCGGACCCTTCTCCATCCTGAATGTCATTGGCGGTTGGGGGGCGCATGTGGGCGGGGTCTTTACCGATGCGCTGGACCGTATTGCCGGATCGGAATTCTATGACCTGACCGATCGCGACAGCGTGGTGGTGGTCTCCAACCTTTCCGCGCTCAGCCGTGGCACGACCTGGGTCGAAGACAAGGCCACACTGGCCTCCAACCATGTCGGGGCACCGGCTTTCGTCATCGGCAGCGACTTTGATGATCTTCTGTCCGGCAATCGCGGCAATGACTATCTCGAAGGCCGCACGGGCAATGACACCTTCCGCACCGGCCAGGGGTTCGACGTCATCGCAGGCGGCACCGGGCAGGATATGCTGCACCTGTCAGGATCGAACAATGATTGGCGGGTGATGAAGCTCAATGATGGCAATCTGGCCTTCTGGTCGGCGGCCCATGGGCTCAAGATCGCCAGCGGCATCGAAAAGGTGCAATTCCAGAATACCGGGCTGCTGGGGGCTTTTACCCGCGATTATTCGGTGCAGGGCGACCGGCTGGAAGATGAAACCCCGTCCTTGTTCCAGTGGTTCGATCAGGATCTGGGCTTTTCCGCTGCAACCCAAGGCGGGGCCGGGAATGATGTGATTTCGGGGGCCTTCGCCTTTGGTCAGGCCGGAAACGACATGGTTTCCGGTGGCGCAGGGGCCGATCTGCTGCATGGCGGGCGCGGCATCGACACCCTGTCGGGCGGGGGCGGGAATGACACGCTCTATGGCGCTGAACATGCCGATGTGCTGAAGGGTGGCGGCGGCAATGACCGGCTGAATGGCGGGCATGGCAATGACACCTTCGTTTTTGCCGCCGGGCAAACTGGTCTGGCTGTGATCGAAGATTTCAACCATGCGGCCAATGAACGGGATCTGCTGCGGCTGGAGGGGCTGTTCAGTTCGGCCGCGCAGGTTCTGGCGGCAGCCGTGCAGATCGGGGCAGATGTCCGCATAGATGCGGGCCCGCTGGATATCCTGCTGCGCGACACCCGGCTTTCCAGCATCGACGCCAGCGACTTCATCCTGGCATGATCCATGGCGGCGGGCGGTGCGGGGTCAAAGCCCCACGGCCCGCCGCATCAGGTTCAGACCGGTCAGCACCAGCAGGGCTTGGGTCCAGCGGCGAAACCGCAGTTGATCCAGCCGGTCCTGCACCCATTGGCCAAGCGCCATGCCGATCAGGCTGGGCAGCACAAGGGCCAGCGAAAACGGCACCGTTTCGGCATTCAATACGCCCGATTGCAGATGCGCCGTGGTCAGAACCACCGCCCCGATCAGGAAGACCACGCCCTGCACCCGCACCGTCTCCACCTTGTCGGCCCCGATCGACAGCAGGAACACCAGCAGCGGCGGCCCCCAGACCCCCGAAATCCCGCCATAAAGCCCGGCGATCACCCCAAGCGCCCATTCGGCGCGATTGCGGTGCTGCAGCTTCAGCGCAAGGCTCGCGCCCATCAACTGCGCTGCCGCGAACAACGTGATCGGGGCACCCAGGGCGAACAGGAACAGATCCTGCGGAATGACCCGCACGAATTGCGCCGAAATCACGATGAAGATGATCGTGGCACTGATCGTGCGCCAATACCGGCGGATCGTGGCCAGGGCAGGTGCCACCCCCTGCCGGAAGGCCTGCCCCAGATTGGCGACAACAGTGGGCAGGATCAGCCCGGCCAGCGCGGTTTCGGGGGGCAGAAAGCTGGAAAAGGCCGAAATCATGATCATCGGCATGGCAAAGCCGATGGCACCCTTCACAAAGCCTGCAAACAGCGTGACGGCAAGGGCCAATGCAAATGCCATCGGGCTGGTGCCCGCCATCCAGAATTCCATCGCAGTCTCCGCTTTTTTCCCTGATTGAACCCTTGACCAATGCAGGGCAAGCCCTAAACGGCAGCGACATATTGATACGAATGCGCCATGCTGTTTGAAATCTTGTTGCGCTGCAACTGCAAAAGGATTACCCCTTTCGCAACTGCAGAAGCCCGAGGAATCGCCATGCCGCATGATGGTCAAGCCGTGCCCCACCAGCCTCTCATCGCCGATCTGACCGGCCTGACCGCCGCTGCCCTGCCCGAAGTGGAAACCCTGTTCGCGCAAGCGCGCGAGGCGCTGCGGGGGCGGGTCACTGTCGGCGGCAAGATTTCGGCCGCGGCACTGGAGGAACACCAGTTCGCCGCCCATGCCCTGTCCTGGCTGGCAACCTATACCGAAAGCCTGCGCCAGTTGGACGCCTGGGCCGGGCGGCTGGCCGAACAGGGCCAGTTTGGCGCGATGGAGGGGCTGATCCTGCAGATCGGCTTTGGCGAATACCTGTCGCAGATCGCGGGCGGCATGCCCATGTCGCAGAATGAAACCGCCCGCCTGTCAGATCTTGGCCTGACCTGGACACCGGGCCCAGCCGCCCATCAGCTGATGGCGGAAGGCAATACCAATGCGGCCCGCATGGCGCTGGTTGCCTTGATGCGGGACAATCAGGGCCGGGCAACCTTTGGTGCCTCGGGTCTGGATGAAGAGCTGGAAATGATCCGCGATCAGTTCCGCCGTTTTGCCGATGAACAGGTCATCCCCCATGCCCATGGCTGGCACCTGAAGGATGAGCTGATCCCGATGGAGATCATCGAACAACTGGCAGAAATGGGCGTGTTCGGCCTGACAATCCCCGAAGAATTCGGTGGGTTCGGTCTGTCCAAAGCCTCGATGGTGGTGGTGTCCGAAGAATTGTCGCGCGGCTATATCGGCGTGGGCAGCCTTGGCACCCGCAGCGAGATTGCCGCCGAACTGATCCTCTGCGGCGGCACGGCAGAGCAAAAGGCGCAGTGGCTGCCCAAGCTGGCCAGCGGTGAAATCCTGCCGACCGCCGTTTTCACCGAACCCAATACCGGGTCTGACCTCGGCTCCCTGCGCACCCGCGCGGTGAAGGTGGGGGACGATTGGGAAGTGACGGGGAACAAGACATGGATCACCCATGCCGCCCGCACCCATGTGATGACGCTGCTCGCCCGCACCGATCCGAACACGACCGATTATCGCGGCCTGTCGATGTTCCTGGCCGAAAAGACCCCGGGCACTGACGACACCCCCTTCCCCACCCCGGGCATGACGGGCGGCGAGATCGAAGTGCTGGGCTATCGCGGGATGAAGGAATACGAACTGGGCTTTGACGGGTTCAAGGTGAAAGGTGAAAACCTTCTTGGCGGGGTCGAAGGCCAAGGCTTCAAGCAATTGATGCAGACCTTTGAATCCGCCCGCATCCAGACCGCCGCCCGCGCCATTGGCGTGGCGCAATCTGCGCTGGAAACCGGCATGAAATATGCCGAAGACCGCAAGCAGTTCGGCAAGGCGCTGATCGAGTTTCCGCGCGTTGCGGGCAAACTGGCGATGATGGCAGTAGAAATCATGATCGCACGCCAGCTCACCTATTTCAGCGCCTGGCAGAAAGACCATGACAAGCGCTGCGATCTTGAGGCGGGCATGGCCAAGCTACTGGGGGCCCGCGTTGCCTGGGCCTCGGCTGACAATGCGCTGCAGATCCATGGCGGCAACGGTTTCGCGCTGGAATATCAGATCAGCCGCATCCTGTGCGATGCCCGCATCCTGAACATCTTCGAAGGTGCGGCGGAGATTCAGGCGCAGGTCATAGCGCGCCGGCTGCTGGACTGATCTTGCCAGAGTGAGAGCGGTCTGCCGGATGGCCCCCGGCAGACCTTATGCCCCGCCTCGGGATGGTCGCTTGACCCCGAGGCGGGGATGCAATTGCCCGGCCATGAACCAAGCCGCGACAAAGCCCAACCCGCTGGCGGTGAATACCCCAGCCAAAGGGGCGAACAGCAGCACGATATAGGCCGCGCCGGGGGTCATGATGCCCGAAACATCGCGGAAGCTGGAATAGACCGCAGCCATCTCGACCCGTTCCGAAGGCTTGACCGACATCATGAAGGGCAGCCCCCCGGCGGTATCCAGCATCACCAGCCCGAAAGACCCGGCCATCAGGCAAATCACTGTCACCCATGGCCAGTGTGACAACAGCCCGGCAGCGCAGAACAACACCATGCACAGCGCAAATGCCCCACGCACCGCGAACCGGACCGAGGTGCGATGCACCAGCCGCAGCAGCATCGGCGTGACAAAAAGCAAGGCGTTTGACAGCGACAACGCCACCCCGCCAACCTTGTCGCCCAGCCCCGCCTCGATGCAGAAGATCGGCAGATAGACGACATAGACCCACCAGCCACAACTGCGCAGCACGGCGAACAGCCAGCCGGCAATCAGCCGGGGCTGCCGGAAAAACCGGCCCAGATAGGCCAGCGGATTGACAGCGGGCCCCTTGGCTTTCTGGATCTGTTTGCCATTCCCCATGCGCAACACCCAGAAGACCGCACAGAGCGCGACAGCGAAGGTTCCGGCCACAAGAAAGGGCAAGGGCTCCCACAGGCTGCGCAACCAGACGCCCAGCATCGGCCCCACGGCCCAGGGCGCAGCCGCATAGAACATCTGCAGGCTCTGGGTCCGCCCCAGATCGGCCCGGGCGACATAATCCAGCACATAGGCGTTGAAACAGGCAAAGCAGGTCGCCGTGGCCAAGGCCGAACAGATCAGCGCCAGCGGAACAGTGATCGCACTGCCGTGAACCGCCAGTGCCATGGCCACCAGATACAGCGCGCAGCCCAGCGTATACATCCAGCGCCGCGGCAGGGTGCGGGTGGCCCAGGGGATCAATAGCCCCCAGATCAGCGCCGCAATCCCGGCAATGAAATAGATGCGGCTGACGATCGCGGCATCTTTCACCACATCATAGACCACCAGCGGCATGACGGAAATCAGCGTCCCCCGCACGGCGGCCTCAAGCCCTGCCAGCGCCGCGAAAGCCTCGATCCGCGGGGTGGCGGCATGCTGAAGAAAAAGGGGAATGTACTTGGTGGCCATGATGCGTTCCTGCCCCCTTGATCGCGCCCCGCACCCTGCGGCGTCTGGCCCGTGGGCGACATGCCATGTCGGGCATCGCCGGACAGTGCAGATTTCGCTCTGGTTGTCCGTCAGGCCGGGGTTAACCTCAGCGGTCACGTCCGTCAATCTGGTGTAAATTACTGGATGGCCTGAGGTCATGGTCAGGCGGCCTTTGTTGTGATGCTGAG